>JBBRXP010000012.1:0-55710 GCA_038238555.1 Chthoniobacterales bacterium | reverse complement strand
TGGGGCGGCGAACGCGCTTGCGGTCTTTCGCTGTCCGATCGCCGCCAGCATCTTTACCTCATTGGCAAGACTGGCACGGGAAAGACGACGCTGCTGCGCAATCTCATCGTCCAGCATCTCGCCGCGGGGCACGGCGTCGGGCTGATCGACCCGCACGGCGATCTCGCCGAGGAATTGCTCGACTGCATCCCGTCGCATCGTGCGGACGACCTTGTGTATTTCAATCCGGGCGACCTCGACTTCCCCATCGGCCTCAATCTCATCGCCAACGTCGCACCCGAGGACCGGCACCTCGTCGCCAGCGGCATCGTCGGCGCCTTCAAGAGCATCTGGCGCGACTCGTGGGGGCCGCGCCTCGAATACATCCTCTACAACACCATCGCCGCGCTGCTCGATTGCCCGAACACTTCCCTGCTCGGCGTGAATCGGATGCTCACCGACGCCGACTATCGCCGCCGCATCGTGGCGAAGGTGCGCGACCCTTTCGTGCGCGCTTTCTGGACGGACGAATACGAGCAATACGATCCGCGTTTCCAACGCGAAGCGATCGCGCCGATTCAAAACAAGGTCGGACAATTTCTGCTCAATCCCGTCGTCCGTAACATTCTTGGCCAGGTGCGCACGAAAGTGAGCATCCCTTTCATGATGAACACCGGCCGCGTCTTCATCGCGAACCTCTCCAAAGGCCGGCTCGGCGCGGACAAATCCGGCCTGCTCGGCAGCCTGCTCACCACGCAGTTCCAACTCGCCGCGATGTCGCGCGTCCATCAGCCCGAGGAGGAACGCCGCGATTTTTTCTTGTTCATCGACGAGTTCCAGAACTTCACCACCGACGCCTTCGCCTCGATCCTCTCCGAGGCGAGGAAATATCGTCTCTGTCTCGCGCTCTCCCATCAATACATCGAGCAGGTGCCGCCCGCGGTGCGCGGTGCGGTCTTTGGCAATGTCGGCTCGCTCGTGTCCTTCCGGGTCGGACGCCGACGCGGAAGTCTTGCGCCGTGAATTCGGCGACATCTACCCGCTGGAAACCTTCGTCGGTCTCGACCGCTTCCACATCGTCGCGCGCCTCGCCGAAGAAGGCCGGACTCGCGAGCCCTTCCTCGCCCGCACTCTCCCACCCATCGACCTGCGCGTCGGTCGCCGCGAGAAACTCATCGCCCGCTCGCGCGAAAAATACGCCGCGCCGCGCGTCGAGGTGGAAGCGAAGATCGAACGCTGGCTCGGGAAGCGGGACAGTGATCCGCGCAGGATTCGCAAAGGACGTATTCCGTTTCTCCCGGTCCGGATATGAGCCTGCGCCTCCATTGAGTATCGCGCGTTCAGCGCTCGCTACTATCGCAGTTCCCAAACGCGCAGGTTGTCGAACAGAATGTCGCCGCCGTCCCGGCCTGCGACGCGGAATTCGATGCCGGGTTTCTTGGCGCCGAAATCTTTGCTCGAAGCACGCAGCGGCTTCTTGCCTTCAACTTGCGCGACGACGGTCTCGCCTTTGAATTGGAGCAATAGTGTGAACCACTTGCCTTGCTTCTGTAGGCAAGATGTCGGCAGCGAAGGTTTCTTCGCGCAACAACATCCCTTTCTTGCCGAGGGTCGGTTCAAGGTCAGCGGCGGATGCTGTAGCACACAGGAGCGCCGAGAGGATGGCGAACTTGCTGTTCATTTCGGCGCGAAGTGTTTGGTGATGAACTCGAAGTCCTCGCCGGGTTGCGCAGGCTTGCTCAAGTAATGCAAGACCGACTCCAAACCCAGCGCGTCCATCTTCGCTTTCAACAGGACGCCAAAGTGCGGGTGATGCATGTTTTGGTCGCCCTTCGGCAGCGGGATGGGCGTGAGATCCATCTGGTAGTTCATATAGACAGGCGGATCGTCTTTGCTCACGAAGTTGAGCGCAGTCGCATCGTCGATGAGCTTGCGCGCGCGATCAGATTTCAACTCGGTGGTGGGCATGCCGAAGAGCTGGCCATACCACGGATGCGCGGTCGATAAGGCGTTGATCTTGGTATTCACTTCCGGGTCGAGCGAGGTCTGGCCGTCATAGGAAATAACGAAAGCAACGCGCGTCGATTCATGCACGATGGGATCAGCGCTCTTCGGGTCCGCCAAGTCGTCGTGCATGCCCAGCCAAACGGCGATGCACGCTCCGGCGGAACCACCCGCGACGGCGATGCGCTTGCTGTCGATGTTCCACTCCGCGGCCTTGGAACGAAGGAATTGCACCGCACGCGCGCCATCATGCATGGGCGCCGGGTAAGGATCGGTGCGCACAAGGCGATAGTTGATCGCCGCGACGGAGATGCCGTGCTCATGGCAGAAGCTCACCAGCGGATGCGAATACCAGAAGGACTTGTCGCCACCGGTGAATCCGCCCGCGTGAATGAGCACCAATAACGGTGCTGGTGTGGACGACTCGGCTTTCCAAAAGTCGAGCGTATTACGTTCGAGGGGACCGTAGGCCACGTCGGTGAAAGTTGGCGTGACGCGCATCTTGGCGCGGCGCCGGTCGGCTTTTTGTTCCTTGGAATCTGGCTTGGCGGCTGTGCCTGGCGGAGCGGTTGTCCCGGTTTGCGCGGCGACGCCGCCGTTTTTCCGAATCCACTTCTTCAAATCGAGCATCTCCTGCTCCGAGAGCTTGCCGTCCTTGTCTTTGTCGGCATCGGGGAATCGCTGAAGGAGTTTGCTTTTCGTCTCGTCGGATTGCGCGGACGCATGAACGGTCACGACGAGCATGGCAGCGATGATGGTCGGGAAGAGGAAGTGGTTCATGGCAGGATCATCGTGGTCACGCTATACGGTTCGATTGTGATAGTTCCGATCGTTTGCTCCCCAACGAAGGTCTTCAATGCGGCGCCTGTCGTGGATAAGCTGTCTCCACACACGGATTCGACACGCACGCTCGTGCTGTCGGAAATCGCTCTGCCATCCACCTTGAGTTCGCCGAGTGCGCGCGCTGGGCCGCGATTCAGAACGCACAAATACTTGTGTCCATCCGGCCCCGTCGCCGCGAGCGTTTTCACGAGTTCCATTTCGCCATCTTTACCGCCGCCCGTTGCCGATGACGCGAGTAGCTTCTTGTCGCCGCTGTAGAACGTGCGCAACGGCTTCACATACAGATACGGCGACCACAGCGCGATGTCCTTCTTATACGTGACGCCGCCCCCGCTGTTCTTGCGTTTGCCGGTCGTGAGGTCTTGCATGATCGGCACGGACCATGTGGCCGCCTCGAAGTAGTTATCGTGGCTTGCGTTGTAGCTCGTCATGAAGAACAGAAAGTTCACCGAGTGCAGGCCTTCCACGACCAGGTTGCGATCCGCGTGCGTGCCCCATTGCAGCATGAACATCTTCTTGTTTCCCCAGTCCTCGGCATAGACGTCGATCTGTTGCTTCGGGAAGTGTTCAACGAAGGCATCATACTGTTTGAGCCGCGTCGCCGGTGTGCTCGCTTCGCTATCGCGACCGCGCATCGGACCACCGCCAAACTCCGTCCAGCCATACTGCGCAAAACCATCGATGCCTGGCACCTTCGCCACGTCTTTGTTCCATTGCCGATAAGAAGATGGCACCGATGCCTTCCTCCCCACCGGAGTGCTCCATGCGCCGATGCGCACGCCAGGATATTTCGCTTTGAGATACTCAACGTAAGGCGTGATCGCTGTGACATACGCCGCGCTGGTCTCGAACCGAAACGCGCCGAGTTGCACCTCCATGCCGAGCACCACGCAGTCGATGGGCACTCGCGCCTCGGTCATCTTCTTCAAGTAATAGTCAAGCTCTGCGACCGTGCCGTTGGCGACGTTCGGGATGAACACGGCATGACCGCCCATCGGTTTGATGAAGCCGACATACTGCTCAAAGAAATCGGGGGAACCCACTTTGTTCGCGCGGTGCTCCGTGCCGTGCCGTGACTTCGCGATCTCTTCCTGACTCATGTTGAACCCGCCCGAGCCGGACGGGTGATGATACGACGAACCACCGGGAAAGAGGAACGTGTTGAATTGCAACTCGCCAAGCGCCGCGATATATTCCGGCTTCTGCACGAGATCGAAGATGAACATCTCAGCACAGTTGATCCCGTAAATCTTCGGGTTGATCGTCATCGAATGTTCAGACGTGATTTCGATCGCGACCCGCGTGGCGTTTGGCGAGGCCGCAGGAGGCGCTGGAAAGTGCTCCACAGATTTTCCGGGCAAAGTCGGGGTGCCGCCGGCCCTTGTCTTGCCGCGAAACACCCGGAACTCATCGATGGTCAGCTTGCCGTCCTTGTTCGAATCGGCCGCGGGAAAACGGCTGAGCATCAGTTCAAGCTGCTTCTCCTGCGTCGCCCGTTCCGCGCCGACCAGCGACATCGGCAGCCCCAGCAACACCGCAAGGCCAGCGAACCAGAGGTGGTTTTGTTTTCTTCCGCTGGAAGGGGGCCGCTGAATCATACATCCCTCAACGGATGCGTCAGGATGGAGTTGCACTGTTTCGGCGTGGTTTGCTCAGGCGTTCTTGGCCTCGCCCTCACGGCATCCTTCAGAAGCATGGGACTTCAGCGCTGAAACCGGCCTATCCCGTGTGCGAACGGCGCAGATTTGCAAGCGAAGATCGAAAGCTGGCTCGGCGAAAGGGAGAGCGATCCGCGAAGGATTCGCAAAGGCCGCATCCCGTTTCTACCGGTGCGGATGTGATCCGCGATCACCACCGATTTTCCACCGTTCGTGATAGAATTGGATGGCGATGCAAATACGCCATCCCAGGTTTCGCCGGGCTCGGGAATTCCCGCCCATCACCCCCACCGACCGTGACACGGAGATTCTTCGTGCTGTCAACCGGCACCGCTTCCTTCGCTCGCACCAGATCGCCGAACTCATCGGCGGCAGCCGCCAGCGTATCCTCCGCAGACTCCAAGCCCTCTACCATCACGGCTACCTGGAGCGCCCGCTCTGCCAGCTCGACTACTTCCAGCGCGGCGGCTCGCGGAGCATCGTCCACGGCCTCGCCTCCCGTGGCGCCGCCCATCTCCGCCGCCTCGCGAATCTACCATTTGCCCGGCTCGACTGGACAACCCGCAATCGTTCCATCAAACGCATCTTCCTCGAACACGCGCTCATGGTCTCGGACATTATGGTCGCCCTCGAGCTCGCCTGCCGCCGTCGCGGCGACGTGCGCCTGCTCATCGAGCACGAAATCCCCCTCCCCGAAGCCACCCGCGCACTGCGCGACCCATTTCGCTGGACGGTGATGGTTTCGGGATCAGGAAAACTCGGCGTCATCCCCGACCGCGTCTTCGCCTTGGAATTTACCGAGACTCGCGAACGCATCCTCTGCTTCCTCGAAGCCGACCGCGGCACGATGCCGGTCGAACGCGCGAAACACGGCACGAGTTCCATATTGCGAAAACTTCAAGCCTACGCGGCCACATGGAAAGCCGGCATCCACCGTTCCCGATTTGCGACTCCACGCCTTCGCGTTCTCATTGTCACGTCGTCTGCCGCGCGCGCGGACCACATTGGCGCCGCTGCCTCACACTTGAATACCGGCACTGGCATTTTTGTAACCAAGGAGACTGGCAAACTCCTCTCGCAAGGCGGTCTCCCAACAGGGCTACTCTGAAAGCGCATAGAGAAACTCACACCGTCCGTCCATCGGCGGCCAGAATCCTCTCGCTCGCGACAACACGCCACGCTTCATCAAACTTTCCGCCCATGCGGACGGGTCGTTCACGGTTTCCAACAGCCGCAACCAGTTCACAAAGTTCTATCCAGCCCGCAAGTGACGACAAACCGGTCACCCCACGCCAACACGAATCATGAAATACCCCGCATCCTCACCTCTCTCGCCGTTTCTACTCGCGACGTTCGTAGCGTTCGGTGCGGAGCCAGGCCAGACAGAAAAATCGGCCACCCCCAACCAAGCGGGTGCAAACCAACAGAAGAAGCAGCGGCCCATGGCGAAGGCCGAATGGCTGGACCCGGACCAAGGAGCGCCCAACGGCACGCAGTATAAAACGTTCACGAGCAAGGTGCTTGATCGCGAAGTGAGTTACCTCGTGTGGCTGCCGCCGGGTTACGAGCACGAGTCGAAACGCTTCCCCGTGATCTACTGGCTGCACGGCATGGGCGCGAACCAGCGCGGCGGCGCGACGATGTTCGTTCCGGAAGCCAGTGGCGCGATGAAGGAGGGCAAGTTGCTGCCCTGCATCATCGTGTCGGTCAACGGCATGGTGAAAAGTTTTTACTGCGACTCGTCCGACGGAAAAATTCCGATGGAGAGCGTGATCATCAAGGATTTGATCCCGCACGTGGACGCGACCTATCGCACGCTCGCCAAGCGCGAGGGCCGCGTGATCGAAGGCTACTCGATGGGCGGCTACGGCGCGGGGCATCTCGGCTTCAAGTATCCCGAGTTATTCGGCACCGTGGTCATCAATGCGGGCGCATTGATTGATCCGAATCTCACGAACTTACCGAAGGATGGTCCGATGTTCGCGGTCTTCGGCGAAGACAATGCGCGCCGCGCAGCCGAGTATCCGCTGACTTTGGCAAAACAGAACGCCGACAACCTGCGCGGCCGGACGCACATCCGCATCGGCTGCGGCTCGCTCGACGGCCTGCTCCCGCGCAACAAGGAGCTGCACGACCAGCTGACTGGACTGCGCATTGAGCATGATTACGAAGTCGTGCCCGACGTCGCGCACGAGTCGCCGCTCTATTACCGGAAACTGGGGACGAAGGTCTTTGAGTTTCATCGGAAGAGCCTCGGCTCGCCGGATGATGGCAAGACGCAATGATTCTCCCTGTGAGATGGGATCATCGAGAGGATTCATTTCAGTGATCGTCTACTGAAATGCAACCCGAGGGGTGAACATGCCGATGAATGCCATCGCGCGTGCCGGGCTGATTTCCTGGGGCATTGGCGCGCAGTCGTTCGGTGCGGCGGTGGATGCGGCGGCGCCGGAGGCCGCGGTGCGTCCGTTGTTTGCAGAGCATTGCACAGAATGTCACGGCGCGGAGAAGCAGAAGGGCGGACTGCGCGTGGATCAGTTGCCGGCGAAGTTCGATGACGCGCAGACGGCGGCGCACTGGCTGAAAATCATGGAGCGCATCGAAGCGGGCGAGATGCCGCCGAAGGATGAACCCCGCCCGCCCGCCGCTGCGGTGAAGATGGTCGCGGGTTGGATTGACGCGAATCTGCTCGCCGCCGATCTCGCGCGGCGCGGGAGCGAAGGGCGCGGCCGGGTGCGGCGCTTGAACCGCGTCGAGCACGAATTCACGCTGCACGATCTGCTCGGGATTGACACGCCGTTGAAGGATTTGCTCCCCGAGGACGGCACGGCGCTCGGCTTCGACAAGGTGGGCGGCGCGCTCGACCTGTCGAGCGTGCTCATGGAGCGCTACCTTCAGGCAGCGGAGACGGCGCTCGAAGCGGCCATGGCGAACGAGGCGCTCCCGCCAATGGTGAAGGAGCGCTACACTTACGAGGGCGACGGCATCAATCCGAACATCATGCGCGACGTCGGCGCGGGGCCGCAGTTTGCGCGCGTGTTTTTCCTGTCGAACGAAAATCCGCCCACGCACTTGAGGAAGTTCAAGGCGCCGGTCGCGGGACGCTACCGCTTTCGCGTCGGCGCGTATGCGTTCCAGAGCGAGCAGCCCATCACGTTTCGCGTCTATACCGCCGAGCTGTTCCGCCGCGACGCGGAGTCGAGATTGATCGGGCACTTCCGCGCGCCGCCGATCGTGGACGGCGATTTTGCGCCGACCGAATTTGCCGTGCGCCTCGACGCCGGGGAGACGATCAAGTTCATGCCCTACGACGTCGGCTACGACATCTACCGCATCGGCGCGGCCAACTACCAAGGTGCCGGTCTCGCCGTGCAGGCGGTCGAGATCGAGGGGCCGGTGCGCGAAACGACACAAGGGCGAACAAGTCTGTTCGCCAATCTGAAAGTCGAACAAACGCAGCGCGCTGACGCCGGGCGCAACAGCCGTAACGCCGCGCCGCGCTTCACCGTCGCGTCGAAAAATCCCGAGGCCGACGCCGAGCGCATCGTGCGCGAGTTCGTGCCGCGCGCATTCCGCCGCGCGGTGAGCGAGGAGGACATCGCGCCGTTTCTGCGGCTCGCGCGCGACCGGATTGCGGCGGGCGCGTCGTTTGACAAGGCCCTGCGCATCGCACTCAAGGGCGTGTTGTGCGCGCCGGACTTTCTGCTGCTCGACGAGCAGCCCGGCAAGTTGAGCGATGAGGCCGTCGCGTCGAGGCTTTCGTATTTCCTGTGGAGTTCGTGTCCCGACGGCGAACTGCTCCGGCTCGCGGCGGAGAAAAAGTTGAGCACCCCTGAAAACCTGCGTGCCCAAGTCGAGCGGATGCTGAAAGCCCCGAAGGCCGCGCGCTTCACCAAAAACTTCACCGGCCAGTGGCTCAACCTGCGCGACATCGACGCCACGCTGCCCGACAAGATGCTCTACCCCGAGTTCGATGAGTATCTGAAAGCCTCAATGCTCGGCGAGACCGAGTCGTTCTTCGACGAGGTGCTGCGCGCGGATCACAGCGTGATGAGCTTCATTGACTCCGACTTCACCTTCCTGAACGAGCGACTCGCGAAGCATTACGGCATCGCGGGCGTCAGCGGGCCGGAGTTTCGGAAGGTGTCGCTCGCGCCCGGTTCGCAACGCGGCGGCGTGCTCGCTCAGGCCGCGGTGTTGAAGGTGACGGCCAACGGCACCACCAGCTCGCCGGTGCTGCGCGGGAAATTTGTGGCCGACAAGATTCTCGGCGAGCCTCCGCCCGGTCCGCCCACCGGCGTGCCCGCGGTCGAGCCGGACATTCGCGGCGCGGTGACGATTCGCGAGCAACTCGCCAAGCATCGCGAGATTGGCGAGTGCGCCTCGTGCCATCGTAAAATGGATCCGCTCGGCTTTGCGCTGGAGTGCTACGATGTGATTGGCGGCTGGCGCACATTTTATCGGTCGCTCGGCGAAGGTTCGCGCGTGGAGACGCGCAACCGCAACCAGGGCGTGCGGTACAAGCACGGCCCGGACGTGGACGCCGCTGATGCCTTCGCCGATGGCCGAAAGTTTCACGACATGGATGAATTCAAGAAGCTGCTCGCCGCAAATCCCGACCGCATCGCTCGCTGCCTCACGGAGAAGCTGGTCGTGTATGCGACCGGCAGCGGCGTGAGCTACGCCGACCGGCGCGCGGTGAAGGACATCGTCGAGTCGGTGCGCGGAAAGAATTTCGGTCTGCGCTCGCTCGTGCATGCCATCGTCGAGTCGCCGTTGTTCCTGAACAAATAGAGAAACGCCCATGAAAGCCCAACTCACCCGCCGCACGTTTCTGAAAGGCTCTGGCACGCTGCTCGCGCTGCCGCTGCTCGAAGCCATGCTGCCACGCGCCGGCAGCGCCGCCGCCGCGCCGGGCAAGCGCCGCCTCGTCTGCATCGCGACGGGCCTCGGCTTGCACACGCCGTTCCTGTCTCCGGAGCAGGCCGGGCGCGATTACACGCTCACGCCGTATCTCGAACCCTTCGCGCATCTGCGCAACGAGTTCACGATTTTCTCCGGCCTTTCGCATCCGCTCGTGGACGGCGGACATTCGTCGGAGTCGTCGTTCCTCACCGGCGCGGCGCATCCGGGCGCGGTGAGTTTCCGCAACACCATTTCGCTCGACCAGTTCGCCATCGAGAAGCTGCAACCGGACACGCGCGTTCCGTTCCTCACGCTGTCGCAAGGCGGGCTGGGCCTCTCGTGGACGCGCAGCGGCGTGCGCATCCCGACGGAGGAGCGCGCGTCGAATTTGTTCGCGCAGCTTTTCCTCGAAGGCTCCGAGTCCGAGAAGCGCGAGCAGATGCAAAATATCCAGGACGGGCGCAGCATCATGGACGCCTCGCTCGATCGCGCGAAGCGGTTGCAGAACCGCGTCGGCCCGCGCGACCGCGAGACGCTCGACCAGTATTTCACCTCCGTGCGCGACGTGGAGCGCCGGCTCGGCGCCGCCGAGGACTGGGCCAAGCGTCCGAAGCCGAAGGTGGACTACGCGCCGCCGAAAGACCCGACCGTGCCCAGCGACTTCATCACGCGGCACAAGCTGCTACTCGACATGGTGCGGCTCGCGTTGCAGACCGACTCCACCCGCTTCGCCACCGTTTTCTTCAACGGTTCCAGCGTCGCACCGCCGATCGAGGGCGTGACCAGCGACTGGCACAACCTCTCGCACCACGGCCGAAATCCGGAGAAAATTTCGCAACTGAAAATCATCGAACTCACCGACCTGCATCTCATCGCCGACTTCCTCACCGCGCTCAAGGACACGAAGGAAGAGGGCGAGACGCTGCTCGACCGCACGACGGTCCTTTACGGCAGCAACCTCGGCAACGCCTCCAGCCACGACACGCGCAACCTGCCGATGATGCTTTTCGGCGGCGGCTTCAAGCACGGGCAGCATCTCAAGTTCGACCCGGAGAAAAATCCGCCGCTCGCGAACCTGCACGTCTCCATCCTGCAACACCTCGGTCTGGAAGTGGACGCGTTCGCGTCAGGAAAAGGGACGCTTACGGGGTTGTCGACCGTTTAATATAGAACACGGTAAGCGCGCTCGCGCCGCCCAATGTGACGGACGTCAAACCGATGGGGCAGGCGGCGGTGGATTCATGATCGCCCACTGGAAGAAAGAATTGGCGGCGGTGCTCCCGGACAAGCCGGACCTGATTGTGTTACCAGAGACGTGCGATTGCTTCACCCGGCACAACCAGGAAGAGTCGCACGCGTATTTGAAAGTGCGCCGCAGCCAGATCCGCGATTTTATCGCGAAGTTCGCCCTGGAGAACAAGTGCTACCTCACTTATCCGGCCAACCGGCTGCTGCCCGATTGGGACCGCCAGCGGGGCCCGCGAATGCGCGGTGCATAACGAAAAGAACGAGAGCGCGGTGTTTCATAAATGCGCCGGCAGGCGGTCGTTTTCGATGGCTCCGTCTATTCCGGGATGCGCCCCGGCTCGCACACGCCCGCGCCTTTGCGATTGAGCGTCGTGTCGCCGAGGTCGGCGCGGCGTTGCTCGGCCAGGTCGAGCATCCGGCGCACGATGCCGGCGTGTTGCGGCGCGACGTTGTGCCGCTCCTCGATGTCGGCGCGCATGTCGTAGAATTCGGGTTCGGGCACGGGCTGTTTTTGATATTCGCGGGCCAGCCATCCATGCCGGGCTTGCGGCCGCCGAGCGTGCGGTAGCTGTGGGGCACAATGAGTTTCCAGTCACGCGAGCGCACGGATTCGAGTTCCGCCCCGGTCCATCCGCCGAATGGGACGCCGTAGAAGAAGTAAACGCCGTGCGGATTCTTGCGTCCTTGTCCTTTTCCAGCCCGTGCTTTTTCAGCGCCGCGAGAATCTCGCCCGTGCTCCAGTCCACCTCCTCGACCGCATCGCGCGCTTGGTCGTGCCGCGAAATTTTTCACTCACCGCGAGCGGCACATGCGGCATGGTGTGCGCAACGTAAAGGAAGAACGGCCGCTCCTTGTTCCTTTTGCTGAGCTCACCGCGCGTTCCGTGTATTGCGTGGTCAACTTCTCCATGTCGCGATGGCTCAGATCGGGATAGATCGCCTTGTCGCCATCGTAAAGCGGCAGCGGAGGAAACTTGCCCGGCTTCTCCGGGTGCAGCGGCCATTGGTCATTCGAGTAGGGCAGGCCGAGCCATTCATCGAAGCCGCGATGAGTCGGCAGACACTCCGTCGGCGTTCCGAGATGCCATTCGTGCGCCAGCGCGAAGAGCGACAGGAGCAAAAGGCGGGCAGCGGATGCGAGAGCCTTGCGAGTCATACAAGAATCAGTTTTCAGTTTCAGCATCACGGCGACGGCGAGGCGTCCACGAAGCCTTACTTCGCAGTAATGTCATACATCACGAAGGCGACGTGTTTGCTGTCGTGCGACCAACTGTTGACGTTGATCGTGCCCTGGCCGCCGTTGAAAGCAATGATGTCGGCCTGCTCGCTGCCGTCGGGTTTCATGCGGCGCAGGATCACGTCCTTGTCCGCCGTATGCTTCAGCGTGCCGGGCGGGAAACTGATATAGACGATCCACTTCCGATCCGCCGAGATGTGCGGGAACCAGTTCACGCGCTCGTCGTGCGTGAGCTGCTCGATGCCGGTGCCGTCGGGCTTCATGCGGTAGCATTGCGCGTGGCCGGGCACCTTCGCGTTGAGTTCGGAGTTGAAATAAATCCACTGGCCGTCCGACGAATACTCGGGGCCGTCGTCGGGCGCGGGCGTGTCCGTCAGGCGTGTATCGGGGCCGCCCGCGGCGGGAATGGTGAAGAGATCAATCCGGCCCCACGGATCGCCGCCTTCGGCTTCCACACCGGCGTAGGCGAGCATCTTCTCGTCGGGCGAGACGCCGTGCAGAAAATATTTGAACTGCCGCCCGGCCGGCTGGTCGTTGGAAACGCGGCGCGCCCGACCGCCCTCGAACGGCACGGCGTAGATGTGTCCCTGCGCGCTGAAGTAGATCGTCTTCCCGTCGGGCGAGAGGACGTGATCGTTGTTCGCGCCCTTCACATCGCCGGTCGGAATGACTTCGGGTTTGGCGCTGCCATCCGCGGGAATGCGCAGGAGCGCGCCCTTGGAATTGATGACGAGCCATTTTCCATCGGGCGACCAGTTCGGCGCCTCAATGCCGTCGTTGGTTTGGTAAACGATGCGCTTGTCGCTTCCGTCAATGCCGATGGTCGTGAGTTGCGAGACGCGATTTCTTGCGGGCTTCACCGCGGCACCCGCGCCGGGCTTGGACAGCTTCACTCGATCGAACACCGACGTGGTGAGCGTGTCCTTGGTGTGCGACGACGACGTGATGCCAATGACCGCGTCCGCCTTGAAATCGAGTTTGACCTGGCCCGTCAGCCACCATGTTTCGCCATCCACCGACTCGTAGCCGCTGAACTCATTCCCGCGACGCACGAGCTTCAGCCAACACGGAAAGGTGCCCTTCGGCACGCTCGGTTTCGGCGCGGCGGCATCGGGGAAGATGCGCACGTTGGACCATCGTTGGTCCCGCGATAGGTGAACTGCGTGCCATCGCCGAGCGTCATGCACTGCGTTACGGAGCGCGATCCGCCGTCGAGCGACTCGCGGATGCAAATGCTCGCCTTCGCGTGACCAACCTTGCCGGGATTGTCCATGCAGGTCACGCGCGCGACGAGCACGCCATCGCCGTGATTCGGCTGCCACACGAAATGAAATCCATCCGCCGGCCCCCACATGTCCATCGTGCCTTGCAACGTAAAGACGCCACCGCCGTGCTTCGCGGTACCGGCGACTTTCGCGTTGGCGCCTCCAATTTGCGCCGTGCCGATGTCTTGTTGCTTCCACTGCTCGGGCAATTCCTGCTCAGCGAGCGTGAACGTCGTGAAGACGACGAGCATCGGGTTCAATAGTAGTTTTGTGTTCATGGTGGTTTAAGGATGGTGCAGGCCGCTCTTCAATAAAGCGAGCAGGTCAAGAATCTCGTCGGCTTGCAGCACGTCGAGCATGCCAGCGGGCATGAGCGAAACTTTCGATGGCTCGATGGAAAGGACGTCGCGCTCCTTCACTTTGGTGATGGCGGACGGATCGAAAAGATTCTCCAGCACCTGCACGGTGCCCTCGCTGTGGTTGCAAATGCGTCCGTTCAACTGCGTGCCGTCGCGCTTCGTGAGGATGATGCTGCCGTATTGATCGCTGATCTCCTTGCTCGGATCGAGGATGGATTCAAGCAGGTCGCGCGAGATGAACCGCCCCGCGGCCGCAGTGAGATCGGGCCCAAGCGCACCGCCTTCGCCGGCGAATGTGTGGCAGGCCGCGGAACCGATCGCGGCAAACCAACGCCGGCCTTGCGCGACATTGCCCGGAGTTTTCGCGGCCTCGGCGAGCGCGGTGAGTTCGTCGAGCGTCCACGCCTTCACGAAGCCGCGGCCAGCGGGCAACGTGAAACCGGGCGTCTTCACTGCGGGCGTCGCAGCGATGATTCGTTTCTCCAAGCCCGCCCGCTCGGTCTCGGACGCGGCGGCGAGCGCGTCGTTGCGCATCCGATTTACGAAGGGTTTGAAACCGCCGCCGCCGATGCCTGCCCGAGCCAGTCAAAAAATTCGCCGCGCAACTCCGGCGTCCAGCTCGTCGTGAGCACACGCAGGAGCCGCGCGTAGTCGAGCTGTTCCCCGTGCGTCGCGGCGGCACGCAGTTGCGCCATCGTCTTCGATGCAACGTCGGGCGCTTCTAGGAAGATGAGCATCTCGGCGAGCGCGACATCCAGCGTGCGATCCTTCGTGGGAAAATGCGGCGTCAGCCGCACCGGCCCAGTGCATGCGGATTTCCGGCGACGCGCCGCCGCCGCGGGTGAACGTGAGCGCGACGACGCGCAGCAATTCGTAACGCAGCGCACCGAGCTTTTGCCAGTCCATCGCGTCCAGCGCCGCGAGCAGCCTCGGCTGTCAAGGCCGCATCGCCCACGCGCGCGAGTGCGAGCAGCGCGGCCAAGGCGGCGCGCGGTTGCTTCTCCGCGAGCGCCCGCTCTTGCCACGCACGCACCGGCTGCGACTCCACGGCGATGCGCGCGGCGTGGTGGAGCAGCGCGTCGTCGCTGGCAAGCTGCGGCCACGCGGCATCAATCGCGCGTGCGTCTTCACGCCCGTGAAATGCCTCCAGCGCACGGCGCAAATTCACTGCATCACTAATCGCCGCCGTTTCGCGTTTTTCCGTGCTCAAACTTTGTCGCCGACCCAAGTGAGCCGATACAGTGCCGACTGCGTCTTGCGTCCGCCGATGACAAAGTAGAGCGCGCCGTCGCGCGGATTCACACACGCCGCCGTGATCGGCAGCGGCGTCCCCGAGACTGATCGGGAGATTGTGGCGCGGCTGTATTTCGTGGACACGCCCGAAGCCGACACCGCCTATCGCGACCGACTCGACGAGCAGGCCGCGTATTTCGGCATCCGCCGCGCGCAGGCCGTGGAGATCGCACACGAAGCCGCTGCCTTCACCAAAAAGCGGCTGGCCGCACCGTTAGCGGCTGGCCGCACCGTTCATCGTCTGGACGCGCTGGCGGGCTGCCTTGGGGCGTTCTGCGCTCGGGCGAGTGTATTGCATCATCATCGACGCGAACGGTGAGGACTTGAACGAAGTGCTCGTGCGCGCAGGGCTAGGTGTGATATTCCAATAGGTTGTTCATGCGGCGAGGACTTGGGAAGGTGGGGTTGTGAAAGCAACACCAACCCAAGCACCAGCGCCGCATGAACCTGCACAGTAAAGCCAAACTCTCTCCTTGGAGTCGAGCCGAGATGATCAAACGCATCGTCGATCTCCATCAACCCGTGGCCGACGTGGCCGCAGCCTTCGGCGTCTCGGTGCGCACTGCTTACAAGTGGCTCGCTCGCTTCCGCGCCGAGGGCAAAAGCGGTCTGCTCGATCGCACTTCGCGCCCTCAATGTTCCCCCCGAACCATCCACCCTTTCCGGGTGGCTCGCGTCCTGGCTTTGCGCCGACGCAGGCTGCCGGGCTTTCAGATCGCTCGCACCGCCAAGCTCTCCAAAGCTTCCGTCTCGCGTCTCCTGCTGCGCCATCGCCACCGCCTCGCCGCCCTGGAGCCGCCACCGCCGGTGCTCCGCTATGAGCGCGAACACCCAGGCGATCTCATTCATTTCGACATCAAGAAGCTCGCCCGCCGAGGCGGCGGAAGGGAATAGGGAGGACGGTGGGCGGGCGAGCCATCGTGCGCACGGGCCACCGCATCACCGGCGACCGCCAGCACGATCACTCCCCGGGCGCGGGTGGGGAGTTCCTTCACATCGCCATCGACGATCATTCCCGCCTCGCCTTCGCTCAACTCCTCCGGGATGAAACCGCCCACAGCGCCATCGCCTTCCTCCACGCCGCCCTCGCCTTCTTCCAAAAGCACGGCCTCAAAGCCCAGCGCATCTACTCCGACAATGGCTCCTGCTACCGCTCCAAGGCCATGCGCACCGCCATCGCCACCCTCGGCCTCAAGCAACGCTTCACTCGCCCCTACACTCCAAAGACCAATGGCAAGGCCGAGCGCTTCATCCAAACCTCCCTGCGCTTTGTGGGCTTACGCTCACGCCTACTCCCACTCCGACCAGCGCGCCTCACGCCTCCAACCTTTCCTCCACAACTACAACTTCCATCGCCCTCACCATTCCCTCAAACTTCGCTCTCCTATCTCCCGCCTCCAACTCTCACTGAATAACCTCTTGAGCCTCCACAGCTAGCGCGCATCTACGGGACTCGCACAGTTCTATTCGACGGCAGAGATTCGCGCGCCTACCTCGCGCGGCTCGGTGAGGTTGAAGAGCAGGCCAAGCGCGAGCGCAAGGGCGCGTGGCGCTTCGCGCCCGGCTGACCCCAAAAACCGCGATCGAATCGCGCAGCATTGGCGGAGAGAGGGGCGCTTATCGGACGAATCGGATCGTCTTACGCGCGCGAGGGGGTTCCACGAGGCTAAACTCGTTGACGGATT
The DNA here is from genome assembly GCA_038238555.1 of Chthoniobacterales bacterium. Taxonomy (GTDB): domain Bacteria; phylum Verrucomicrobiota; class Verrucomicrobiia; order Chthoniobacterales; family Chthoniobacteraceae; genus JANNXQ01. Next base: position 39,235 of record JBBRXP010000012.1, on the reverse strand, counting down.
GTTGACACATTGAGTGCGCTTCTTGGCGTTTTCGTGCGCTCCATGCGTGACGCCCATTTTTCGGAAATCGCCTCCGAAGCCTTTATCTATCAGCTTTCAGAGGGAGTGGGCAGAGTTGGATTCGAACCAACGAAGGCGTAAGCCAGCGGATTTACAGTCCGCCCCGTTTGGCCACTTCGGTATCTACCCAGCAAAGGGCATGGCTTATACGCGTGGCCTCTTTGGCCCGCAAGCGCTTAGCCCCACAATTTCCACCACGGCTTTTTCGCAGGCCGCGCACCGGCGGGCTTCGGAGTTGCGGGCGCGGGAAGCTTCTCGCGTGGGACCACGCGCAGCGACTTGATGACGATGCGATCGACGGGATTGTCATTGCTATCCACGGTCTTGGTGCTGATGGCATCGAGCGTCTCCATGCCGCGCGTGACCTGACCGAAGACGGTGTACTGGCCGTCGTAGCTCGGCATCGCTTGCAGGCAGATGAAGAACTGGCTGCCGTTGGAGACGCGCGAGGGATTGATCTTGTCCGGTAGCCGCGCCATGGCCACCGCGCCTTTCACGTGGCGACGGTGGATTTCCGGCGGCACGGTCCAGCCGGGGCCGCCGGTGCCTACTTTGCTGCGGTCTTTTTTGCGGCTGAGCGGATCGCCGACTTGCACGAGGATGTGCGGAAAGGCGCGATGAAAAGTGAGTCCGTCGTAGAAATGTTTGCGGGCCAGTTTTTTGAAATTCTCGACGGTCATCGGCGCATCGGCAGCGAAGAGATCGAAGGCCACTTACGCGGGCGGTTGTTTTTTTGCGAGGTTGATTTTCAGCACCGCCACATCCTGCGCGCACAAGAGTGGCGATGCGGCGAGGAGGCAGACGAGAAGTTGCTTTTTCATGGGACGAAGGGAAGGGGATGCACGGCGACTTCGGCCTCTGCGCCGGTGGCATCCGCGGGGCGGGCGATCAAGTCGCGCGTGGGCGAGCCGCGCTTGAGATAGCCGAGCGCGATGGGCTTTTCCAAGGTAAAACTCCACGCCGCGCTCGTGAGCCTGCCGATGGATCGCGCGCCGGCGTCGCGCGTGGCAAAGAGCGCCGCGCCGGCAGTGAGCGCGCCGCCGCTCGTGGCGATGAAGCCGGTGAGCTCGCGATTCACGTGGCCCACGCTCTTGATGCGCGAGATGACTTCCTGCCCGATGTAGCAGCCCTTGTGGTAGTCGATGTGCGTGCGGTCGAGGCCGGCTTCCGGCGGCAGCGTGTCTTCGCCCAGCTCGCGGCCCCAGCGCGGGATGCCGGCTTCGATGCGGAGAAGTTCGGCGAACGATTCGTCGAACACCACGCGCCCCGCGGCGAGCTGCTCCCACGTTTCCTCGAAGCGCTCGGTTGCGAGGAAAAGGTCGAGCCCCGGCGCGCCGAAACGGTTCGCGAGCGAGCGCTCGGAAAAGTTCGCAGGTTCGAGCGTCGCGCCGACGAGGTGAATGAGGCGCACGTTGTCGGTCATGTCTTCGAGCGTCACATCGTCGGCGATGATGTAGCGCTCGAAGCGCGCCGGCAGCGTCTCGCGCAAGGCGGCATCTGCATCCACGAACAACGCCTCGCCGGCGCTGTGGATGAGCACGTCGCCGCACAGCTTGCCTTTCGCGGTGGTGACGCAGGCAGGGAGCGCCGCGCCGGCGGTGAGCTTGCGCACGTCGGCGGTGACCTGGCCGTTGAGAAAGCGCACGCGGTCCGCGCCGGTGAAGCGCAATTTCAGTCGGTCGCTCAAGTCCGCAATGCCGCCGCGCTGCCGGTACGCGAAAAGCGAAGCGCCGCTCATGCAGCCGCGCCGTTAGCTCCCCGCCTCGACCGCCGAACGAAGCTCCGTGGGATCGGCGGGCGGCTGCGCGTCGAGGCGGAAGACGGCAGGCTCCTCGATCGGTGGCTGCGTGCCGGACGCGAGCTGTCTTTCGTACACTTTGAAGAGCGACGCAAAGTCGAGATCGGCCCAGCCTTGATCCAGCGCGCCATACATCACGCTGGCAGTCACGGTCGTCGCGGGCACTTCGATGTCGAGCGTGTTGGCGATGTGGATGCCGAGCTGCACGTCCTTAAACATGTGCTTGAGCGAAAAGTGCGGGTCGTAATCGCCGGCGATCATCTTCGGCAGCTTGAGGTCCATGGTTGCAGAGCGGCAGGCATTTTCCGCGAGCGCCGCGCCAAGCACATCAGGATCGAGCCCGGCTTTCTTCACGATGGCCAGCGCCTCGGCCAGCGTCTGAATGCTCACCGCGGCGATCATGTTGGTTACCACCTTGATGGTCGCAGCATGCCCGATGGCGCCGATGCGCACGATGGACTTGCTGGTCGCTTCGAGCACGGGCTTCACTCGCAGGAAGACCGCGTCTTCGCCGCCGATGTAGTACACAAGCTGGCGATTGGCCGCCGCCGCTTTGCTGCCGGTAAAGGGCGCGTCGAGAAATTTTGCGCCCTTCTGCTCGACGAGCCGCGCGGCCTCGAGCGTGGCCTCAGGTCCCACCGTCGAGGAGCAGACGATGATGTGATCGGCGGTGAGCGAGTCGCCGATGGCCTCGAGGATTTCGAAGAGCGCCGCGGCGTCGGCGACGAAAATTTGGATGACCTCGCACAGGTCGGCGACTTCTGCCGGTGATCCGAGGAAATTCGGCGCGGGTTTGGGCGTGCGATTCCAAACGAAGACTTGGTAGCCGCCCGCGCGCAGCCCCGCCGCGACTCGGGAGCCGATGATCCCGAGGCCGATCAGTCCGACGTTCTTGCGTTGCTTGCGCGACATGCGGTGAGCTCCGCCGCCGTCACTTCTCGGGCGGAGGCGCCGGGGCTTCCGGAAGGTTCACCTTCACGTCGGCCTTGGCGCGGATGTCCTTCACGAGGGTCTGCACGGCTTCCTGCTTTTTCTGGCGCTGCAGGAAGGCGAGCACCTGCGGCTTTGCCTTGTCGAGCGCGATGGTTTCGGCGTCGCGGTGGTCGGTGACTTTGATGATGTGATAACCAAACTGGCTGCGCACGGGCTCCTTGCTCACCTCGTCCTTCTTCATCGCAAAAGCGACGTCAGCGAATTCCTTCACCATGGTGTCGCGCGCAAAAAAATCGAGGTCGCCGCTGTTCTGCCTGGCGGTGGGGTCTTCGGAAAGCTCCTTGGCCAAGGTCGCAAAGTCTTCGCCTTTATTCACGCGGGCCAGCACGGCTTGCGCGGTCTTCTGCTTCTCGACGACCGCCTCGGGCTTGGCATCGGCCGGCGTGGAAATGAGGATGTGGCTGGCGCGCACTTGCTCGGGCCGTTTGAATTTGTCGGGATTCTCCGAGTAAAATTTCTCGGCATCGGCGTCGCTCACGCCGTCCTTGCCCTTTGTCTGCGCATCCACCCAATGCTGCGCGCGGAGTTGCTTGCGGATGTTTTCCTTCACCTTGTCGAGGGATTGGCCGGTGGCCTCGAGTTGCTTTTCCATTTCCTGATCGGAGCCGAAATTTTTGCGGATTCGGCCGAGCGCGTCGGCTATCTCCTTGTCGCTCACCGTCTCTTCCGCCGCGCGTTTGGAGATGAGCTTGTCCACGATCATGTCGTCGAGAAGCATCCGGTAAAATTGCATGCGTTGGGTCTCCGGGATGCTCGTGGCTTGATCCGCCGGCATTCCCTGCGAGGCGAGCGCGCTGCCGAAGGCTTGATCGAGCTCGGCCTTTTTGATCTCCACACCCTCTACCACGGCCACCGGATCGGGCAGCGCCACGGGCTTCGAAGCGGCGGGTTTTTCCGCCGGAGCGGCGGCCGGTTTCTTGGGCGCATCCGCGGCGAAAACCATCGTCGAGGCGAAGAGAGAAAGCGCGGCGGTGAGGGCGAGTGAAGCGTGGAAGTTCATCGAGAGGGCGGGCACCTTGGCATGGCGGCGTGGGGTGCGCTAGCGGTTATTTGAACGGGGAAAAGGGGAGCGCGCGCGTCCCCGCTGCGACGACCTTTCGTTGGCGATCGCACGCGCAAAAGTTTCGCATATGGGAAGTTGCCGGCGCGTCTTCCAAGACGCGGAGCTCTTGCCGAATCGCAAGCCGCAGGAAGTTCGTCGCAGCGGGGACGCCGCGACCAGCGCGCGGGACGCGCGCGCTCCCCAGAACCTTTACCGGCCCTGCTGCTTTTTCTTGAGCGCTTCGATTTCCTCGACGGTGAGCTGGCGCTTGCCGGCGGTCCGCGCCGGCGCCTGTTGATTCGGTTGAGGCTGTGGCTGCACCTGGCGGTTTGGTTGCGGCTGGGGCTGCACCTGGCGGGTCTGCGGCGGCGGTTGCTGCCGCGCACGGGCGGCTTCGATCTGTTGGCTGCGCGCGGCGTCGATGGATTGCTGCCGGCGGGCGGCTTCTCCTTGCTGCGCGCGAGCGGCTTCCATGACTTGCTGCTTGCGCGCCGCGTCGATGGACTGCTGCTGCCGCGCGGTTTGCGCGCCTTGCTGCGCGCGGGCGGCTTCCACCTGCTGCGTCTTGGCGGCATCCACGGAATGCTGCCGGCGGGCGGCATCCTGTTGCTGGGTCTTGGCGGCTTCCTCGACTTGTCCTTTGCGCGCGGCGTCGAGCGCGTGCTGGCGGGCGGCCGCGTTGGATTGCTGAGTGTGAGCCGCCTCGGCGGCTTGTGTCTTATTGGGATCGGGCACTTGTTGCTTGCGCGCGGCTTCCATTTGCTGCTGCCGCTCGACTTGCGCGGAGTGCTGTTGCTTGGCGGCTTCGATGCGCTGCTTCTTTGCGGCCTCGAGCGCGGCGGCTTGTTCGCGCTGTTGAGCGATGGCCCGCTCGCGGGCGCTGCCTTCAGTTTGTTGCGGCTTGCCCTTTTTTTCAGGCACAGTGACGATGGGATTTTTCGGACCGACCACTTTCGCCGGCTCTTCGACTGGGACCACGGGTGCGGTTGCGATTGGCGGCTTGTCTTTTCCCTTGTGCCCTTTTTCTTGCGCAGCTTTGGCGGCGGGATCGAGCGGATTGACGACCACCGGCGACGGCGCGCCCGTCGCGGCCTTCTCGATCTCGGGTTTATCTTTGCCCTTGTGTCCTTTTTCCTGAGTGGTCTTGCCGGTGGGATCAAGCGGATTGACGACCACTGGAGTCGGCGCGCCTTTCGCGGGTTTATCCGTCGTCGCCACGGGTTTGTCCGCCTGCTTGCCGGGTGGGAGGATGCGGCCTTTGGCGGTCTTCACGGGAGATGGCGCGTTGGGGTCCGCCTTCACGGGCACGGCTTTCAATTCCGCGGCTTGCACGACTTTGGCGGGCGCGGTCTGCGGAGTGAGGCCCTTGGCTTCCTGCTTGATCTTGGCGCGGACTTGCTTCTCGACGGCGGCATCTTTCACCACCGCCCAGCCCTTGTTCACTTTCGCCTCGGGAATGATTCGCGCCGGTTTCGTCCGCGCAAAGGGCGTCGTAGGCCGCACCGCTGTGGGCGCAAAGACGGTGAGCTGATTGCCGCGCTGCACCGAGTTGAAGATGTTCACCTGGTTCGCGTGGATGTTCGTGATGTTCGTATTCTGCACGAGCTTGAGCGTCGGGATGGGCCGGTTCACATAACGATTCACCGCGTAGTAACTCGGGCCGCCGCAGAAGATCAGGCCGTCCCCAAAGCCACGCCGTTCGTGGAAGGAGATGTTGGTCACGTTCACGGTGTTTTGGATGATGGTCACGTTCTCGCCGCGATCGATGAGCACTGGCCGCAGCACCGGTTCGCCGAAGTCGTGCAGGTTGCAAAAATTGTAGTGCCCGGGGCCGATGTCGTAGGCCGAATCGGTCCACACGCTGAAGCCCGTGTCGCGCTGGAAATGCGCCTCGGGCGGCAGCGGCGCCCAGCCGACCACCTTTTCATTTGAGCGCCAGGAAACCCAGGCCGGGCCCCAGTCGTAGTCCGGCACCCAGCACCAGCCTTCGTCCTCCGCGCTCACCCAGCGGCCGTAGTGATAGACGATGCCTCCGAAGTCCTCGTAGCTCACCCAAGTCCAGCCCGCATCGGTGTACGACCAGTAGCCGTCGGAATACGGAGTCCAGTCGGCATCCACGCCCGCGGGCCGCCAGCACAGCCCGTAGTCGCCCACCTGGACCCATTCGCCGTAGGGCGCGAGCGAGTCGTAGAAAAATTCAAACGAGATGTTTTCCGAGCGGGCCAGCGCCGCGCGCGGTGCGGCCAGCCCGAGAGCGGCCGCGAGTGCAAGGAGGAGAAGGGATTTGAGTTTCATGGGGTGTCGCGGATGGATGATGGCTCTCAGACCGGCGCTCGGGAAAAATCATTCAACGGAAAACGCGCTGTCGGCAAATAGTCTTATTTGAGCGCCGGGCCTGCACCACGATCCGCCAGCCTCGGGCCACGCAACGTGATCGTGGCCGCAAGCGGGACCAAGATGATTTGGCGCTCAACGGCAAATTGCCCATCACTTGTCCGCTTCAAGAGCCGATGCCGCACGCTCCTTATCTGCTGAGCGTCCCGCGCACCAAGCCAACCAAAAGAAAGAAGTAGCCGCTCTTCAAATTAGGACACTACCGGCAATCGTAGCTGCGACGAGGGCGTCGCAGCTACTCGTACTCGCACTCGATCTCGATCTTCTCGCAGCACGTGCACGTGACCACGATGCGGCGCACTTTACCTTCCTGCTCCACGAGCTCGATCTGCGGCGTGGCGAGGCGGGCGGGCTCGCCGTCTCGGAGCTCGGGAATGCGGGCGGAGAAGAGCGGATGAAACTGCGTGTCGCGGGTGGAAAGGAATTCCTGGAACATGGCTTAGCGATTCGGTGAAAGGCTGATGGTGATCCGCTCGTTGCCTTGCGCGTCTGCGGCGGTCTTCGGCAACGGCTTCGTGTCGGCGAAGCCCGTCACGCGCTCGATCTTCTTTGGATTCACAGCGTAGTTCACGAGCAAGCGCCGCGCCGCGTTTGCCCGGTCGGCGGTCAGCTCCCACGGACCGTAAGCGGCCGCGGTGTCCGCTGGCTCACTTAGCGCGGCAGAGTGGCCGTCGATGAAGATTTTCAGGTCGTTGCGTTCGATGAGCCACGCGAGGTTTTGCAAGATGAAGTTTCCCCACTCCGTCACTTCGGCCGTGCCCTTCTCGAAGATGGCGTGCTTGGTCCGGTCGTAGAGCGTGATCTTCAATCCGTCGGAGGTGACCTGCATGTCCACCGGCTTCTCATCCATCATGTCGTGCACGTTGATCATGCGGTTGAGCTCGCTGGCTAGCGCGTTGAGGAAGGCGAGGTTCGCAGCCGTCGAGGTGTCGCGTGTTTCATCCTTGCCCACCGAGCCGCCGGCTTTTCCCTGCATCACACCGACCGACCGGTCGGTCACCGCGTTGAAGGGTTGTTTGAAATACTTGGAGGTCGCGAGCAGGATTTTTTTGTCCTGCGCGCAGATCCACAAGACCATGAAGAGCGCCATCATCGCGGTGACAAAGTCCGCGTAAGCTACTTTCCAAGCGCCTCCGTGATGTGCTTCCGCTTTCTTGGCCATGTTACTTTGCGCTCAAGGATTTGACCATTCGGTCTAGTTCATCGGCGGAAGGCTGCACGGCGTGATCGAGCGCGCGGCGCGCCACTTCCACCGCCATGATCGGCGCCATGCCGGTCGCGAATCCGGTCACGCTCTTGAGAATGCCTGCGAAGTATTGCAGCTCCACGGCGTTGTTATGTTTGATGCGCGCCGTCATCGGATTGACAAAGCCATACGCCCCCAGGATGCCGAGGAATGTGCCGGTGAGCGCAGCGGCGACTTTCTCACCCACTACCTCGGGACCGTCCGCAATCGCGGCCATCGTGTTGATGATGCCGAGGACCGCCGCGATGATGCCGATCCCGGCAGCGAATCGCCCACGAGCTGCAGCACATGGATGGGCCCGTTTGCTTCCTCTTCCTTCGCGGAGACTTCTTGCTCGAGCAGCCCGCCAATCTGCTCGGGCTTTACGCGGCCGTCGATGAGCGGCTTAAGCCCGTTGCACAGAAAATCCATCCGCGCGTGATCCTTCAAGAACGAGGGATACTTGCTGAAGAGCGGACTCTTCTTCGGCTCCATCACGTGATCTTCCAAAGCGATCAACCCATTGCGGCGCGCGAGGACAAAGAGTTCGTAGAGCAGCTTCAGCAAGTCGGAGTAATCGCCTTTGCGCACCGAGGATCCCTTGAAGGCTCCGATGGTTTTCTTAATCACCGCCATGAGCACCGGAGTCGGCGTCGAGACCACGACCACGCCGATGGCGATGCCACCGATGGAGACAAACTCGGAGATGTGCATGAGCACGGCCGGATTGCCGCCGCCGATCATAAACCCGCCGAGCGTGGCGCCGATAACTACGAGGAAACCGATGATGATGAACATGGCGAGGGCAGGAGTGGTTGCTCATGCAATCGGCGATTCGCGGCGTTCCTTTAGTCGCTATTTGGAGCGTCGCCGTCCCTCGGAGCGCCGCCGTCCTCGTGCGGCAGCGCGATTGCTGCACGGGACGGCGGCGCTCCTACGCGGCGGCGCTGCTACGCCGCCGCCGGCAGCGCTTCCCGCCGCTTGATGAACGCGCGCAGACTCAGTACGGCTTGCGTGTTGATCTGCGAGATGCGGCCTTCCGTGACCCCGAAAACTTCCGCAATCTCGGCGAGCCGCAGACCTTCGAAATAGTACATCGCCAGCACTTTCTTCTGCATGTCGGGCAACTTCTGAAGCTGCGCCGTCACGAGATGAATCAATTCTTTTTTCTGCAGCTCGTCGCGTCCGGTCCGTTGCGTTTCGTCGGCGATGATGTCGTGCAGTGCCACGTTGTCGGCGTCTTCGCTGTAGGCTTCGCCATCGAGCGGCAGGAAGCTCGCGGGCCGAATTTCCTCGAGCAAGGTCTCGTATTCTCCGCGCTCGAGCGAGAGTTCGCGGCAGACTTCGTCCTCGCTCGCGGGGCGGCCGAGTCGTTGCTCGAGCGCGCCGAGGCTCGCGCTGAATTTGCGCGCCTTGTCGCGGATCGTGCGCGGCGTCCAATCCATGCGGCGCAACTCGTCGTGCACCGCGCCGCGGATGTGCAGGCTCGCGAAAGCGGGAAAGGGCACGCCTTGCGCCGGATCGAATTTGCGCGCCGCGGAAACGAGGCCGGTGAAGCCCACGCTGTAGAGATCGTCCATGTCGAGCGCCGCGGGTAGATAGACGCGCATGCGATCGACCGTGGTGCGCACGAGCGGCAGGTGGCGTTCGATGAGCGCGTCTTCGTTGGCGTCGGAGTGGTAAGCGCGCAGAGCCTTCACAGCGTGCGGCGCCGGCGCGGAGAGAGTGGCGGACATTTTCTAGGGAGTCGGCGTCTCCTCCTTCACAGCGGCGGCGCGTTCGCGGAGGTGGCTGTGAATGCTCGAGAGAAAAGCCCAGTGCGCCGCGCGGAAAAGTGCCGCGCCGACGAGGCAGCCGATCGCAGCATCGCGCAACGCATCGGCGGCCGCATTGCCAGCGTGGAGACTGGACACGAAGGCGAGGGCAAAGCCGGAGCAGCCTCCGATCGTGATGAAGAATCTCATGCGGCTGGGAAGTTTTTAAGCAGCTTGCAGACCAGTCTCCGGGAAGGTGCCGGCGAGCACTGCGTCGAAGACATTCTCCTCGATGTCGCCGGCAATGTTTGGCCCCGTGCCGAGAAAAAGAGGCGTGAGATTTTGCGCGAGCAGAAACTCCCAGAGCCTGCCCCACTGCGGCACTTCATCGAGGTGCGTGAAGACCGCGTGCGTGCATCCGGCGCGCTCCGCAAATTGGTAAGCGCGCTTGATGAGCGCGGCGTCGTAGGCGGCGTTAATCACGAGCACGCGGCTCGTAGTGAAGAGCGGCGCGAGTGCCGCGACCACGTGCTCGCTCTCGCGACCAGCCGCCACATCGACGAAAAGAAACTGGCCCGCATCGAGCGTCGGGACATCGGAGATCGAGCGTGCAAGCCGCACGCCGAGCGCCTCGCAGAAGACGGCGAGCGCGTCGCCGGGATTGGCGCGATCGAGATCGAGCTTGAGCACCACGCCGCGGCGCTGCCGCACGAAGACCTCAGCGGCGGCCCACTTGCAGAGCGCGGTGGTGGTGCCCGCCCCGGGGCTGCCGAGGAATGCTACGCGGTCGCCGAGCGGCCTGCGCGGGATCGCGTGGAATTGCCTGCGCAAAGAAATGCCTACGCGCGTGAGCGCGCGGCCCGAGGGCATGGCTTCGATGGTGCGCCAATCCGGATCGCTCTGAAGTCGGCCGAGAATTTTTGACGACACACCGCCGGCGCGGAGCAGTCGCGCCAATGCGCTCGACGGGATCTGCGGCTCGCGATCCTGAGTTTGAGCGGATTGTGGAGCCTCCTCCGCAGGTGCCATCGCGGGTTCGGTCGGCGTTGGATGCACGACCTCGGCGATCACTTCCAGCTTTGGCGCGCGGAGAAATCGCGCGAGGCCGGCCCCTTCGATCTGCCGCACCGAGACGACGCGCGCGTTCTCCCCAATGCGCTCGCGGAGCACGGTCACCGCTTCTTGAGCGGAGGCCACGATGAAACGATATTGCTGCTCACTCATGAGATCGGTTTCGGGGAGATGCCCGCCCGCACGCCGTTCGATGGTCGATCGTCATGCGGCGCGCTCCACGGGTTTTTGCAGATGCGGCGGCATCGCGACGATGCCGAGATTTTGAATTTCCGTCTGGGGCGGCAGTTCTTGATACGACAGGACGTTCAACTTCGGCAGCGACGGTTCGAAGAATCGGCGAAAGGCGAGCCGCAGTTCGGCGGTGGTGAGGACCACTGGCGTGAGGCCCTGCTCGGCCATCTGGCTCATGCGTTGCGTCAGCTCGGTGAGCAGGTGTTGCGCGGTCTGCGGGTCGATGATGAGTCCGACCTCCAACTGATTGCGCTGCACTTTCTGCATGAGCAATTGCTCGAGCCGCGAATCGAGCGTGAGCGCTTTGAGCACGCCGGGTTCGCTCTCGTAGTCGGAGACGAAATAGACGCCGAGCCGCTTGCGCACTTGCTCGGAGAGGTCGTCGGGATTCTTCGACACCGCCGCGAAATCGGCGATGCACTCCATGATGACGGCGAGGTTTTTGATCGGGATGCCTTCGCGCAGGAGGTTCTGCAGCACGCGCTGGATGATGCCGATATTGACCAAATCGGGGATGAGTTCGCTGACGAGTGTGGCGTTGGATTCCTTGAGATGATCGACCAGCGTCTGCACGTCTTGCCGGCCGATGATCAAGTGGGCGGCGCGCTTCACGGCTTCTGAAAGATGCGTGATGAGCACCGAGCCGGGATCGACAACCGTGTAGCCGTGAATTTCCGCGGCCCGTTTTTCTTCGTCGCCGATCCACGTGGCGTTGATGCCGAAGACGGGCTCGACGGTGGCCACGCCTTTCAACGGCACCGGACTGTTGGTCACGTTCATCGCGAGCCAGCGGCCGGGCAGGATGCGGCCGCGCGCAAGTTCCTTTGCACGCAGGAGGAAACGGTATTGCTGCGACTCGAGCTCGAGGTTGTCGCGGATGGCGATGGGCGGGACGATGACGCCCATCTCGCGCGCGAAACTTTTGCGCACTCCGGTCACGCGGTCGAGCAGGTCGCCGCCGTTCTTTTTCTCCGCGAGGTGCAGCAGGCCGGTGCCAAGCTCAATGGCAAATGTATCGACCTCGATGAGCTTCCTGAATTCATCCACTGGCTTGGCAAGTGGCTCTGCGCCTGGCTTCCCGCGCTGCGCGTCCGCCTTCGCTTCACTTGTCTGCGCGGCGGCTGCGCGCGACTTTCGAAGCGACCACGCGGTGAATCCCGCCCCCGCGCCGAGGATGAAGAAGGGCGCCATCGGCATGCCGGGGACGATGCCGTAGAGCGCCATCATCCCGGCGGCGATGGCGAGGGCGCGCGGGTAAAGTGTGAGCTGTTTGCTGATGTGCGCGCCGAGATTCGCATCCTCGCTCGCGCGGGTGACGAGAATGCCCGCCGCGACGCTGACGATGAGCGCGGGCACTTTCGCCACGAGCCCGTCGCCGATTGTGAGCAGCGTGTACTTTTGCAGCGCTTCGACGACCGGCATGCCCTTTTGCACGATGCCGATGGCGAAGCCGCCGAGCACATTGATGAGCGTGATGAGGATGCCCGCGACCGCATCACCGCGGACAAATTTGCTCGAGCCATCCATCGCGCCGTAGAAGTCGGCTTCCTTCTGCACCTTCACGCGGCGCCGCGTGGCGGTGGCTTCGTCGATGATGCCGGCGTTGAGTTCCGCGTCGATGGCCATCTGTTTGCCGGGCATGGCGTCGAGTGTGAAGCGCGCCGCGACTTCAGCGATGCGGCCCGCGCCCTTGGTGATGACCATGAAATTGATGACGACGAGGATGAGAAAGACCACGGCGCCGACGACGTAGTTTCCGCGGATCACGAAGTGTCCGAACGCGTCGATGATGTTGCCCGCGTAACCGTCGCCGAGGATGAGCCGCGTGGAGGCGACATTGAGCGCGAGCCGGTAAAGCGTGACGGCAAGCAGCAACGTGGGGAAGCCGGAGAACTCCGGCGGATCCTTCACGTAGATGATGATGAGCAGCATCAGCAGCGAGATGCCGATGCTCCCGGCGAGCAGCAGATCGAGCAGCAGAGCCGGGACCGGGACGACGAGCAGGACGATGGTGCTGAAGAGGGCGAAAACGAAAAGGAGGTCGCCCTTTTTGAGGAGCGTGGCGATCTCGCGGCGCGTGGGGAAAACGAACGCGCTCATCGGCGGGGAAATTCCAAGCTCCGAAGTTCCAAGTTCCATTTAAGTTCCAAATTCCAGTTTCCAAATTTCAAGGCCCCGGCAGCGAATGTGTTCCTTGAAATTTCAAAAATTGAATCTTGAGATTTAAATGGAACTTGGAGCTTCGGAACTTGGAATTTTTCGTGCGCTCCGTGCCGCGAAAATGAAAGCCCCGCTTTCATCCCTCCGTCCTCCTCGCCCTGAGCCGGTGGAAGTAATACCGGTGCGTCTTATAAACAAACGCGAGGATGTCCGCGACGGCCTGGTAGAGCTCGATCGGGATCGGCTTCCCGACACGCCCCGCTTTGAAGAGCATCCGCGCGACGGCCTTGTTTTCGATCATCGGCACGTCGTGCTCGGCCGCGAGTTCCTTGATGCGCCGCGCAAAGGCGCCTTCGCCGCGCGCGAGCAGCACGGGCGCCTTATCCTTGCCGCGCTCATACTTTAGCGCGACGGCGAAGTGCGTCGGGTTGGTCACGACCACGTCCGCGGTCGGCACGGCTTTGAGCATTTGCTTTTGCATGAGCCGGCGCGCGAGTTGCCGCAGCGCGCCTTTGACTTTCGGGTCGCCTTCGCTCTGCCGATTCTCTTCCTTCACTTCGTGGCGCGTCATCATGAGTTGCTCGCGCGTCGAGCGGAGTTGGTAGAGATAATTCGCGGCGGCGATGGCTCCGAGCGCGAGGATGAAACGGCCGAGCAGCATCGTGGCGGAGTCGAAGATGAATGCGCCGAGCCGGTCCACCGCGACGGGCGTGAAGAAGATCGGGTCGCTCATCACGGTCTTCACGCCGCTCCAGAGCGCGAGCCCCACGACGGCTAGCTTCAGCATGTCGGTGAAAAGTTTCACCCAGCCTCTCGCGGAAAAGATGCGCGCGAATCCGGCGACCGGATCGAGCCGCGAAAATTTGATGCCGATCACTTTCGGCGTGAGCTGGAAGCGCGACTGCAATCCGCCCGCAAGCAGCGCCGCGCCCGCGCACGCTAGCGCGATCGGTAGAATGAGCCCGAGCATGGTGCCGACCGCGAGGCCGCTCCACTGCTCGATCGCCTCGGGCTTGATCGCGTAGCGGCCGAGGTGCCCGAAGATGCCGACGCTGATGCTGGCGATGCGCTGGCAGTATTCGCGCGAGCCAAACGCGAGGACAAAAAACGCCGCCAAGAGGATGAACACCAACTGCAAGTCCGGCGTGCGCGCGAAGTTGCCTTGCTCCACGGCTTCGTGGAGGCGCTTGGCTGTGGGTTGCTCGGTTTTTACGCTCTGGTCGGCCATCACGGGATCAGCCGCAGGATCAATTCCGGCGCCTGACGGATGTGGCTTAGCACCAGTTGTGCCGTGAGCGACATCGTGAGCCCGAGCAGCGTGAGCCCCGCGAAGATGCGCGCGGCGAAACTCTCCGCGAACACATTCATGCTCGGCGCCGCCTTGCCCAGGATCGCGAAGGAAAGCGTGACGACGAAATTCATCGCCATGATGGGCGCCGCGATTTGCACCGCGATGAGGAAGATGTTGCCCGTGCATTGGACAAAAATTTCCCCCGCATTTCTTCCGAGCGCGGGCATGCCGGGCGGCGAAATTTCCAGCCCGCGCAGAAACGCCGCGAAGACGAGATGATGCCCGCCCGAGAGCAGGAATAGGAGCGAGCCAAAATAGAAGAGCGCCGTGCCGATGGGCGCGCTGCCATTCTGCGAGAGCGGATCGAGTTGCGAACTCAAAGTGAGCCCCATGTCGGTGGAGATGACCTGCCCCGCGATTTCGATCGCGTAAAAAGTGAGCCGCACGCCGAGGCCCATGAGCAGGCCGATCATCAGCTCATGCACACCGGCTACGATGAGCGTGGCCACATCGCCCGGCACCGGCGCGCGCTCATGGACGTGGCCCGATGCCGCGAAAGCGAGGAACCCCGCGATGGCGACGCGCAACGGCACCGGGATGCTCTTTCCCGAAAACACCGGCACCAGCGCGAGCAAGCCGCCGGAGCGCAGGAAGGCATGAGCAGAAAGTGCAGATCCTCGTAGCTCACGGTGTGCAAATGACGAATGATGTCGCGCCGCGGAATCTCATTTCGTCATTCGTCATTCGTCATTTCGCTACCGCGTCATCTCCGGCAACCGCGAGATGTAGCCGATGGTGAACTGCATAAGCTGCCGCAAAATCCACGGCGCGCCGAGCACCACCACGAGCGACACGGCGAGCAGCTTCGGCACAAAGGAAAGTGTCTGCTCCTGAATGCTCGTGACCGATTGCAGCAAGCTCACGAGCAGCCCGACCACGAGCGAGCAAAGCAGGATCGGACTGACGACCAGCAGCGCCGTCGTCACGAGTTGCCGCAGGATGTCGATGGCTTGCTCGATGTTCATACGCCGAAGCTTTCCACCAGCGAACGCACGACGAGATGCCATCCATCCACGAGCACGAAGAGCAGCAGCTTGAAGGGCAGCGAAATGAGCACCGGCGGCATCATCATCATGCCCATCGACATGAGCGTGGCGGCCACCAGGAAGTCGATGATGAGAAATGGAATATACACCAGGAAACCCATCTGGAACGCCGTGCGCAGTTCGCTCACCACGAAGGCTGGCGCGATCACAGTCATCGGCACTTCCTCCAGTTTCGTCGGGCCGCGTCCGGCGAGGCCGAGGAAAAAGTCGATCTCGCTCGTCCGCGTTTGTTTGGCCATGAACGTGCGCAATGGCGCCGCAGCCCGCTCCCACGCTTGATCCCCGGCGATCGTCTTCGCCATGTAAGGCTGCAGCGCCTCCTCGTTAATGCGCTTCCCGATCGGGCCCATGATGAAGAAAGTCAGGAAGAGCGACATGCCGATCAGGATCTGATTTGAGGGCGCGCCCTGCACGCCGATGGCGCTGCGCACAAAGCCAAGCACGATGACGATGCGCGTGAAGCTCGTCATGAGCATGAGGATGGATGGCGCGAGCGTGAGAAGCGTCATCACCACCACGATCTGAATCGCCGTCGAGACGCTGCCCTGCTCCGAGCCGCCTAGCTGGATGCTCAACGCGGGAGTGGATGGCGCGCTGACTTGTGCGGACGCTGATCCCGCCAGCGCGATGAGCGAGCAAAAGATCACGACGAGCCACAGAACTGCGCCCGCCGCGTAGCGCGGACGCCCTCGTCCGTAGTTGTCCCGCGGACGCCTCATCCGCCGCGGCACATGGGGCGTGTGCCAGACATCTACGGACGAGGCGTCCGCGCTGCGCCGCTCATTCGCGCGACGCATCGCTCTTCTCCGGCGAGAGGTTTGGAAACTCCGGCTCCGCGCCGGCGAGCGTGCAAAGATAATCGATCCGCCCCGGGCACACGCCGATGAGCATCTTGCGATCTTCATACTCCGCCACGAGGAGGAACTGCCGGTTGCCGAGCATCCGCGTCTCGCTGATCTGCAGCTTGCGCAGCCCCTTCATCTTCGGCTGGAAAAAAGTGAACCCATTGCGCAACAGCCACGCCACGCCGGCAAAGAGCGCGAGCAGCAGCAAGAGATAGAGCGTGATCTGGAACGTAGCCGCGTCCGACTTGTAAGTAAGCGGCGTTGCATCGTCCGCGAAGGCGCTCCCACTCAGGATCGCGGAGAGGAACAGCGCCTTCATCGCGCGCATCCTCAAGCCTGCTCTCCGACGAGCTGCGTTACTTTGATTCCGAAATTCTCCTCGACCACGATGACCTCTCCCAGCGCGATGAGCTTGTCATTTACATAAATGCCAACCGGATCGTTCGCGCGCTGATCGAGTTGAATCACAGCACCCGCATTCAGCTCCATCACATCGCGCATCGCCAACCGGCACGAGCCGAGCCGCACGCTGAGTTGCACCTTCACATCGAGCACCGTGTTCAGCCGCTGGTCTTCGAGCAGGTTCGACATAAATGGGAAACATCAGTCCTTGAGAGCGCGCTGTGTGAGCTGCACCGCGAGCCGGCCGTTTTGCTGGCCTACGATGCCGAGAAATTCCTCCGTGTTGGAAAGTCGCACGCGCGTTTGCGCCACAAGATCACGCGATAATTCGATCACATGGCCTTCGCTCAAGCGCATGACGTCCGAGAGCGTGATCTCACGCACCTTCCACTCCGCGGTGATGGGCACGGCGATGCCGGCATAAGGCGCGCGCCACTTCACTTGCCGCGGAGTGATGTCGCCGCCGCGCTGCCTCGCGAGCTGCATCTTCTTCACCGTGGCCTCGATCATCGAAAGCGGAATGCCGAGCTGCATTTTTTCCGTCAGCTCGCCCAGCGTGACTTCGAGAGCGGCCACCACGAAGACCGCGTCGGCTGCCGAGGTCGTGAGAAATCGCGCGCTGGTCTCGTGGCCAATCACGTGCATGTGGCACTGCGCGTAATCTTCGCCCCAAAGCTGCAACCACTCCGCGAGCATCATCTGGATTGCGTCTTCAAGCAGCGCGATCTCGATCTCCGTGAGCCCGCGATCGGTTCCCGTCACGCGCCCCTTGCCGCCGAGCAACCGATCAGCCATCGCCAACCCGAGAGGCAGCCGCATTTCGACGATCCCCACGCCGCGCAACGGCTCGACTTGGAAAAGTGCCAGATGTGTGGGCGCGGCCAGCGACTCACAATACTTGGAAAAAGTAACGCTCGTGAACTCCGCCATCTTCACCACGCACTCCATCCGCAAATAGGTGGAAAGCCGCGCCGAGACATGCTGGATAAAGCGCCCATACATGGCAGCGAGTTGGCGTAAGTCCGCCTCACTGAGAAAGGCAGGGTTGCGAAAGTTATAAGGCAGCAGCTTCGCGCGATCGAGATCGCGCATCCTTTCTCCATTCATCGAAAAGGCTGGCAAAACCGTCTGGCTCGGTTCACTCATTGCACGACGAATTCGGAAAAGTAAATCTGCTCGATCAAGTCGCTCTTCAACGCCTGATTCAAGTTCGCCATCAGATCGTTGCGCACCACATTCTTGGCGCCCGGTTGTTCCAGGTCCGCCAACGAGCGCGCGCTCAGCACGCCGAGCGCGGTGTCGAGGAGTTGGTTCTTATTTTCGTCGATGATCTTCCGCAGATCCTTGTTAGCGCTATAAGTCGTAAAGCTTGTCTTGAGATAGCGCGTGCCCATCGAGCCGGAGAGGTTGACCACAATGTTTTGAAAGTCATAAGTGAATGTCCCTTCCTTGCCTTCCTTGTTCTCCTTTCCACCTTTGCCTTCCTTGCCGTGCCCTCCTTCCTTGCCGCCCTCCGCGGCGTGAGCCACGGCCTTCTGCTCCAGCACCGCGCCGCGGATCTTGGGAAGTAACACAAACTGCGTTACCGCAAACGAAATCCCCGGCATGAGAATCACCACGACAATGATCGGCAGCCACGGGCTGGCCGTCTTCGCCGGCGCCGCCCCTTCGGATGTCGCCGGCTTCTCAGATTCGGATGCTTCTTTAGCCATGAGACTAACGTTTCAAGTTAATAACATCCTCGAGCATGGTGTCGGACACCGTGATAACTCGCGAACCAGCCTGGAAGCTGCGCTGGACGATGATCATGTCGGCAAACTCCTGACCAAGATCGACGTTGGAGAGTTCCAGCGTCCCCGCTTGTAACTGGCCGAGACCTGTAGTGCCAGGCGAGTTATTGGCCGCGCTGAGAGCTACGCCTCCGACTGCTCCGGCGGACTCCAGACCGCTGAAGAGATTGTTACCTTCTTTCGTAAGTCCATTCGGATCCCGAAAGTTTTGGAGCAGCAGTTTGCCGCGGTTAAAGCTCTCGCCGTTGGTTAGACTTACCACCACGTTCCCTTGCCGATCGATGGAGAAGGACTTCAACGCAGGTCTGTCGGCAGTTACTTGCGCATCGGTGAACGCGCCGCTCGTGCTGTTGGTGAGGCCGCTGCCAATTGCGATGTTAAAGTCGATCTTAATATCTCCGACCGTGGCCGGCGCAGTCTTTGTCTGGTTGTATTGAATGGTTCCCGCGTTATTGACGGCGTTGTAGCTCGCTCCGCCATCGGAGAGACCCTGCACACGGAAACCTTCGGACGTAACCAAGTAACCCTTGGTCGTCCAGGCGAAAATCCCCCGAACGAGTAACGTAATCCACGTTACCGATCGAATCTCGAACGCGAAAGAAGCCCTCACCGGACACGCCGAGGTTGGTATTCACTCCGGTCGTCGCCAAGCTGCCTTGCGAGAAGTTGGACGAGATGCCGGCAAGATGGACGCCCGTGCCGATCTGGATGCTGGGCAGGTTCGATCCGAGACCGCTGGAGGCGGATGGCGCGGCCTGTTGGAGAATGTTGGAAAATCCGTCCGCGTATTCCGACCTGCTTCCCTTGAAGCCGGTCGTATTCACATTGGAGATGTTATTGGCGATGACCTGGATGCTTTGCGAGAACGTGTTGAGCGCGCTCACACCCGTGTTGAGTGTTCCGACGAGTGACATTGGAATGTAGCTTTCTAGTTAGTTGTTAGGCCGGCGGAACTCCCGGCCGGCACCGAGCATGGGCTGCTGCACTTTCTGAGGGGGTGTGGCGGTGGACGAGATGCTGGTAACGTGCGACGGATCGTAACTTACTCCGCCGACTGTTAGTTTCGGTTCGCCGTTTTCGACGGTAACCGCGGTAACTACGCCATTAGTTACCCCGGCCTCCGTAGTTATGCTCACCGTCTTACCGAGATAGTTCTGCGCGGAGTTCACGGCTTGTTCCGAGGTGAAAGCTTTCATCGTCTCGGTGAGGCTTTTCATTTCCTGGAGCGAGGTGAAACTCGCCATCTGCGCGATGAATGACGTGTCTTCCATCGGCTTCAGCGGATCCTGGGAACTAAGTTGGACGGTGAGTAACTTCAGAAAGTCATTCACATCGAGCACACTCTTCCCGACGGCGCGCGTGGCGACGGCGGGATCATTGAAGTTTGAGCCTTGGGCGGAGGTGAGGGTGGCAATGTTCATATGTGTGTTAGGGAGCCACGGAGCGCCGCCGTTTTCGTGCGGCGATCAAGGGCCGTACGAGGCCGGCGGGCTCCGGTAATGGGTTCGCAAACATGGCCTAGGCGTAAAGCTGCACTGCGTCTTGTGATGCGGCGGTTTTGTGACTCGGACGCGCTCGACGCGGCGGGAGATACTCGGCCGGCGGCTCAGGGGATGGCCGCTGACGGCCGTCGCGCTGGTGGTTGAGATCGGTCATATTGGAAGGAGTCTGCGAGGACTCGAAGACGGGCGCGGCCATGCGCACGCCGCGGTCGCCGCCGCGCTCCGTGAATTGCGACCAGTTCTGCTCCAGCGCTTGTTTCAAGGCGTCGGAGTGGGTGCGAATCACGGGCGTGACTTCGCCGTTCGCGAGCTGGAGGCGGATCGTTAGTTCATGGCCGCCGTCGAGACGCACGGCCACTTCCACTTGCTCGCTCCCGCTCGCGCGCAGGCGGGTGGCGGCTTCGACGGTGCGCTCCACGATGTGAATGATTTCCGGGCGGCTCATCGGCATGGTCGGTTCCGGTCGCGCGGGCACTTCCATGGGCAGAGCTTGGGAAAGGGCCAACGAGTCTGCCGTTCGATGCTCGCCGCCGCGTGGCGGTTCCTCGTGGCTTCGCGAAGAATTGGTTGGTGCGGAACTCAGCACATGCGCGTTGCCCGACGACACGGCTGAGACAGGAGAACTTGGGACACTCTCGCGGCCGCCGCGATTTGCAGATTGTGGAGGCGCGAGCGGAAGTTGCGGCGCGTCCTCGGCGGCGCCGAGCACGGGCCGAGCGGAAATTGCGGGAGCAGATTTGGGCAAGTGCTGATTTGTGGAATGCGGCATACCGACCCCGGCCTTAGCAGCGGACGTGCCAGTGATTTCAAGGCGTGCAGTCGGCGCAGTATTTTGAACTTCCACGGCGCCCGACGGGAGGGCCGCGGACGGTTTTTCAAGGAGCGCGATCTCTTGAATGGGTGAAGGGGTCTGCTGGCTGCCTGCGCTCGCGGGCGCACTCACTTGGGAGTAGGACGGGCGGAGGGGGCCATCCGCGCTCGATGGGACGGACGCGGGTTTTGCTTCGATAACGGGAGGCGTGGCGCTCGTGGAAACTGGAAATACCCGGGCGGTTTCCGCGGGTGCGGTATCCGAAACACTGTTGGCCGCCGGACCAGCAATGTCTCCACCTTCATCTCCGGGCTGCGGCGGCGAAACAGCCGGACTCGCGACGGGCGGGAGCATCGCGGCGATCGCGGCGACCATCGCTTCGGTGGTCGGATCGGTCGGGACAGCAGGTTTTGCCGGCAGCGGAAGGGGCACGCTTTGCCCGCCCGCAAGCGACGCGACTTCGCCGCCAATTTGCGCCAGCACATTTTCAAACGACGGCATTCCGACCAGCCCGTCTTTTGCGCCTTGCGGGCTGGGTTGTGCGCCGGGAGTGGCTGTGGGAGATGCGGGCGGGACGATGGCGGTCATGGCGTGGTTTCTTTCTTTAGCGGCTTGAGCAGCCGCAGCTTGTCGCTGATGCGCGCCGCCCGCTTCGCCAGGCTCTCAGTGCCGGGGCGCTCTGGCGCTTTGCCCATCTCGCCGAGCACGGCGCCCACGCGATCGGACTTCATGAAGGAGAGCACCTTCACCACCATGTTTTCATCCATCTCGCGGAAGATGGCCACGGCGGCGGGCGGGTTCATCGCGCTGTAAGTCTGCGCGAGCGATTTAAGATTTTTGAGCTCCTGCTCTTCGATCTGCACCACGCGCTGATCGATCTCGTCCTGCACGCTCTTGATATCCGCGCGCAGCGTGTCGAGTTCCGCGCGCTCGGCGGCGATCTGGCTTTGCAACGCCGCCACGCCTTTGCGATCGGTCGCGATTTTTTCCTGCCCGCTCTTGAGCTCGGCGATCAATTGCTCGACGGCCTCGGTCTTGAAACTCCACATGCGCGGAGGCAGCGCCGTTTTGTCCGGCGGGCCGAGCTCGGGCAGCGAAAGCGTGGACAGCGCGGGTAGCAGCAGCGCGAGAGTGGTGCCAACATTGAGCGGCAACGCGAGCGCGGCGAGACCCCAGCCTGAGACGAAAAATTTCACGCGTTCACCTCCCGCAAGTTTCGTGCATGCCGCGCGGCGATGACATCCGCGATCGCGGCTTCTTCGCGACGCGCCGCGGCGAGCCGATGCGCGTGAAACTCGCGGATCTTGAGCCGCGAGAGCATTTCACGTTTCCGGCGCGCGCCGAGAAATTCCGCGCGCCGCGCCGCCGTCTCGCGTTCCGCCGCGGCGAGGCGCAGCGCGAGCACGCCGCAGTGCGACTGATGATGCTGGAGCGCATTGAGCAGAATGATTTGCTCGCCGCGATTGGTCGCGCCGGCGCGGCATCCGGCGAGCGCAGTGTGGAAGGCATCCAGCGAGACGCGGCCTTCCGCCAAATCGCGGGCGATCTTTGCCTGCGCTTGCGTGGCGCGCGAAAAAATCTCGCGCGCGCGATCCTCCTCGCGCGTGCGCAGCGAGAGGATCGACTCGAGACGAAACGCGAAAGCTTTCATGCGAAAGACGGAAGAAGGGTCCACGAAAAACACAAAAGGCACGAAAGGGAGAAGGATGCCGGGACACTGAAGCGCCTGCTTTTCGTGTCCTTTAGTGTCTTTCGTGGACTCTCCATCGTTGGATTTCGGTTCATTGCACGAGAGCTCCCAGCGCTTCGAAGCTCGCGGCGCGCGCGCTGTGCTCTTCCACTTCCTGCCGCAGAAAGCGGGCGATGGGTTCGTGCCGGGCGATGGCGAGATCGAGCCGCGCGCTCGAGCCTTTCACGTAAGCGCCGATGTTCACGAGGTCTTCGTTTTTGCGGTAAAGCGCAAGCAGGTCGCGGGCGCTGGCGACGGTCTGCAATTCGGCGGGCGTGCAGATGTCGCGCGCCACGCGGCTCACGCTTTCGAGCACGTCGAGGGCGGGGAAATGATTCGCGGTGGCGAGCGCGCGCGTGAGCACGAGATGCCCGTCGAGGATGCCGCGCACGGCGTCGGCGATGGGTTCGTTCATGTCGTCGCCTTCCACGAGCACGGTATAAAATGCCGTGATCGAACCGCGCTCGCCCGCGCCGGTGCGCTCGAGCAGGCGCGACAGCAGCGAGAAAACGGACGGCGTGTAACCGCGGCTGCTCGGCGCTTCGCCCACCGCGAGGCCGATTTCGCGCTGCGCCATCGCGAAGCGCGTGACCGAGTCCATCAAAAACAAAACCTTCGCGCCTTCTTCTCGAAAGTGCTCCGCCACCGCGGTCGCCAGCAGCGCCGCGCGCAGGCGCACGAGCGCCGGCTGGTCGGACGTGGCGCAGACGATGACGGAACGCGCCGCGCCTTTTTCGCCGAGATCTTTTTCGATGAACTCGCGCAGCTCGCGGCCGCGCTCGCCGATGAGCGCGATCACATTCACGTCGCTCTCCGCGTTGCGCGCCATCATGCCGAGCAGCATGGATTTTCCCACGCCGCTGCCGGCAAAGATGCCCATGCGCTGGCCGCAACCCACGGGCGCGAATGTGTCGATGGCGCGCACGCCGGTGGAGAGCGGCGCACGGATGCGCTGGCGGCGGAGCGGGTCGGGCGGCGCGCAGCGCAAGGCGCGGCCGAGGTCGCTGCGAAGCAGGCCGAGGTCGTCGATGGGCCGGCCGAGTCCGTCGATGACGCGGCCGAGGAGCCCGCGGCCGACGGGCACGCGCGAGGCGTAAGTCGAGGCGCTCACTTCGCTGCCGGTGCGCAGGCGATCGGTCTCGCCAAGCGGCATGAGCAGCAGCCGGTTTTCGCGGAAGCCCACGACCTCGGCGAAAATCGGCGGCTCGTTGGCGCGCGCTTGAATGCGGCACACATCGCCGAGCGCGAGGTTCGGGCCTTCGCTCTCGATGATGAGGCCGGTGACGCGCACGACGTGCCCGAGCCGCTGCACAGGCCGCTCGGCGCGCATGCGCTCGCGGAAACGACTGAAGGTGACACATGCGTCCCGCTTGTGAGCGCTCTCGGGCACAGGCGGGATGCGTGTGTCACTCTCCATCGCCGCGCTCATTTGAAGAAGCTCTCCAGCGCCCGCAGCTTCGTCGCGAGCCGTCCGTCGATGACTCCGAATCGGCTGCGCACTTTGCAGTCACCGGGCCGCAGCTCCGCATCCGCGCGGAAGACGATCGCGGGATATTTTTCCCGAAAATTTTCTTCGTATCCGGAGATCAAATTGAGATCGCCAGGCGCGAGCTGCACCTCCACTTGCTCGCGGCCCGGCGCGACTTCGCCGAGCAAGTCGGTGACGATGCGGATGACTGTCTCGCGGTCGATGGGCGTGCCGGCGAGCACCCGTGCGATTGCTTCGAGCACCAGCTCCGGCACAACCTCGTGGACCTGCTGCACGAGCACGGCGTGCTGCTCCACGAGCGCGGTGAAAGTCTGCGCCTGGAGATGGATGAGCTCGCCGCGCTGCTCGAGCATCTGCCGCTCGAGAAGCCGCGCGGCTTCGTCCGCGCCGCGATGGTGCGCCTCGCGTTTCGCGGCTTCCATCTCCGCTTCCGTGAAGGTCGGCCGCGGCTTCGTGCCGGCGAGAAAAACGCCCGTGGGGCTCGCGTGCAGGCGGATCGGCTTACGTGTTTGCATTTTCTTCGACGCCGCCATCAAGCGTGATTTCTTCGGCTTCCTCGAGCCGGCGGACGATCTGGATGATGCGGTCCTGCGCGGCCTCCACGTCTTTTGCGCGCGCCGCCCCGAGCATGTCGATCTCCTCCTCGAGACCCGCCGCGGCCCGCTTCGACATGGTCTTCATCACGGCCTGCTTCACGTTGGGCTTTGCCATTTTCAGCGCGAGCGAAAGATCGGCGGCATCCACTTCGCGCATCACTCGCCCGAGATCGGCCGCCGCGAGCCGCGCGAGATCCTCGAAGCTGAAGACCTTCTTGCGGATGGCCGCGCCGAGCGCCGCGTCGCGCTCCTCGACTTTCGTGAGCAGCGTTTTGCGCATTTCTTTGTCGAGCGCGTTGAGCAAGTCCGCGCACGCCTTCACGCCACCGCCGCGATGCAGGCCCTGCTGCGCGGCGCGGCGGTCGAGCCGACGGTTTAAGTTTGCGACGATCTTGTGAATGTTTTCACGCGAAGTGGGCTGCATCGCACCGAGGCGTTCGATCACTTCCTCGCGCATTTCCGGCGCGAGCATCTCGACGAGTTCGGCCCCCTTGGCCGTGTCCATGCACGAGACGATAAAGGCGATGGTTTGCGGCTGTTCGGACTTCATCAAGTTGAGCACCTGGCGTCCTTCCATCTGCTGGATTTCTTCGCCGGCCGCGCCCGGCCCTTCCGGCTCGCAACGACTCAGGATCGCGGCGGCCGCATACTCACCCTTGGCCTTGCCGAGCGCGGCCTGCGCAAAGGCGACGCCGCCCAGCACGGCTTGCACGCCCTTGGAAATCACGCCGCTGAATTCCTTCATCACTTGTTCGCGCAACGCGGAATCGATCATCGGCTGCGCGGCGATTTCGCGCGTGATGATTTCGAGCTGCGCGTTGTCGAAGCTGCTCATCACTTCGGCCGCTGCGTCCGGGCCGATCGCGATGAGGAACGCGGCGATCTTCTGGTTCTTGGTGAGCCTGGCGTAGTCGAGGGGCATGTCAGTTCTGGCCGGGCTCGGACATCCAGTGGCGCAGCGCGACGCCGACGTTGGCGGGCTTTTGGCGGATCATCTCGTTGAGCATGTCGGCGGAGAGCGGCGCGGCGGCCGTCTGCTGCGCAGCGGCTTGCGCGGGATTCAGAAGTTCGATCGGAATCTCATCGGGTCGCGCGCGCTTGACCATGCGCAGGAAGACGAAAATCAGCGCGAGCGCGACGAGCACCGCTGCCGCATTTTTCAAAAGATCGCCGTGGCTGAGCGCGCGGTCGATGGCGCTGGGATTGGCCACTGGCGGGCTTTCAAAGGCGACCTCCTCGAGCGTCACGATCTTCGCCACTTCCTTGTCGTCCGAGGCTTTCACGCCGAGCGCATTGACCACCATCTTGCGCAGCCCGTCGAGTTCGGCGGGCGTGCGCGGCTGCGCGCGAGCGGCGACGAAGACGGCCGCGGTCACCCGCGACACCGTGCCCGGAGCGCGCACGGCACTGGTGGTGATGCGATTGATTTCATAGTTCATCGTCTTGTTCTTGCGCACCTGTTCGCTGTTCTTGCCGTTGCCTTTTGCAGCCGGATCGCCTTGCCCCGGCACGTTTGCCGAAACGCCCGCCGCAAGGCTCTTCGCGCCGTCGGTTTCGTTGGTGAGCGTGTTGTCCTCGGTCGAAGTCTCGGTGCGTAATACCTGGCCGTCGGGATCGTATTTCTCCTCGGTGCGCGTGGTGCTCTCGATGTCGAGATCGGCGGAGACGCGCACCACCGCGCTGCCGGGGCCGAGCACTTTGGCGAGCATGGTTTCAACCTTGCCGGCGAAGTAATCCTCGACGCTCTTGCGCAGCTTCACCTGGCCCGAGGCGGCGCCGAGTTGCGGGTCTTCCCTGAGCCCTTCGGTGAGCACGTTGCCGCGGTGATCGACGACCGCCACATCGTCTGCCCGCAAGCCTTCGACGGCGTTGGCCACGAGGAAGCGGATGGAGTTCACCGCTTCCGTGTTGATATTTCCTTCGACGAAAACAGACGCCGTCGGCTTCGCTTTCACGTCGGTGAAGAGCAGCCGATTTTCCGGTACGACGATGAGCACGCGCGCGTTCCGCACACCCTGGAGTTGCGAGATGGTGCGCGAGAGTTCGCCCTGCAGCGCGCGCACGAAATTCGTCCGCTGCACGAAGTCGCTGATGCCGAAATTTGCGCGATCGAAAATCTCGAAACCCACGCCTTCTCCGGCCGGCACGCCTTTGGCCGCGAGCTGGAGGCGCAGCTTGTGCACTTGATCGCCCGGCACGTAGATCGACGTGCCGGTCGCGCCGATCTCGTAAGTCACGCCCGCGCCCTGGATCATGGCGAGGACCTCGGCCACGGTCCTTCTCGCTGAGCCGCCCGTAGAGCAGTTGCATGTGCGGCCGATGCGACCACAGCACGAGCGCGACGAGACCCGCGACCACGCCCAAGGTCGCGGCCACGAGGGTCACGCGCTGGTTGATTCCGAGCTGTTTCCAGAGCTGCGCGAGTTGGAGGAGGAAGGCTTTCATCCTCGGGACTCAATTGCCGGGAACATCTTGCCGGCCCTGCCCGCGAAGCCTGTATTCATGCAGCTTCGCAGCCGCGCGCCCGGCTTGCGGAAGCGGCCCATCGTTCGAGAAGATTCCCCAGCAGTGAAAGCGATCGCAGTGACGAGCAGCGGAGACATGCGCGCATCGCTTAGCAACACCGATGCCACGGCTGTTCCCCTGCCGCCGAAGAGCACGCTGACGGAGCATCCCAATCCTGCCTTCATGGTCGCGCCCGCGGTGCATTGATTCCGTGGGCTGCAAAAAAATGTCCGAATCCTCCTCCTGCACGGCATCCCTTTTACCATGATCAAACTCGCCAGCTTCCTCCTCTGCGCCGCGCTCGCTTGCGGTTATTCCGTGGCCGCGGAGAAATCGGCCGCGAAACCCAACGTCGTTCTCTTCCTCGTGGACGACATGGGCTGGATGGATTGCGGCGCGTACGGCTCGAAGTATTACGAGACGCCGAACATGGATCGCTTTGCCACGCGCGCGATGCGCTTCACCGATGCCTATGCCATGCCGCTGTGCTCGCCCACGCGCGCGAGCATTCTCTCCGGCCAATACTCCGCGCGGCATGGCGTGCTCACCGCCTCGGGCCATCAGCCGCCGCAGCCGCCAGGGCACCGGTTTCTGGCTGAGAAGGCGGCGCCGAATCGCGCGTTTATTTTTCCTGAGAGCAAGAATTATCTCGACCCCTCGCAGTTTACGCTCGCCGAGGCACTGCGCGAGGCGGGCTGGCGCACGGGGCATTTTGGAAAATGGCATCTCGGGCTCACCGCGCCGCACTGGCCCGAGCAGCAGGGATTCGACGTGGCGTTTCATTGCCATCCCGATCCGGGGCCGCCGGGCGGATATTTTTCGCCCTACGGCGTGCAGCCGACTGGCGAGCCCAAAGGCAGGACGCGCGTGGGCACCATCACGGACGGGCCACCGGGGGAATACATCGTCGATCGGCTCACCGAGGAGGCGATCCAGTTCATGGAGGCCAATCGCGAGCGGCCGTTTTTTCTCAACCTCTGGCAATACGGCGTGCACGGCCCGTGGGGGCACAAGGAGGAATACACGCGGCAATTCCTCGGGAAAAAAGATCCGCGAGGCGCGCAGGGCAATCCGATCATGGCCTCGATGTTGCGCAGTGTGGATGAAAGTTTCGGGCGCATCCTCGCGGCGCTCGACCGGCTCGCGCTCACGGAAAAGACGCTCGTGATTTTCTACTCCGACAACGGCGGCAACACCCACAGCAACACGCCCAACGATCGCAAGACTGGAGCCAAGGAGGAAGGCGGCAAGAGCGACAATCTCAAGGACTGGCGCAAGTGGGCGGGCGATCTGCCGCCGACCAATAACGCGCCGTTGCGCGACGGCAAAGGCACGCTCTACGAAGGCGGCGTGCGCGTGCCGCTGATGGTCGCCTGGCCCGGCGTGGTGGCGCCCGGCACGACGAGCGGCGCGGTGGTCCACGCGATCGACCTCTATCCCACGCTCCTCGCAGCGCTCGGCATCGCGCCGCATCCGGAGCAGAAGATCGACGGCATCAGCATCCTGCCCGTGCTGCGCGGGGCCGCGGCCACACTGCCGCGCGAGGCATTGTTCACCTTCTTCCCTGGCCGCAACGGCGTAACGGCGCGCGCCGGAGATTGGAAGCTCCTGCGCTGGTTTGACGCCTTGCCGGCGGAAAGCCGCGAGCTCTACAACCTGCGCGACGATCTCGGCGAAACGAAAAATCTCGCCGAGAAAATGCCCGACAAAGTGCGCGAGCTCGACGCGCTCATCGACGGTTTCCTCAAAGACACCGGCGCGCTCGTGCCCATCCCGAATCCGGCCTTCGAGGCGAGCACCCCGGCCAAAGGAAAAAAGAAATCCGCCGACCCGCTGCAGGGCTGGGTGCCAAAGAACTGCAAGGCGACCATCGTCGATGGCGCGCTGCGCGTGGAAGCTGAGGGGCGCAACCCATTCATTGCCTTTGCGCGGCTCGATCAAACCGGCCCCGCGACGTTAAGGCTGCAGACACGTACGAGCAGCGGCGGCCCCGGCCGCGTGCAATGGCGCACTGCCGGGCAGGAGCAATTTCCCGCGGACGGACAGACCGTAAGCTTCGTGTTGCCCGCGTCGGGTGAATGGCGCGACACGTCCGTCGAGATGCCGGTGAGCGGCCAGTTGATCCACCTGCGGCTCTATCTGCCCGCGGAAAAAGCGCCCGTGGAAATCCGCGCCGCCGCACTCGTGGCGTCTGGCGCCGACTCTGCGCGCGAGTGGAAGTTCAGCGCGGGCAAGTAGGCCGCTTACTTCATCGCGCTGGCCAGCTCGAGTAACTTCGCGAGGATCTTGTTGGAGGCTTCCACTTCGAGTCGATTGGTGCTGAGCCACGTCTCGTAGCCGCCGAGGCGGTGCTGCTCGGGAGTGGGCAGATAGCCAAAGTAACCGTTGGCGATGGACATGATGCAGCTCGGCTTGAGGGGACTGCGCTGTTTGAATTCGAGGCCGATCTCGACGAAGACCTCGTTGGGCACTCCGCCGATGGCCATGTCGCCGACTCGCAGCATCTGGATGGGCAGCGCGAGAGTGGCCGGCCATTCATTCATGTGCACGAGGCGCTGGGCGTAAATTTCCTCGAGTGTCGCTGTGCGCGGATTGTGCGGTTGCGCGGCGATGGGGCGAGCGCGCTCGAGTTGCGCGGGAGTGGGGTGGCGCACGCCGACTTCGAGCGGCTCGATCCGCGCTGCGAGCGGCGTCCACTCGTGCCACTCGATGCCTCGATATGCGCGCTCGACCGCCTGTGCCACGCGATCGGCCACCTCGTGCATCTTGTCGTAAGGCGGGCGCTTCTCCGCGGGCTTGGTGAAGTCGATGTTGTTGACGTTGCCGCTGGTCCCGTTGCTCATCATCGCGACGAAGGGAGGCTCGCGGCGATCGGCGCCGAGCAACTGCTGGAGCCGATCGCAGAACATCGCGTAATAATCCGCGGAGATGTCGCCGCCATTCACGCCGCCCACGTAGTGCAGCGAGTAGTTGGCAAGGACCGCGATGGGCCGCCCGTCCGGCGATTGCGCGGCGAGGATGCAAATCTCGGGATCTGTGGGCCCGGCCGGCTTCACGAGATCGGGGCTGCCGCGCGGCGGATTCATCTTCACGAGATCGGTGGTCTCGCCGAACGGATTCATCGGCACCGTGCCGGGCTTCATGAACCAGCGGCGATTGAAGACTTCGCGCGGCTCGCTTGCCGTGGCCCAGCCGATGCGCGCGGGAGCGAGTTGATTGATCGCGCGGCGCACCCCGTCGGCGATGCGATGCGCGACGAAGCGCTGATATTCATCGAGGTCGGTCTGCACGGCAAAGCGCTCGCGGCCCAGGGCGCTGGTGACCGAGTGCGTGTGCGTGCAGGACATGATGAGATTCTCGCCGGGCAATCCCGTGGCTTCCACGATCTGACGGCGCGCTTCGTCAAAGAGCAGCTTCTCGGCGCCCACCAAGTCGCACACTACGAAGGCCAGCATCTTGTCGCCGTTGTCGAGCACGAGGCAGCGCGCGTGCAGCTCGTCGTGAATGTGCGTCGAAGGCACCGGATGAAATCCGCCGATGATGTCGCCGCCGAGGAACGGCGTGATGTTGCTGGTGGCCGCGCCGGCGCGCATCTGCCGCTCCGCGCCGGAAGCGGGCAGGATCGCAAACGCGAGGAGCAGAGCGGAAGAGACGAGGGAGTGCATGGCCGCACACCATGAAAAGCAGTTCCCCGCGGTGCGAGTTGTTTCCGCGCGGTTTCCGCGTTTGCAGCGAGGAGGAGAGCGGGCTTAACTCTGCGCCCAGCTATTTTATGGAAAAAGTCATCATCGTCGGCACAGGCTGCGCCGGGCTCACGGCCGCGATTTACGCGGCGCGCGCAAATCTTTCGCCGCTCGTGCTCGAAGGCCACGAGCCCGGCGGGCAGCTTTCCACGACTACGCTCGTCGAGAATTTCCCCGGCTTCCCCGAGGGCATCCACGGGCCGGAGCTCATCATGAATATGAAGTCGCAAGCCGAGCGCTTCGGCGCGCGCTTTGCCTACTCCACGGTCGAGGATTTCGAGCCGGCGGATGGGCGCTTGCGCTTGAAGGCCGATGGCGAGTGGCAGGAAACGCGCACGCTCATCGTCGCCAGCGGCGCGAGCGCCCGGTGGCTCGGCCTGCCAAATGAAAAGAAGCTCGTGGGCCACGGCCTGACTTCGTGCGCAACGTGCGACGGCGCCTTCTACCGCAACGTGCCGGTGTGTGTGATCGGCGGCGGCGACTCCGCGTGCGAAGAGGCGACCTTCCTCACGCGCTTTGCGAGCCGCGTGTATCTCATCCACCGGCGCGACACACTGCGAGCGTCCAAGATCATGGCTGAGCGCGCGCTCTCGAATCCGAAGATCGAACCCATTTGGAACAGCGCGCCGGTGGAATATCTCACCGACGAGGAGAGCGAGATGCGTGCGGTGAAGCTGCGCGATTTGAAGAGCGGCGCGGAGCGCGAGCTCGAGGTGAAGTGCGTCTTCGTCGCCATCGGCCACACGCCCAACACCGCGCCTTTTAAGGCCAAACTCGACATGGACGAAAACGGCTACCTGCTCCAGCGCGAGGGCACCCGCACGAACGTGCCCGGCGTCTTCGCCGCGGGCGATGTGGCCGACCACGTCTATCGCCAGGCCGTCACCGCCGCCGGCCAGGGCTGCGCCGCCGCGCTCGACGCGGAGAAATATCTCGCGAACACGGACCAGGTCGGCTGAGCAAGGCGGAGCGGCACCGGGCTGGTGTGGCTTCTTGCCATCGCGCAGGAATCTTGCGCAAAGCGCTCAAAGCTTACGGGGGCACTCCGCGCTCAGCCTCGGGCTGAGAGCGCGCCTTCCTCTCGAAACGGCTGCGCGCCTGCCGCGCCGGAAATGAGTCGCAAAAAAACTGAGGGCGAAGTCGCCGATCTCACGCTGTTTCCGCGTATCCTCTCGCACTCCCTTGCCCCATGAAATCAATCCTCTCCCTTTTCGCGCTGCTTGGCATTCTTTGCGGCCCGTGCTCCGCTACCGCGCGCAAGCCCAACGTGGTGCTCATCCTTATCGACGACTTTGGCTACGAGTGCGTGACGGCCGATGGAGGCGAGAGCTACCGCACGCCGGTGATGGATCGGCTCGCCGCGACGGGCGTGCGCTTTGAGCAATGCCACGTGCAGCCGCTGTGCACGCCCACGCGGGTGCAGTTGATGACGGGCCTCAGCAATCGGCGCAACTACACGCACTTCGGCCATCTCGATCCCTCGCAGAAGACCTTTGGCAACTTGCTCAAGGAAGCCCGCTACGCGACGTGCATCACGGGTAAATGGCAATTGAGCAATGGCTTCGATGGGCCCGCGCATTTTGGCTTTGACGAATACGCGCTCTGGCAACTCACACGCCGGCCAGGCCGCTACAAAAACCCCGGCCTCGAGATCAACGGCAATACTTACGATTACACGAAGGACGAGTACGGACCGGACATCGTGAGCGACTACGCGCTCGATTTCATCACGCGCAAAAAGGACGCGCCGTTCTTTCTTTACTACCCGATGATGCTCACCCACGGGCCGTATGACGCCACGCCCGACAGCGCGGACTATCTCACGACGAAGTCGGGCGGCGACAAAAACTTCCATCACTTCACCGACATGGTGGCCTACGCCGACAAGCTCATCGGCAAGCTCGTGTCCCGGCTCGAGGAGCTGCATCTGCGCGACGACACGCTGCTGCTCATCCTCGGCGACAACGGCACCGGCCGCGGCACGCCCTCGAGGTTTCAGGGCCGCGACGTGGCCGGCGGCAAAGGCACCACCACGATGTGGGGCACTCACGTTCCCGCCATCGGCAACTGGCCCGGCCACTTCGCGAGCGGGAAAGTTTACGCGGACTTGATCGATGCCACGGATTTCCTGCCGACGATCTGCGAGGCGACGATCGTGAGCGTGCCGGCGGAGTTGAAGATCGACGGCCACAGTTTCCTCCCACAGTTGCGCGGGGAAAAAGGCCAGCCGCGCGAGTGGCTCTACTCCTGGTATAATCCGAGCGGCGGCGCCCGGGCGAAGGCCGAGTTTGCGCACGACGCGCAATTCAAGCTCTACGCCGACGGAAAGTTTTACAACGTCGCGAAGGACGATCTCGAAACTTCTCCACTTGCCGACGCCACGCTCGACACCGGTGCGCAGGCGGGCAAGGCGAAGCTGCAAGCGGCACTGAAACAATTTGAGGGTCCGCGGCCCGAGTTCTTTGTGAAGCAGACCAAAGCATTCGGCGGTGAAACCGGCGAGGACGCGGACGGCAACAAGCCGGCCAAAGGCGAGGGCAGGAAGAAAAAGACGAAATGAAACACGCGCTTGCACTCTTCACCGCGCGGTTGCTCCCGTACTCTTGCTCTCTCCGAAGCCACTCAGAGCAAGAAGTAAGAGCGCGGCGAAGACCGTGAATTATGCGGGTTAGGCTCAGTGCGCGGATCTCCCAAGGACACGGCACAGGAAGCCGAGCTCATCCGCTGTTTCCTCGATGGTCTTGCTCAGCGGGGTGCCGCTGCCGTGGCCGGCTTGGGTCTCGACGCGCAGGAGCACGGGCGGGCCGTCCGCGGGTTGGCACTCTTGCAGCCGCGCGGCAAATTTGAAGCTGTGCGCGGGCACCACTCGATCATCATGATCGGCCGTGGCGATGAGCGTGGCGGGATAGCGCACGCCGGGGCGCAACCGGTGCAGCGGCGAGTAGGCGTGGAGCGTGCGGAAATCGGCGGCGTCTTCGCTCGAGCCGTACTCGCTCTTCCATGCCCAGCCGATGGTGAAGCGCTGGAAACGCAACATGTCCATGACGCCAACGGAGGGCAGCGCGGCGCCGAAAAGTTCGGGCCGCTGCGTCATGCACGCACCGACGAGCAGGCCGCCGTTGCTGCCACCTTTGATCGCGAGTTTCGCGGGCGAGGTGAATTTCTCGGCGACGAGCCATTCAGCTGCTGCGATGAAATCGTCGAAGACGTTTTGTTTTTTTTCCTTCATTCCTGCCAGGTGCCAGTCCCTGCCGTATTCGCCGCCGCCGCGAAGATTGGGCATCGCATAGACACCGCCTCTTTCCATCCACACGAGGGCGGTAACGTTGAAGGCCGGCGTGAGGCTGATATTGAATCCGCCGTAGCCGTAGAGCAGCGTGGGATGCGAGCCGTCGAGCGCGAGACCGCGCCGATGCGCGAGAAACATCGGCACACGCGCGCCATCCTTGCCGCGGAAGAAGACCTGGCGGGTCTCGTAATCGGCGGGCTGGAAATCGACCTTCGGCGCGCGGAAGACAGTGCTCTCGCCGGTCGCGAGATCGAGCCGGTAGATGGTGCCCGGCGCGGTGAAGCTGGTGAAGGAGTAGAAGGTGTCGGTGTCCGCGCGCTTGCCGCCGAAGCCGGACGCGGTGCCGAGCCCCGGCAGGACGATCTCGCTCACACATTTCGCAGCGCGCGTGCTGCCATCCCACGCGAAGATCTTCACCTGCGAGTGCGCATCCTGGAGATACTGGCAGAGGAATCGGCCGTGCACCACGCTCGCGCCTTTCAGCGGCTCCGCGGCTTGCGGCACGATCTCGCGCCAGCGCGCGCGCTGCGGCCGGGCGATGTCGATGGCGATCACCCGGCTGCGCGGCGCGGCGAGATCGGTATTGAAAAAGAAGACCGTGCCGTCGTTGTCGATGAACGAGTAGCTCGCGTCGAAATCGTTGAGCAACTCCACGACTTTGCCCTTCGGCTCGGCGAGGTCTTTGAAGAACACGCGGTTCTTCGGATCGGTGCCCTGCCAGACGCCGATGACGAGATAGCGCCCATCTTCGGTGACCCGGCCCTCGAAGCCCCAATCCGCGTGATCGCGCCGCTCGTAGATGAGCGTGTCTTCGCTTTGCCGCGCGCCGATGCGGTGGAAGCAGAGCTTTTGAAATTCATTCTTCTGCGTGAGTTGCGCGCCGGGCTTCGGCGCATCGTAGCGGCTGTAGAAAAAGCCGCTCCCATCCGCGGCCCACGAGGCGCCGGAAAATTTCACCCACTCGATCGTGTCGTCGAGATCGCGTCCGGTCTCGACATCGCGGACGTGAAATTCCTCCCAGTCCGAGCCCGCCCGCTGAAGGCCATACACGAGTCGCCGCCCGTCGCGGCTCGGCACAAAGTCCGTCATCGCCACGGTGCCATCGGCGGAGAGTTTATTCGGGTCGAGGAGCAGGCGCGGCTCGACATCGGCCGAGTCGGCCACCAGGAGCACGCGCTGATTTTGCAGTCCCGAGTTATGCGTAAAAAAGATCCGCCCGCCTTCGCGCCACGGCACGCCGAAGCGCTCGTAATTCCACAGCGCCGTGAGGCGCGCCTTGATCGCCGCGCGCTCGGAGATGGTCTCCAGAAAGCCAAAGGTGACCTTGTTCTGCGCCGCGATCCACGCTCGAGTCTCCGCCGAGTTTTCGTCTTCCAGCCAGCGGAAGGGATCGGCCACCTGCACGCCGTGATAGTCGTCCACCTGCTCCGCGTGCCGCGTGGGCGGGTAGGTCAATTCGACTTCTTCGGCGTGCATCGATGAGACCGCGAGCAGGACCGCGACTGCGCGGTGGCGCAGGCATTCCAACGTCATGGCGTGCAACCAGGAAAGATCGCCAAACTTCCAAACCGGAACGCCCAACTTCCGATGTGCCGCCTAAACCCTGCGGCGGCGGGCCAGCAAGCTCAGCAAGCCAGCCGCCCCCAACGAGGCAGCGCCTGGCTCCGGCACGGGGATCACTTGCGCCGCGATGCTCACCAGCGAGACGCCCCCGGGCACGGTACCCACCGTGGTGGCCGCGCCCGACGTGAGATTCACCGTCGCAAATGTATTGCCGCTGCTGAGGTAGGCCACGCCATTCGAGTCGATATCAAAGCCCACCGCTATGGCCACCGCCAAGTTGAGCGGGCCCACCGCCGCCACCGTGCTAAAAGCGGGGCCAACGCTGTGGATGATGAGCGCATCGGTGGCGGTATCGATGCTGTAAAGTGTAGTCGAAGCGGCGCCATCCACGTTATTCGTGTAAGCGCTTCCCACGAGTTGAAAGGCGGTGTTTGAAAACGTGCCGTCATCCGTCACCGTGCCCGGAGTTCCGGGCGAGCCGGTATTCACATCCGGCACCATGCGATAGTTTCGATCCACATCGCCAAAGAGCCGCAACCGATCCGCAGAGGGATTGAAATCAAAGTCCGTGATATTCGCCAGCGCCGTGAGCGGCGCGAAAAGGAAAGTGGAAGCCGCGTTGACGATGTTGATGGAATAAGTACTCCCGTTGCTCGTCATCCCGTAGAGCACGCCATTGACGGGATAGAAGTCGATATCGACGATCCCCGGCTGCGTGATGGTGCCCAGGAAAATCATGGTCCCCGGCGTCGCCGAATCGAACCGAATCAAGCCGTTGGCAGAGGTGAGTCCGTAGATGGTGACGGCTTCAAGGCTCGAGGCAGAACCGATGAGTCCCGCCGCGAATAGTCCGAGTGCATTGCGCATTTTCATGATGATTTTTGGGGTGGGTAAAAGGGAAGGCGTCTCTTCTCGAAAGAGCGATACGGGAGTCGGGAGATATCTGGCAAGCGATATTTTCAATTTTTCAATCTGCTGCCATTTTTGCCCGCGATCGTCACTGGCGGAGGGATTGAAGATTGAAAATTGAAAACGGAAAATTTGCGAGCCTTGCTCAGAGCCTCCGCGCGAGGATGAAGCCTCGCGCCACCGCGGTGGTTTGATGCTCGATCCATTCGAAGCCGGCGTCCTTTAAGAAACTCCCCAGTTCGCCCAGCGAGTAGCATTTTCCTTCGGTGATTTGCATGAGCAGCGCGGAGTATTCGGCCACGTGGAGCGGGCCGGTCTTTTCCGTGTTGATGAAAGCGTCGTGGATGAGCAGCAGCCCAGCGGCAGGCAGTGCGGCGTGCGATTTTGCGAGGAGCTCGCGCACGGTGGGCTCGGCCCAGTCGTGAAGCACATTGGAGATCAAGTGCACATCGAAGCCGGCGGGCCACGGGTCGGCAAACATGTCGCCGGCGATCACGCTCACTCGCTCGCTGCATCCCTGCCGCGCGATGGCGTGGCGCGCGATGCCATCGACCGGCGGCTTTTCAAAAACCGCGACGCGCAGGTGCGGATGCTGCACGGCGAGCGCGCAGGCGTAGATGCCAGAGCCGCCCGCCACATCGAGCAGCGCAGTGCTCGCGGAGAGATCGACTTTCCTCGCCAGCGCGGGCCCGAGCAGCACGCCGCGGCAATCCATCGCCGCCGTGAAGCTCGCGGCAAAGTCCGGCCGCTCCATCGCCTGCGCCCATGCCTGGGCGTCGTAGCTGCCCCAGTTTGCGGGCTTGCCGGTGCGCAGGACTTTGAGCATGTCGAGGGTCTGCGGGCGCTCCTTCATTGAGGCGTAGTAAGGCGCGAGATTCCACGGCGAACTTTTCGTGAGATGCTCGCGCGCCCGCAGGGTGAGGTGAAAGCAGCCGCCGGCAGGGGTCACCAGCTTCATGGCGGTAAAGAGCGTCATCATCACATCCGCCGGCCGCGGCTGAATCTCAAAGTGCGCGCAGATGGCGCCGAGCGTGGCGGGCTGGTCGCCGAGCCAGGAAAAGAAATCGAAATGCGCGAGGGCTGCCGCGAGCAGATCGACCGCGGCGATGCCGTCGCGCGCGCGGTAGAGGTCGGTGGGGTCGGTGGCGGGGAGATCGGTGAAGTGGCGCACGGCGGATGAATGACGAATGACGAATGATTTTCAAACTGAGTGAACGCTCCGCTTCAGAATTTCGTCATTCGTCATTTCCTCCACCGCATCGTCCGTCGCGGAGGCCAGGACCTCCAGGCCTTCTTCGAGCGCGTCGCGCGGGATGGTGAGTGGCGGCGACACCTTCACCGTCTGGCCCCACGCGCCCACCGGCGCGAAGAAGAGCAGGCCTTGGTGGAAGCAGCGCTCGACGATGCTGTGGGCGAGATCGTGGTCGGGCTCCTTTTTTCCACGCACCACGGTCTGCATGCCGCCCACCAGGCCGCGCGCGCCGATGTGGCCGATGACTTCGGGATGCCGCGCCTGAATTTTCTTCAAGCCCGCAAGCAGCACGGGCTCAAGCTTCGCGGCGTTGCCGGCCATGTCTTCGCGAATGATTTTCCGCACGCTCGCCAGCGCGGCGGCGCAGCACACGGGATTGCCGGTGTGCGTGCTCGTCATCGAGCCGGGGCCGAATTGATCCATGATCTCCTCCCGCCCGATGACGGCCGAGATGGGCAGCGAACTGCTGATGCCTTTGCCGCAGCAGATGAGGTCGGGCACGACGCCGTAATGCTCGAACGCCCAGAACTTGCCCGTGCGTCCGAAGCCTGCCTGCACTTCATCGAAGGTGAGCACGACGCGATGCTCGAGGCACCACTCGGCGAGGCGGCGCACGTATTCCACCGGCGCGAAATCGGGGCCGACTCCTTGATAAGTTTCCATCATCACGCCCGCGATATTTTCGGGCTCGAGTCCGCGCTGGGCGATGGCTTCCAGGAAAGTCTCGAAGCGCGTGTCGGGCTGCCAGTAGCCGTCGGGGAAGGGCGCGTTCAAGATCGCGGGGTCTTCATTGACGATCCACGTTTTCTGCCCCGCCATGCCGCCCGTCTGTTGCGAGCCGAGCGTGCGGCCGTGGAAGGCGCGCGCAAAGCCGACGATGCCGATCTTTTTTTTCCCGCCGACGTGGATGCCATGCGCGCGGCTCAACTTGAGCGCGCACTCCGTGGCTTCCGAGCCGGTGGTGAGCAGAAAGACTTTTTGCAAACCTTCCGGCGCCACTCCGGCGAGGCACTCCACGAGCGCGGCGCGTTCTTCATTTGGAAACACGTAGCTGTGCAAGAGCCCGCTCTGCACCTGCGCGATGATGGCCTCGCGCACTTCCGGCGCGCCGTGGCCGGCATTGGTGACGAGCACGCCCGAGGACCAGTCGAGCCAGCGATTGCCGTATTTGTCGAAGACGAAAATATCTTCCGCGCGCTCCCACACCAGCGGCGGCTGGCCGCGCATCGAGATGGGCTCATACCGGCGCAGCCGCTCAAGCGTCGGCAGCGAATCGGGATGCGGCAGCGCCGAGACGATGCGCCGATACTTGGTCTCCACCCGCGCGACGTCGCGCGGAACGATGCTGAATTCTTTGCCCATGGAAAGAGGCGAGTGTTGAGAGTGGGAGGGGCCTCGTCGATGGGAAAGTGGGCCGGCTTGCTCCGGGATCGCCATTGCGCGACACCGCCGCAGTCCGTAATCTCCGGCCATGAATACTGTCAGCGAAATCCGCGAAGCCATCGACAAGCTGAGCCTCGAAGATCGTGCCGAACTGATGTCGGGATTGATGGGCTTCGAGGAAGATGACGATTGGGATCGGCAGATGAAAGCGGACGCGGCGGCGGGGAAGTTCGATGCGATGCACGCGCAGGCGCTCGAGGATTTAAAAGCTGGCCGGTGCCTCTCGCTCGAAGAAGGGC
>JBBRXP010000011.1:0-55960 GCA_038238555.1 Chthoniobacterales bacterium | reverse complement strand
GCGACGACGTTGAAAATCTCGCCCTCAAGCAGCGCGCCGTCATTGCCCTGGGCGATGAAGTTCTGAATGAACTCGTGCGCGAGCTTGATCGGCTCGCCGACAGGCACGCCGAGGCGGATGAGGTCTTTGGTGTTCATGGTTGTAGTTCGTTTGAAAATGGTAAGAGCGGTGTGCGGACACACTTCGAGTGCGCAGCGGTGTTTGTCCTTTTTGTCGTTGGCGACCCCCCATTCAACCCGTAGTTTAGCTCCGTGGCTGAGAAAGAGATGCACTGGTAGTTAAACTGCGTGCTTCAGAAAAAGCTCGGTCAACGTATCGCCGACCTCCGTCGAGCGAAAGAACTCACGCAAGAGCAGCTTGCGGAAGCCGTTGATTGCTCCGTGGAGTTCATAAGCCTTGTCGAGCGCGGTGTGAATGCGCCGTCAGTCGCCGGTTTGGAGAAGTTCGCAAAAGCGCTGAAAATTGAGGTTCGCGATTTGTTCACTTTCGAGGGCAGGAAGCGATGAGTGCATACCTCGATCAATTGAGGGGAACCTTGGAAGGAGTCGTAGCACACCTGACCGCCAAAGGAATCGAGCAACGTCATCTTGCTTTTGGAGGCGAAGGCGCGACGCCGACTCGCAAGCCCACCGTTCCCACAGACGCGCGCTCCGAGTTTCTCGCCAATCGTGCGATGGGTGACTGGGCCGAACAGGCTTTGAGTGCCGCGCTGCTCATGGCGTCGCCGGAATGGAGAGTGGCACAGTATGGCGACACCAATCGCATCGCGGCGGGGCATCCCGATTTCAAAGCGTCTTATCTCGCTGGCATCGAAGAAACCCGGCGCTACGGGAAACGTCCGGACCTGCTCTTGTTTCCCGCATCCTTCGCAGTGGAAGCCGATCTATCGGAACGCGCCCACGCCGAGACGGAAAATTTGGTGAAGCAAGCCGCCGCCGCGATCGAAGTTCGTTCCAGCAAGTTTGAGGCTCTGACTTATATGGCTGTGCGCCAGCGTCAGCGCGAAGCCGGCAATTCCACGGGGCGCGAGACGCCGAGCTTCACCGTGAAGGTCGAAGACCTCATCATTGTCTATCGCTGGCTGGAGCGGCACGACGTGCCGCAAAGTTATTGCCAGGTTTTCTTCGACTCGGTCTTTGCGATCAACTTCCTCGACATCTTTGCCACGATCGCCAGCGGCACCGGCTACGCGATTGAAACTCCGGCCAACAGCCAGGAAAAGGCGACGATCATGCTGCCGATTACGCGCGGCGTCCGGGTTGGCACGGCCACGGCGCTGCCTTCCTTCGCCGCCGAGCATCGCGTCACTGCACTCGGAAGGCACGACGCCTATGTTGTTCCATGCGGAGGAGGGTTCGTGCTGGACGCCGACAAGATGCGTCAGGTTTTGCTCCCTCGCTAACGGTGCTCAACCGCCGGGTGGATGGGGAACTTGAAATAGCGCGCAATCAGCGCGTCCAATTCCTCAGTTCGCGCCGTTCCTGACAGCGATTCCAGTTGCTCTAGTCGTCGAATGAGCCTTTCGGCATCCGCACGACGAAGCGCCGGCATTTCCGGGCACGGCATCGCCTCGACATCCTTCGGTTCGAGCTTGTTGAGGCCATCGCCGTAGAAGCGATTCACCTGCGCGAACGCCTCGCGTCCGCCAGTGCTATTTAGGAAAAGAACCAACAGCGGGGCGAGTTGTTCGCAACCGGGCTTGGCGTAGAGACCGTGGAAGCACGTCAGGTTTTTCGCGCCGGAAGTATTGAGGATGAATTTCACATTCTCGCGCGAGAAAACCGCGACCCAAACATCAGCCACGGCGCGATTTTCCGGCAGATACCAGACGGGTCGATGGCTTGGGAGATGCCGCTGTGGAATGCCGAGACGTTCGCCTGCCTGAAGATACCGATCGAGGCCGCGCCCATTGCGGCGAGGATTCAGCAAGTAGCAGCGGCGATCCGCCGCGGCGAGCGCGCTGAACTTCTCGATCGAAAAGACGAGGCCGTTCGCATCCACCGCTTTCGTTACGCACGGCTCGACATGCTCCTGATCCAGAGAGTGATCGCGCAGGCCCGATGCGCTCAGGCAAAAGAATTCATTCGCACCCGTCGCGATGCCGCGGCGGCAGTCGAAATAGTCGCCGATGCGTCGCGGGAAACGCGCGGTGTCGAACGGCGCTGTGCCGTTCAGCAAGACGTTGAGCCACTTATCGCGCGGTTTGAAATGAGCAAGGTCGGTGTAGCTCACGCTGCGCTCGGCGACAGGATGCGCAAGCAGTTCGTCCACAAACGCCGCCGCTTCCTCAAGCGAATCCACCTTCGTGGCAAGCAGCGGCCGCGCCGGCGCTCCTTTGTGCAGAAAGACGATGGCACTTGTCGTCAACGCGTCGGAGAAGACATTGAGCGACGGCGAGAAAATCGCGATCCCGGACGGACGCAGCTCCCGCACGAGCCGCTCTTTGATCTCCTCGCCAAAATTTGCGTTTAGAAACTCGGCGGGCAGAAGGACCGCCGCACGTCCGCGCGGCGCGAGATCCTCCCAAATCTTGAGCAGGAAAAGCGCGTAGAGATTTGTGAGCCGGTCGAGCGGTGTTCCAAAGCGTTCCTCGAAGTAGCGCCAGTCGGACTCAGCGTAGTCGAGTCGCTGCGCCTTCACGTAGGGCGGATTTGCGATGATGCCCTCGAATAATCCCGCGTCGGCGAGAAGATAGTCGGCGAGGATGAGTTTCGTTCCACGCGGCGCTTGCGCCTTCGCGCGCTGCAGAGTTTCAGCATCGCGCTCCACTCCGACAAGCTGCACTCCGCCGCATTTCCGGCGGCACGCGTCCAAAAGAGTGCCGAGGCCAGCGGCAGGATCGAGCACGCTGGCCGGCTTCGTTGACATCACCCAACGCGCCATGAGTTCCGCCACAGGACGCGGCGTCTCGACCTGACCGAGAGATTTCGTGTTTCGCTTCCAAGCCTCAACGCCCGGGTCACCGCGAAGCTCGCCAGTAGCCACCTCCACAGCGCCCGGCTCGTAGTAGAGCGAGAGAAAGGACTGGCTGTTTTTGACTTTCATCAGGGCGAAATAGTGCCCGGAGTTAAACTACGTGTCAATCGCTGACTTCGTTGGAGAAATCGCCCCGTCGGTGCTGCCGGATTGCGGACACCGACGGGGCTTTTCCTCCTCTCAAGCTGCGAGCGCCTAGCGGCGGAAGAAGCCGTTCAGCCCCTCCACTTCGCCGACGGCGTCGTCCGGCTCGTTGAGCGCCTCGAGCCTCGGCAGTTCGGCCTCGATGAAACGCGAGAGCGCTTCGACCGGCGGCGCGACGGCGAGTTCTTCGCCGGCCTGCTTGCGCGCGACGAGTTCAGCGAGCGCAGCGCGCACATCGACTTCGTCGAGCACGCCTTCGACGAGCAGCGCGAAGAGCATCGGCACCTGGCCGAACTGGCGCTCGATCCAGCGGCACGCGAGCAGCGGACGGAAGACGTAGAGATACTTCTTCAGGCTCACGGACTCGCGGCCGCGGAGGTAGTCGCGCCAGTTGCCGAAGGCCATGTGCAGGTAGTGCGCGAAGGAGCGCCGCGGCGAATAGAACTCCGCCGCGAGCGCGCCGAATTCGGCGGCAAAGACCGGATCGTGACGATACACGACCGGCGACTTCAGCCATTCGAGCAGCGGCGGGTTGCTTTTGCGGAGCAGTCGCAGCGCCTTGCGCAGTTCCCAACCGCTCACGTCGAGATCATCGGCGATGGGCTGTTCGATGACGTCGCGCCGATCCTCAACCGAGAGATACCAGTCGCGCCGGTGGACGTAGAGAAAGCGCACGTCGTAGTCGCTGTCGCGCGAGGCAAAGCCCCACGCCCGGCTGCCGCTCTCGCACGCGAAAAGCACGCGCACGTTCCGCTCGGCCTCGACCTGAGCGAGCGCGTGGCGGACGCGCTGGAAGACTTCGTTCCCGTGCATGGGAACCTCCTTTCTATGTTGGTGGTTGGATGTGCAGAACCGAATCCTGCAATGCCGGTCGGCTGCCTTGTGAAGAAGTGAACCCGTTGGGACTTGCACCCACCTGAGCCGCTTAAAAGGCGGCGGCTTCGCTATCAAAGCTTCGGGTTCAAAGTGGTAGTCGCGGCTGGAGTCGAACCAGCACTGGCGGCGTTCTCGACGCCGTGCCTCTTCCGTTTGGGCTACGCGACCGTTGTTGTGAAATGGCACCCGTGGCCCAGATTGCCGTCGCATTCCGAAATTGACCACGATGCAAGAGCGCGAAATGATGGGCAGATGCAGCGCGATCTTAACCTCCTCGGTGATTCCTTTTCGATCATTGGAACTAAGAAGCTCGCGTTCAGCGACGATCCCGGCTGTTTCATCCGCTTCTCTGATACCGGTGGCTTACTTGGTCAACCAGTGGATCGGAAGGTTTCATTCGCCAAGTTTTGTGACGATGCGGAG
This sequence comes from Chthoniobacterales bacterium, assembly GCA_038238555.1. GTDB lineage: Bacteria > Verrucomicrobiota > Verrucomicrobiia > Chthoniobacterales > Chthoniobacteraceae > JANNXQ01. The sequence goes on along the minus strand of JBBRXP010000011.1, from coordinate 51,541 downwards.
AGTTTGGTAGCTCCGGAATCGTCCAGTGGACTTGACAACAAATTCTTCGGGCATCTCCACTGTAAGGCCGCTGAGTATCTATTCTTTGGAAGCCCTTCTTCAAAGGAACTCCTGAATTTGCTATTCAAATGGTGGAAGGAACCTCAGGTTCCGAAACTTTGGTTTTCCGGAAAAGCAAGAACTGGAGAGGTCGAGTCTTTCAGGGAGTATCTGGCGCGCCCACAAAACCAAACAGAGTCGTTGTGGAATATTGACTTGCTGACCCTTCTCTTAGACCAAAGCTTGCTTCCAATCCGGCTCCACGTCAACGCTCAACGGGCTTATGTTCATGTGCTCAATTGCGCCCCTGCGGAACTGCCGCTCTCAAGTCTATCGCTCAGCTTGACCGGCAATTCCCTTGAATGCCGCAACCGATTGCTGATCGAGAACAAGACGCTCAACGGATTCACACTTGAGTTTCCGACATCACAGTTTGCGACTGCGTATCTCGAAAAACTCGGTCTTATCGATATCCTTTGCCAAGATGACGAGACTGCCAAAACACAAAGAACTCTTGTCGGCCTCATTGGCCAAGTGCGTGCGGATGGAATCATAGCGGGCCGGCCGATTGATGCGTCATTGAGCGATGCGCGGATCGATTCTAACACTCTCACTGTTTTAGATAGGAGCACGGGCGCTCACATTTGCGCGTTAGACCTTGATGCGCCAAATCTGGCGATTGACGGCACGGCAGAAGAGTTCGTCGTCAGCCCCGACTATTCCACCGCAATTCGCATTACGTCGGACTCCAAAGACTTCCTGCTTGCAGTATATCAAAATCGAGCGACGCAAGACGCCGCAACCCGCACGTCTCACTCAGGCCCTTTTATCGCGACAAATAACGATGGATTCGTCAGAATCGATAATAGCGAAGTTGGCGCGACGATTAGCGTGAACGGGTCTGAACCGACGCAGATCGAGACGAACATTGCGGAACCCACGCTTTCTTTATTTACAAAGAAGCCGGCAGTGGTTGTCGGAGACTTTGAACTCCGCGCAGAGTTGCCCAGTCTGGAAGGCATTTTTGCCACGCTAAAAGGACTCACGGTGAAGTCGTCCGTCGCGGCAAAGTTTGAGGCCGCTATTGCGCAGATTGTCGGCCTTGAAGGACACTATCTAACGTTCTAGGCTTTCGGCAAGTTTGCGCACGCTCACATTGTCATCGCGGATGCATTGGGCGTCGATCCAATCGCCCCTTTGGCTGCTTTGACGAGAACTCAGGATAAGGAACGCTTTCTTGCTATAATGGCGCAGTTCGCCGGGGTGTTATCTCGAGATTGCGAAACGATTCTCCATTACTTTCCTGGATTCATTCTCGGGAGTGACAGGGCTGTTCTATTATCAGCCGGTCTCCTCAACCGCCTTGACCTTGGTCGGGCGGAAAGCTGCTACCAGATCGCATTACGAACCTATGGGGCGCTTGCTCCTCATTTGTATTGTATCGAAAACACACTGTCTCGGTTTGGGGCATTTCAAAAGGCTTCTGCGAAGCCTGAGGGCTGGGCAGCCTATGCGACTTTGGGAGCTAGTGTTGCAGGCGGCTTTCTTGTAAATCCAGCTATGCTCATCGGTGCTGGGCAGCAGACCATGTCCCTTATCAATCGGGAGGGCGCAAAGACCTTGCTTACTGCTGAGACGATAAATGATGTGTTTGAGTCGTGCGCACAGGAATGGGACTACTTGATGCAGACTTCGCTTCCGTTCGTGACCAGTCGGTTTGCTCAAGACATCTACCCGGTGCGCCTCACCATCGCGAACATTCTTCTTAAGACATACGAAGAGGGCGACGCGGCCTTGAAGGCCAAGCTGACTGACCTCGTTTCTCAACGGTTGGGCCGACTGATCGCGTTTCGCGAATTCCCTTCGGCTTCGTCGCCTGAGATCAGTCGTTTGAAATGCGTTGACTTCTTGTTTGAAATACAAAAGCGTGCGCGTGGAATCGAGGAGCGACCATTCTGAACCACGAAATATGACCAACTTATCCAATCCATTCGCACCTTTTCTCACCGCATTGGAGAGTTCCCACCAAGGCCATGCGAGTGTCCACGGAGCAGGTTCTCACGCGCTGGGGAGCATCGACACGCACGGTAGCATACAACATCTGCACGATGAACTCGGCAGAAACATCGGCACGATTGATCACCTGACCCACGGTTCCGCATCACTTCACAGTGCATCCGGTGCATTAATGGGATCTGCGCACACGGTGGGACATGATACGGTCGTCAGTGACAGAACTGGGGCTCACGAAGCCACCATTCATCACGGAGTGAGTCACGATACGATTGAACACGGCCATCATCCGACTCAAACTGTGGATCATATCGGCCACACCGATGTTTACCACGATGCGCATGGCACCGTCCAAACAGTGCATCACACGTAGACCGTAACCCCCGAAATGGAGCGCGCGCCCGGATTGCCGCTCCGGCGGCTATGCAGTGAGCGCTCCGCGGTTGTAGGTTCGCGCTATCGCGCAGTGCGTTCGCACCGGGTAAGAGCGGGTTTGCAAGCCGCCGCCTCGACGATTTCGGCATCGCGCGCTTTTGGAAATGGGGAGGCCGACGGGTGCTGCCCCCGCTCGGCGATCTTCACAGGATCGAATGCTGGCTGTTACAATCACGGCCTCCGTTTGAAAGTGATCCTCCGGCCAGCGCTGCCCCGGCATGGTCTCCTTTACGAGAGGAGTGCATTGCTGGCCTCTGCCACGGAGGAATGCTTGGCGCGAAAGCGCCACATGAAAAACGCGGAGCGGACTCCGCATAGCCGCCGGAGCGGCAATCTGAAATGGTGCTCCCGCGAGGACCGAGGAGGCGGAAGGGAATAGCGGGGGCTGGTGGATGGGCGAGCAAGGCACCTCGACCTCCGCCTTCGCAGAGCGGCGTGCAGAACTCTTACATTTCGGAAGCTAGACTAAAAAGATGGTGCGCCATGCCGGTGTTGCACCGGCGCTGTGTCTTTGGAAGAGACGCGTGCTCGCTGTTACACCAATAACGCATTTGAAGATGGTGGCTGCGCCGCAGGATCAGGACAATGACTTCCTGGACAACATCTGGGAACTTCAGCACTCGTACCTGAATCTGCTCAATCCCAACGACGCCTTTCACCCCAGCCCCGAAGCGGACGCCGGGGGACGGAACAACCTGGATTACTATCGCTTCAAGCGAGGCATCATCCCGTTGAAGGAAGCGATCACTCGCGAAGTGACCGTCTTCAATTTCGGCCAGCCCACTGCCCGCGTGGAAGCGATCGCCCGCGAGATCAGCGTCTTCAATGGCCAGGGCGTGCCCACCGGCGGCATCCCGGAGGTGTATTCCCGCGAGGTCTCTGCGTTCAATTTCGGATCGCCGCTGGCTGCGGTAGAAGCCATTTCCCGCGTCGAGCAGCGCCCAGAGTCCGGGCAGGCCGTGCCGGGCGGCGTGGTCTTTGCCGCCGCAGACTTCGACGCCCAGGCACATCCGCGTGTTGGCCATGAAGTAACTGTGGTAGCAATGGCTCGGGCGCCCGGGCTGATGCGGGTTGTAGCCGATCTGCGCGCCTTGCGGGTGGCCGTAGTGGGCTTTGATGGTGGAGTCGGGGTCGAGGACCCATGGCTGGCTCAAAACCGGGGCCACGCAATCGCGCAGGGGTGAGTGCAAATGATGGGCAATGGCTGTAGCATCCCCGACCACACCAGCCTCTTGCGAAAAACACCAGCGATTTCTAATCACCGCTTTAGGGTTATTGGTTACCATCCTCCAGTTGCCAGTCACCATTCACACACCAACCTTATGAATCGACTTGTTACCTTCTTACTTATCTTTGTCTCCCTCGCCGCGAGTGATGCCGTGGAAGGGCGGCCGCCTAATCTCATCGTCTTTCTCTCCGATGACCACGGCGCGGACTTCGCGGGATGTTACGGCGATGCAACCGTGCATACGCCGCACCTCGATGCGCTGGCGCGGGAAGGGATGCGCTTTACCCGGCTCTTCGCGGCATCGCCCACTTGCTCGCCGTCGCGCGCGGCGCTTTACACCGGGCTCTATCCGGCGCGCAACGGCACGATGGGTAATCACACCGATTCGCGTCCCGGCCTCAAGTCGCTGCCGACTTACTTGCGATCGCTGGGTTATCGCGTGGTCATCGCCAATAAGGCGGACGTGCGACCGGCGTCCGTGTTCGACTTTGAATTGATCGAGGCCACGCTGCCCAAGAATCCCGCGCACGACCGGCATTACCGTCCCGAGGGACTCGATACCGCGAAGGTGGATGCCTTCCTCGCCACGCATGCCGGCGAGCACCGCGAGGAGCCGCTCTGTCTGGTGCTCGGCGACAATTGCCCGCACGTGGTGTGGGAGCCGAATCGCGATTTCGATCCGGCGGCGCTGCCGATCCGCCCAAACATGATCGATACGCCGAAGACGCGCGCGGCGCTGGCCCGCTACTATCAAGACATCGCGACGGCGGATCGCCATCTCGGCGAAGTGCTCGCATCGGTGAAGCGCCATGGCTTTGAGGAAAACACTCTGTTCCTCTACACCAGCGACCAGGGGCCGGAGTGGCCGCACTGCAAGTGGACGTGTTACGACACCGGCTTGCGCGTGCCGGCCGTAGCGCGCTGGCCCGGCAAGATCCGCGCGGGTGCGGTGTGCGATGCGCTCATTTCACTGGTGGATGTCACGCCCACATTCATCGACCTCGCGGGTGGCGCGGCGCCGGCCGGTCTGGACGGGCGCAGCTTTCGGGACGTGCTGCTCGGCAAGGCGGAAAAATTTCGCGACACCCTCTTTGCCACACACACCGGCGATCGCGACATGAATGTCTTCCCCCAGCGCTGCGTGCGCGATGAGCGCTGGAAGTTCATCCTCAATCTGCACCCCGAGCGGAAGTGGACCACGCACTTCACCAAGGTCATGGACATCGCGGGAAGCCACGGGGTGGTCTATGCGGAGTGGCTGGAAAAGGCGAAGACCGACGCGGCCGCGGCGAAACTCATCGAGACCTTCGAGCAACATCCCGCCGAGGAACTTTACGACACGGCGAGCGATCCCTATGAACTGCACAATCTGGCCGCCGATCCAGAGCACGCCGCGCGGCTCGCCGGGCTGCGGTTGAAGTTGCGGAATTGGCTGCACGAGCAGAACGACGATTGACGCCTGACCTATTTTCCGCGTTCCGCGTTCCGCGCTCCGCGATTAGAACAGCCGCATGAAAATCCTGGTCACTGGCGGCGCCGGCTACATCGGCAGCATTTGCGTCGAGCAACTTCTCGATGCGGGACACGACGTGAGCGTCTTCGATAATCTGACCGAGGGCCATCGCAAGGCGGTCGATCCGCGTGCGCCGCTCATCGTGGGCGATCTCCAGGAGCGCCACGAGATCCAGGCAGCGATGGAAAAGGTGCGGCCCGAGGCCGTCATGCACTTTGCGGCCAATGCGCTCGTGGGCGAGTCGATGGAGAATCCCTCGAAGTATTTCCGCAACAACGTGGCCGCTGGCGTGAACTTGCTCGACGCGATGGTGGCCGCCGGGGTGCCGCGATTCGTCTTCAGCTCAACGTGCGCGACTTTTGGAACTCCCGAGCGGGTGCCCATCGACGAGTCGCTGCCGCAGCGGCCGATCAATCCCTACGGCGAGTCGAAGCTGATGTTTGAGAAGGTGCTGCGCTGGTATGACGAAATCCACGGGTTGCGATATGTGGCGTTGCGTTACTTCAATGCGGCGGGAGCCTCGGAGCGCTTCGGCGAAGATCACCGCATCGAGACGCATCTCATCCCGAACGTCCTGAAAGTCGCGCTCGGCCAGCGCGAGAGCGTGTCGATTTTCGGCACCGACTACGAGACGCCTGATGGCACGTGCATCCGGGATTACATCCACATCCTCGATCTCGCGCAGGCGCACATGCTCGCGCTCCGCGCTCCCTCCAGCGCGCTCTACAATCTCGGCACCGGCGGCGGCACGAGCGTGCGCGAAGTCATCGCCGCCTGCGAGCGAGTGAGCGAAAAAAAAATCGCCGTGCTCGAGCAACCGCGCCGGGTGGGCGACCCTGCGCGGCTCATCGCCGCGAGTGAAAAGGTCCAGCGCGAGCTGGGGTGGACGCCGAAGTTTCAGGCGATCGAGAAGATCATCGAGAGCGCCTGGGCGTGGCACCGTCGGTATCCCGGCGGGTATGGGAATGACGAATGACGAATGACGAAGGCGCAATCATTCGTCATTTCCCCGCCGCTCACCGAGTCAGTTGGCTATCCAAAAAGCCCACCGTCTGCCGCGTCTTCTCGTCGGTGATCGTGCGGTCCTTCACCACTCGGTGCGCGTGGAGCACGGTGCCGTGGTCGCGGCCTCCGAAGGCATCGCCGATTTCGCTCAGCGAGAGTTTGGTGAGTTCGCGCGCGAGATACATCGCGACCTGCCGCGGGAAGGCGATATTGGCGGGCCGTCGCCGGCTGGTCATGTCGGCGAGGCGCACATCGAAGTGCTCGGCCACGCGCTTCTGAATCTGGTCGATGGTAATGGCGCGCCGCGCTTCTTCCTGAAGGATGTCTTTGAGCAAGTGCTCGACGCGATCGAGCCCGGGTGCCTTGCCCCCGTTGAGCGACGCAAAGGAGGCCACGCGGGTGAGCGCGCCCTCGAGCCGCCGCACATTGCTCCGCACGTTTTCGGCGATGTATTGAAAGACTTCCGCCGGCAGCTGAATTGCAAGCGCCTCGGCTTTTTTCCGAAGAATGGCGACGCGCGTCTCCACATCCGGCGGCTGCAGCTCGGCGGTGAGGCCCCAGTCGAAGCGCGAGACGAGCCGCTGCTCGAGCGTCGCAAATTCCCCCGGTGGCCGGTCGCTCGAGAGCACGATCTGCTTGTGGCCGTCGAAGAGTGTATTGAAGGTGTGAAAGAATTCCTCCTGCGAACGCTCTTTGCCGGAGAGGAATTGGATGTCGTCGATGAGCAACACGTCGGCCTGCCGGTAGCGGCGCCGGAATTTTACGAGCGTGCTGTTTTGGATGGCGTCGATGAACTCGTTGGTGAAGGTCTCGCTCGTGACGTAGAGCACCTTCGAAGGTTTGCGCTTGCCCAGGATGTGCTGGCCGATGGCCTGCATGAGATGGGTCTTTCCGAGCCCCACGCCGCCGTAGATGAAGAGCGGATTGTAAGCGCGCGCCGGGGCTTCGCTCACGCCGAGACACGCGGCGTGTGCAAATTGATTGTTCGCTCCCACCACGAACCCTTCAAAGGTGTGGCGCGGGCTCATCACGCAATCGGCGTGGCGGCTCGCGCGAGCGGGCGCGAGCTCCTCCGGCGGCTCGTCGGTTGCAGATGGCTTGCCGTTTTTCGCCGGCGCGCCGTCCTCGGCATAGACAAAGCGGACCGTCCGCGGTTCGCCGAGCGCGAGCATGGCCGCCCTGCCTAGCACGCCGAGATAGTTACTCTCGATCCAGACTTGATAGATGTTGTTGGGCACCCGCAGGGTGAGCTGCTGCGCATCGAGCGCCACGAGTGAGATGCCATGAAACCAGCGGACGAAAGTATCCGCGGTCACTTCGGTTTTGATAGTCGCTACGATCTCCGCCCAGAGGGCGGGCAATTGCTCTGAATTTAATGATTTGTCCACAGTGTTTTGCCGGGGATTGGGGTTTGAAAAAAAAGCGGTGAGAGAAATTCGAGCGGTCGAAAAATGGGGCTGAGAAACGCGAAGAAGAAATTTTCCGATGGACCGCAAGTGGATGTGGAAGACTCGATTGCAAAGCGAGCGGACGTGGAACCTTGATGCTGTCTGAGTCTCAACTCACCGCTGCCTGCCGCCTGGGCTTGGCGGCGCGTTTTCGCCGCGGGCAGCGGAATGGGGGACTCTGTTCACAAGTTATTCACAGGGGGTCTCTCGCTCTCCCGCCGTGCAGCGCGAGCGTATTTTTCAGCCGATTTGCCGACAAGGAAATTCCCCGCTCACACCCAACTTTATTTCACAAAAACGTGACGATTTTCGTTGACCGGCCCGCGGACCTAGAAGGCATCGGCCTTGGCGGGCGAAGGAGGGAAAATGACGAATGACGAATGACGAATGATTGCGCCTTCGTCATTCGTCATTCGTCATTCCTACCTTCCGCGTCGGAAAACTCACCGCGACCATAAACGCCACCACGGTCCCGAGCGTGATGCGCCATGGGAAGGCCAGCACGAAGGCCGGCTGCCCGCCGAGGAGTTTCACATGGACGCCACTGGCCAGGAGCACCGCGAGGATGCCGGCGAAAACGGCGAGGCCATTTCCGAGATCGCTGCCGCGCCGTTTGGTGAGCAAGCCCACGAGGAAAATCCCGAGCAGCGAACCGAAGGTGAATCCGAGAATGCCGAGCACGAGGGGGATGATGCGCGCACTGGGATTGTGCGCCATGTACCACGCGGTGATCACACCCACGATGATGATGAGCACGGCGAATAATACCGTGCTCACGCGCAGCACTCGCACGCGCCGCGCCTCATCCACAGCGGCCTCGCCGCGCTCCATCCAGGGGAAGACGAAGTCGCGGGAAAAACTCGTGGCGAGCGCATTGAGCGCGGTGCTCAGCGAGCCCATCGCGGTGGCCAGGATGCCGGCGGTCACCAGCCCGCGCAGGCCGGCGGGCATCTCGTGCAGGATGAAATAGGGAAACACTTCGCGCTCTTCTTGCGGCAGACCCGCGGTGGGATGCGCGCCGTAATACACCGCCAGCAGCACGCCGATAAAAATGAACGCGCCGGCGATCGGCAGATCGATCACGCCGGAGAGGATCGTGGCCACGGCGCTCTGCCGCCGGTTCTTGGCGGTGAGCATCCGCTGGACGGTGTCCTGGTCGATGCCGTGCGTGGCCATCGTCACAAAGGTCGAGCCGAGCACCGCGGCATAGACGGTGTATTCGAGGGAAAACATCCGCGCCATCCAAGCCAGTGGTCCTTCGCCGGGCTGCGCGGGGACAAAGTCGAAGAACACAGGCGGCTGGATATGCCGTACGACTTCCGGCCAGCCGCCGTCGATTTTTCCGAGCAAAAAGGGAATCGTAAAACCGAGCGACGCGACGAGCACGCCCACCTGGATGAAGTCCGTCCAGATGACCGCGCGAATGCCGCCGACCGTTGTGTAGAGCGCAGTCGCCAAGCTTACGAGCACGAGCGCCCCGGCGAAGAGCGCGAATTTTTCCCCCGCCTCCACCGGATGCCCGCGCCAGAGCTCGACGCCGAGCACCACGATGATGGCCGACACATAAAGCCGCGTGCCCATCGCCAGCACGCGCGTGACCAGAAAAGTGGCCGACGCCAGCAAGCGGGAAAACCGGCCGAAGCGCGTCTCGAGGAATTCGTAAATCGAGATGACGCCGTGCCGGTAGTAGATCGGGATGAAAACGAAGCTCACAAAAATGCGCGCCAGGATGGTGCCGATGGCGAGCTGCGCGTAAGTCCAGTTGCGGTTGGCGTAGCCCTCGCCCGGCGCGCCGAGGAAGGTCGCGGCGCTGATCTCCGCGGCGAGGATGGACGCGAGCACCGCCCACCACGCGATCTGCCGGTCGCCGAGCGAGAAGCCCTCCACGCTCCCGCTGCGCGAACGCTGCGAGAGACCCACGCCGATGATCGCCGCGAAATACGCGACGATCACCAGCCCATCGAGCCAGAGCCGGTTGTTCATCCCGGCCCTTCCTGTCTCTCTTGCTTCCACTCGAAATCCGAAATCCGAAATCCGAAATCCGAAACAAACGCAGCCAATTTTTTGAAATCAAAAAAACTCCCTCGTCGTGCAAACGATTTCCTGATTTCCATTTCTTCGGATTTGTTTCGGATTTCGAAATTCGGATTTCGGATTTCAGCGAGGTCTCACGCGCGCCCCGCTTCCGCGATCAAGGCTGGCGCGACCGGCCGCACGATCACCTTCGAGTTGCGCGCGCTCTCGTCGTATTTCTTGCGGCGTTCCGGCGGCAGATCGTCGGGAGTCGCTTCCACGTAGCCGCCTTTTTGCTGGAAGTAATTAAACGCGCGGGTCGAGAGCGCGAAAATTTGTTTGACTCCTTTCTCCGCGGCGAGCTGCTCGGCAAAGGCCATCAGCTTGCGTCCGTAGCCCTGACCTTCGTGCGCCTTGGCCACGTAGAGGCACGCCATCTCGGCCTTCTGCTGCTCGGCATAAAGGTGCAGCGCCACGCAGCCCACCAGATTGCGGTCGATCTCCAGAACCCAATAATCCTCGAGATGCGCGACGATGTCGGCGCGCGTGCGCTTCATGATCTCTTCGTCCTCGACCGATTGCCGGATGAGCGCCAGCACGCCGCGCACGTCTTTCTTAAAAACGCGGCGCACCTGTTGGTACTCGTTCGAGTAGATCATCGTGCCGATGCCCTCGGCGCTGAAGACTTCCGTGAGCAGCCCTTCATCGAGCCGTCCGTCGAGCAAGTGCACGCGCGGCACTCCGTCGCGGCAGGCGCGCGCGGCGTGCTCAAATTTCGAGAGCAGCGCCGCCGGCACCGAGGACTTTCTTTTTTTCACGATCTCCTCCGCCTCCGCGATGGAAAGCTGGCGCGCAATGTCCTGCCCGAAACGCACGCCATCGGCCGCGGTGAGGAAGAGGATCTTCATCGCCTGCATGGCCTCGGCGACTTCGAGCGCGACGCCGTCGGAATTGACTCGAAAGGTGCGCCCCTCGCCGTCGAAGCCCATCGGCGGGATCACGGGGATGATGCCTTCGCTCAGGAAAAGGTGCAGCGCCTTGGTATCCACGCGCTCGACGCGGCCCGTGTGTTGTTGATCGACGCCGCCGAGGATGCCCGCCGGGTGCGCGATGATCGCGTTGGAGTAAGCCGCGCGCAGGTCCACCGAGGTGAGGCCCTGCATCACCTCGTTCGTGATCTTCGTCGCCGCCTCGATGCCGATGCGCAAAGTTGCATCGTCGGTGATGCCCGCGCCGTCCGAGTTGGAGATGGCCACACCGCGCTCGGCGGCGATCTGAGCGATCTGCGCGCCGGCGCCGTGGACGAGGATGACCCGGATGCTCAGCGAACGCAGCACGGCGAGGTCGAGCAAGATGTTGGAAAAATTCGGCGACCCGACAACTTCGCCATCGAGCGCGACCACGAAGATCTTCTCCCGGAATCTCGGCACGTACTGAAGGATGCCGCGGAGGTCGGAGACTTTCATCGGGGAAGTTGAGAGTTGAGAGTTGAGAGACCCCCGCGTTTCCGCTAGAGAGGAGCGCTCCGCGCAAATTGTTTTTGAAATGTAATCTGGCGCGGGACGCAACTCTCAACACTCAACTTCCAATGCCGAAGCACTCCGATGTCTTGCAAACCAGCCTCCTCGCGATCACCCAAACCGCTGTCGGATGCGGCATCGGATTGCTGCTCGCCGGCAAGCTCGGTCGCCCGGCTCAGAAGACCACCGCGGCGACCATGATCTCGGTCGGCGCGCTGCTCGCGCTGCCGGTGCTGGTGATGGCCGTGGTGCGCTCGCTCACCGGGCCGGAGAGTGCGCGCGGCGTGCGGCGGCGCCTGGCCTCGATCCGGCACGACCCCGGATTCCCCGACGAAGCGGACGTATTTTGAAATCGTCGTAGCCGCGACGTCCTGGTCGCAGGAAGTTCCCGCGGCGTCCTCGCCGCGCGGCAGGTTCCCTACCCATGCTTTCCGACGATCCCTCAATTTTTGAAATCAAGACGCGCGCGCCGGGGCCGGCGGGCCAGCTTCCGCTCACCGATGCACTGCTGCGAGGCAGCCCGAGCGGGGACATTTTCGGGCTCACGCAAAATGTCGGCATGGGCTGGGAACCGGCTCTGGCAAATGAACGCGCGTTTCTGATCTTGAGCACCGCGGGCGGGCTGCGCGCGCCGGATGGCAGCCCGGTCGCGCTCGGCTTCCACACCGGTCACTGGGAGATCGCGCTGCAAGTGGAAGCCGCCGCGCGCGAGCTACGCGCCCTCGGCGCCGTGCCCTTTGCCGGCGCGGTCTCCGATCCGTGCGATGGCCGCACGCAGGGCACCACGGGCATGTTCGACTCGCTGCCGTATCGCAACGACGCCGCGCTCGTCTTCCGCCGGCTCATCCGCTCGCTGCCGCGGCGCCGCGGTGTCATCGGCGTGGCAACGTGCGACAAGGGGCTTCCCGCAATGATGATGGCGCTCGCCGCGATGCACGATCTGCCCGGCGTCATCGTGCCCGGCGGCGTCACACTCCCGCCGAGCAACGGCGAAGACGCCGGCGCCGTGCAGACCATCGGCGCGCGCTATTCGCGCGGCTTGCTCAGTCTCAAGGAGGCCGCGGAACTCGGCTGCCGCGCGTGCGCGTCGCCCGGCGGCGGCTGCCAATTCCTCGGCACCGCGGCCACCGCGCAAGTGGTGGCCGAGGCGCTCGGCATCGCGTTGCCGCACTCAGCACTCGCTCCGTCGGGACAGCCGGTGTGGCTCGACATCGCCACCCGTTCCGCGCGCGCGATCGCAGCGCTCGATGAGCGCGAAGTGAAGATGCGCGACGTGCTCACCGCCGCCTCCATCCGCAACGCGATGGTCGTCCACGCGGCATTTGGCGGTTCGACCAATCTGCTGCTACACATCCCCGCCATCGCCCATTGCGCCAGGCTTCCGCGGCCGACGGTGGCGGAATGGATCGACGTGAATCGCTCGACGCCGCGCCTCGTGGATGTGCTGCCGAACGGCCCGAAATTTCATCCGACCGTGCGCGTCTTTCTCGCCGGCGGCGTGCCGGAGGTGATGCTGCACTTGCGCGCGCTCGGCCTGCTCGACACCGGCGTGCTCACCGTGAGCGGCACGTCGCTCGGGGAAAATTTGGACGCGTGGGAGCGGTCCGAACGCCGCCGCAGATTCCGCGAGATCCTGCGCGAGCGCGACGGGGTCGAGGCGGAGGAAGTCATCATGTCCCCCGACTCCGCGCGCCGCCGCGGGCTCACGGGCACGCTCGTCTTCCCGCTTGGAAACTTGGCGCCCGAGGGCTCCGTCATTAAATCGACGGCCCTCGATCCGAGCGTGGTCGATGCCGCCGGCGTGTATCGCAAAGAGGGCCCCGCGCGCGTCTTCGCGAGCGAAGCAGCGGCGACCGCGGCGCTCCGCGAAGGCCGCATCCAGGCCGGCGACGTGATGGTGCTCGCTGGCGTCGGGCCGCTCGGCACGGGGATGGAGGAGACGTATCAAGTCACCTCCGCGCTCAAGGCGCTGCCCTTTGGCAAGCACGTCGCGCTGCTCACCGATGCGCGTTTCTCGGGCGTCTCGACTGGCGCGTGCATCGGCCACATCGGCCCCGAAGCGCTCGCCGGCGGTCCGCTCGGCAAGGTGCGCGACGGCGACACGATCCGCGTCGTCATCGACCGCGTGCGGATGGAAGGGCGCGTGGATTTTGTCGGCGAAAGCGGGCGCATCTTTGACGCGGAGGAAGGTGCGCGAGTCCTGGCATCGCGGCGCTCGCGCGACGATCTCGCGCCGCATCCCGCGCTGCCTGATGACACGCGCCTCTGGGCCGCGCTGCAACAACTCGGCGGCGGGACATGGGGCGGATGCGTGTATGACGTGGAGGCAATCCTCGCCCGGCTGCGCGAGTAGGTTTCAAGGAGAGGCGACACTCCTGTCGCCACTCTCGAGGAATTACGATTTGACGATGAGGATCGGGCAGGGAGCGCTCTGGATGAGCGCGGCGACGCTGTGGCCAAAGTGCAATTGCTCGCCGCTCCATGCTTTCGTCCCCAGGACGATGAGTTGGTGGCCGCCCAGGGTCGCCTGGCGCAGGATCGCGCTCTCCTTGGCGGGGCCGACCAGCGCTTTGGAAACGACGCGCACGCCTTCCCGCTGGCCGAGGCTCACGATGTCGCCGAGCAAGGCGCGGCCCGTGCGGAGGAGCTGGTCGGGCCGGCGGAGCAATTCGTTTTCCGTGGGTGGAGCGGAGACGTGCAGCGCGGTGATGGAGGCCCCGCAACCTTTGGCGATGGCCACCGCCATTTCCGCTCCGAAGCGCGAGTAATCTGCGCCGGTGGTCGGCACCAGAATCTTTTCCAACGGCGCATCGGGCGGTGCATGGCGCGCCGCGCAATGGAGCAGGATGGCGATGGGTCCTGCGAATTCGCGGGCGATCTTTTCGATGACGGGAGGAAAATCCGGCGCGCCCTTTTGCAATCCACCGCCGAGGCCGAGGAAGAGGAGGCCGTAACCGTTCTTTGCTTCAGTGAGGATGGATTGCGCGGCGGTATCCGCGGTGCGGGATTCGGGCTCTTTGAAGGGAAGGACCGATACCAACTCGTGAACGGGAATTCTCTCCGCTTTGGCTCCTTCCGCCGCGGTCTCGACGGGATCGCGAGGCGCTTCTTTTTTCTCCGCCGTCTTGGATTTGTCCGCGACTTCCACGGCGTGCGCCGCGGTTTCGGCGGCCTCGATTGCACCTTGCGAGGAAGCGCCGCCGTTCTTCTTCGAGCCGGCCACGTCGATGACCGTGGCGGTGAGATGTCGCGCGCCGACGAGCCACCCAGCGAGGCGGGAAGCGAGGCGGCCGTTGGCGCTCCCATCGAGCCCCACGAGCACGCGCTCGATCTTTGGCATCAAGTCCTTCTCCTCCGCGGCCTGCGATTCGAGCCGCGTTTTTTCCTCGCCGCGCAAGGGCACGCGAGCGAGCGCCCAGCGCAGGAGGGGCGGCATGCAGAGGGTGGTGACCACGGCCATGAGCACGATGATGGTGAAGAGGCGCTGATTGAGCACGCCCATCGCGAGGCCGATGGTGGCGAGGATGATCTCGGTGGAGCCGCGCGCATTCATGGCAAAGCCGACGGCGAGCGATTCCGGATGATCGAGCCGCGCGAGACGGCTGCCGAGATAGCACCCGCCCAGCTTGCCGATGCTGGCGATCGCGATGAGCAGGAGCGCGAGCTCGAGCAGATGCGGATCGGCCAGCACCTTGAGGTCGATGGCGAGACCCGCCACGCCGAAGAACACCGGCATGAAGAGGGCGACGATGAGGCCGCGCAGTTCTTCCTCGATGTGCTTGGTGAGGATGGGCGATTGCCCGACCATGATGCCGGCGACAAACGCGCCGAGCACGGTGTGTACGCCGATGGCGTTGGTCACCAGCGCCAGCACGATCATGAGGATGAGGATGACGCTGATGACGGGCATCTCGATGACGAAGTGATCATTGGTCCAGCGAATGATCCGCGCGACCCAGCGCCCGCCGATGGTGAAACAGAAAACGAGAAAGAGCACCGTGCCGAGAACGCTGATCAGCAAAGGGCCGACGACGATCCGGCCCTGCGCCGCCAAGCCGCCGATGAAGGCGAGGATGGTCCAGCCGATCGTGTCATCGAGGATGGCGGCCGCGAGGATGACCTGGCCGAGATTGCGGCGAAGAAAGTCCACCTCGCGCAACACGGCGGCGACGATCTTGACGGAGGAAATCGACAGCGCAGTGGCGAGAAAGAGCGAGGTCATCAAGCGCCGATCCGGGTCGGGCAGGTCGCTGGCCGGCAGCATTTCGCCTAGCAAGTAGCCGCAGGCAAATGGGACCACGATGCCCGCGGCGGAAACGATGGCCGCGGTGCGGCGCACGCGTTTGACCAGCGCGAGATCGGTCTCCATGCCGGTGACCAGCAGCAGCAGGAGCACGCCGAGTTCCGAGACCGCGCCGAGCATTTGCCGGTCGGCCGAAGCGGCGGGAAAGATCGCGTGTTGCGCCGCCGGCCAGAGCGACCCAAAGACGCTGGGACCCAGGATGATTCCCGCCAGCAACTGGCCGAGCACCGCGGGCTGTCTGCTGCGATGCATCCACTCCCCGAGCAGCCTGCCCACGGCAATGAGCAGGACGATCTGCGCAAAAAAAACTACCACTCGGTGTTCCCCGTGCCCCGCCGCGGCAGCGAGGAGGTTGAGTGTTGAGAGTTGAGTGTTGAGTGGCGGGAAAATGGAAACCATGAAGTCTGAAGACGGGCCGAGCCTACGCTGCGGCCCCACTCAACACTCAACACTCAACTATCCCTCTCCTCACCCCAGCCAGTGCGGATTGTCCGCGGTGGCATCGAAGCGGCGGCTCGTCTTGTAGAGCTCGTATTTTCCCTCGCCTGCGACCGGCGCCGTCTTTGCGAGCAGGGCGGCCCGCGCGTCTTGCGAGATCGGCGCAAAGCTGCGCGCGGCGCCGAGCGCTTGCTCGAGGATCGGCAGGGAATCGCAGCCCGTGATGACTACGCTGGTCGGCAGGTTCATCGCGTAGTGAAGGCATTCGACTGGCGTGACGATGCCGCTTTTCAATATCTCCCGGTCGCCCATGGACTTCATGCCGAGCACGCCGATGCCGGCCTCGACCAGCGCGGGGAGCACTTTCTTTTCAAAGCTCTCGAAGTGCGCGTCCATCACGTTGAGCGGCATCTGCACCGTGTCGAAATGGAAGTCGTGGGCGCGCGCCACGGCGAGCATCTTGAGGTGAATGTCGGGACTCTTGTGTCCGGTGAATCCAATGAAACGCACTTTGCCGGCGGCCTTGGCCGCGAGCATCGCTTCCATCGCGCCGCCTTCGGCGAAGATGCGGTCCGGGTCTTCCATGCGGATGATCTCGTGGAACTGCATGAGATCCGCTCGATCAGTCTGCAGCCGCCGCAACGATTCATCGATCTGCTCGGCTGCGGTCTTCTTGTTTCTGCCGTCGATCTTGGTCATCAGAAATGCCTTGTCGCGGTAGCCGTCGCGCAAGGCCATGCCCATCCGGATCTCGCTCGCGCCGCCGTTGTAGTCCCAGCAGTTATCCAGGAAACTGATCCCGCCATCGAGCGCGGTGCGGATGATGCGGATGCTCTCGGCCTCCGTCGCTTGGCCGCCGATGTGGAAGCCACCCAGTCCCACCATCGAGACCTGCTCGCCCGTGCGGCCAAGCGCGCGGCGCGGGATTTCCTGGCGCGCATCCGCGGCGCGGAGTCGCGTCGCGATGCCGGTGGCGAGGCTCGACTTGAGGAAGGTGCGGCGGGTGAGAGTGCAAGTTTTCATGTGCGCGAGTTTTGTTCTCCAATTTCATCGGATGAGCGCCGCCCGCCGCGCGTAGCCGCGACGCCCTAGCCGCACGGGACGGCGGCGCTCCGTGCGACTTCGCCTCTACACGGGCATGAACTTCAAACCGAATGCGCGCTCGATAAACCAACCAAGTCCGAAGAGCCCGACGGCGATGCTCACAACGGCCGTGGCCCGCTGGCCGTAGCGCCATCTGCCGAGCAGCACCAGCAGCGGAAAGGCCCCGCACACGATGGCGAGCTGTCCGATTTCCACGCCGACATTGAAGGCCAGCAGGCAGCGCACGCGGCCGATGGCCGGCAGCCCGAGTTCCGCGAGCACCGTGGCAAAACTGAACCCGTGAATGAGCCCAAAACCGAAGGTGAGCATCCAGCGATGCGACATCGACTTTCGCCAGAAATTTTCCGCCGCCACATAGACAATGGTCGCCGCCACCGCGCACTCGACGAATCGCGACGGCAGCCGCGCGACGCCCATGGATGCAAGGATGAGCGTGTGGCTGTGCGCCACGGTGAAGGACGTGACGATCTTCACCAACTCGCGAAACCGGCTCACCACGAGCAGCGCGAGCAGAAAGCAGATGTGATCGTAGCCGAGGAAAATGTGCGCGACGCCGAGCCTCGTGAAGCGGCTCAGATTTGCCAGGAGCGAGGGCTCGCGGCGCGGCGTGGCATCTGAGTTTTCGCCGGCTTCCGCATATTTCACGTCGAAGAGAAAATCCGGTTCCAGCGACGTGAAGGTGACCTCCTCGGCGCCCCCGCGATATTCAAAGGAGCCAAGCACGATGTGGCGCATGCCGAGCGTTTCGAACACGTCGAAGGTCACGAGAATTTCGCGAACCGGCGCCGCCAGGGTTTGTCGAAAAGGTAGGGCGATGAGCGACTCGTTGCTGTGCCAGTCCCGGGCCGCGAGGATCTCGCCGGCGTCGCGCGGCCACACGGGCGGCGCGGCCTCGCCGAGCGTGGCGCGCCGGCCGTCGATCTCGAGCCTGACGCGGTCCCGCAGAAAATTTTCGATGGCCGGCGCGGCGCGTTGCAGTTCATCGCGGGTCACGCGCTGGTCCGCGTCGGCATCTACGAGGGCGATTCTTTGCAGCGCGAAAAGATCGAAGGTGAGCCGGACTTCGAGCCGCTGGCCGGCGAGGACAACGCGCAAATAACTCGTCTCGGGATTGTGGCCAAGAGCCGGAGCGAGCGGAAGGAGGAGGGCGAAAAAGAGAACGGCCGTGCGCTTCGAGCGGGGGAGCGGGCCGGGAGGAACTTCCCAAGAAACGTTTGCGGCCATGGGTAAGACGTAGTGATCCAATTACCAGCCATCCCTATGCGTTCCTCATTTCTTTTCGCCACGTTTCTTTGCAGCACTACTTCGGCTGCGTTCGCGGGAGCGGCGGCAAACTTCGAGGTCTTCCCGGCCGACGTGAATCTCAAGTTTCAACGCGACCGGCAGACACTCGTCGTGCGCTTTACCGAGCCGAATGGCGTGCATCGCGATGTGACGAAGGACGCGACCTTCACCCTCGCCGATCCGGCCAAGGCCAAGGTGGAGAAAGGCGTGGTCCTTCCGCTCACCGACGGCGAGACGAAGTTGAAAGTCGAGTGGCAGGGCAAGTCGCTCGAAGTGCCCGTGAAGATCGAGCAAGCCGCGACCGAGCAGCCCGTGAGCTTCCGGCTCGATGTGATGCCCGTCTTCATGAAGGCCGAGTGCAACAGGTGCCACGGCTCGGCCCGCGGGCAGGACGGCTTCCGGCTTTCGCTCTGGGGCTTTGATCCGGAGGGCGATCACTTCCGGCTCACGCGGGAACTTCCCGGCCGCCGCATCAATCTCGCGCTGCCCGAAGACTCGATGCTTCTCACCAAAGCAGACGGCGAAGCGCCGCACACCGGCGGCAAGAAATTCGACAAAGGCAGCGAGCTTTACAAGACGCTGCTTCGGTGGCTCGAGGCCGGCGCGCCCAACGACGATCCGGAGAAAGTCGCCAAGTGCACGAGCCTCGAAATCCTGCCCGCGCAGCTCGTGCTCGAAAGCCCGGGGCAGAAATTTAAGATGACGGTGCGCGCTCATTACAGCGACGGCACGGATCGCGACGTGACCGATTGCGCGCTCTTCCTCACCAGCAACGAAGGCAGCGCGGGGATCGACGGCGACGGCACGCTCACCACCGGCACGCGCGGCGAGGCATTCGTGATGGCGCGCTTTGCCACGCACACCGTCGGAGCCCAGGTCATCGTCATTCCAAAGGCGCTCAAGTACGAGTGGCCGAAGATCGAAGAGCGCAACTACATCGACACGCTCGTGGATGCGAAGCTCCGCAACCTGCGCATTACCCCGAGCGCGGTCTGCGACGACGAGACCTTCCTGCGCCGCGCTTGCATCGACATCGCCGGCCTGCTGCCGACTTCGGCGGAAGTTCAGAAATTTGTCGCCGACTCCGAGCCGCAGAAGCGCGCGAAGAAAATCGACGAGTTGCTCAAGCGCGATGAGTTCGTGGATCTCTGGGCGCTCAAGTGGTCCGAGCTGCTCCAGGTGCGCACGGTGCAAAACCAAGGCAGCTACAAGGCCGTGCTCAACTACTACAATCTGCTCCACGACCGCCTGAAAAAGAACGTGCCGATGAATGAGATCGCCCGCGAACTCATCAGCGCCAGCGGCTCAAACTTCGGCAACCCCGCGGTGAATTATTACCAGATCGAGACCGACCCGCTGAAACTCGCCGAGGACACCGCGCAAGCTTTCTTCGGCATCCGCATTCAGTGCTCGCAGTGTCACAATCATCCCTTCGACCGCTGGACCATGGACGACTACCGCGGCTTCGTCGGCTTCTTCACGCAGATCGGACGCAAGCCGGGAGAGGATCCTCGCGAAAAGGTCGTCTTCAACAGCGCCTCCGGCGAATCGCGAAACCCGGTGGGCAACACCGTGGTCCCGCCGAAATTCCTCGGCGGCGACGCGCCCGACACGAAAGGCAAGGATCGCCGGCAAGTGCTCGCGGACTGGATCGCTTCGCCCGAAAATCCTTACTTCCCGCGCCACATCGCCAATCTCATCTGGGCGCAATACATGGGCCGCGGCATCGTCGAACCCGTCGATGACGCGCGCATTTCCAACCCCGCGTCGAACCCCGAATTGCTCGATGCGCTCGGAAAGAAAATCATCGAATACAAGTACGACTTGCGCCGTGTGGTGCGCGACATCTGCAATTCCCGCAGCTACCAGCTCACCACGCGCCCGAATGAAACCAACGCGCTCGACGACCGGAACTTTGCCAAGGCCACCATCCGCCGGATGCGCGCCGAGGTGATGCTCGATTGCATCAACGAAGTCACCGAGACAAAGGAGAAATACAAGGGCCTGCCCGCCGGCGCTCGCGCCGTGGAGATCGCCGACGGCAAGACGAGTAACTACTTCCTCACCACCTTTGGCCGGCGCGACCGCGAGACCATTTGTTCGCGGGAAGAGGTCGGCCCCACGCTCAGCCAGGCGCTCCACCTCATCAATGGCGACACCGTGGAAAACAAGATCGCCCAAGGCGGCGTGATCTCCCGGATGCTGAACGAGAAAAAACTCCCTCGCGACATCGCCACCGATCTCTACCTGCGCTGCTTCGGCCGCATGCCCAGCGACGAGGAACTAAACAAACTCGAGAAACACTGGGGGGTCTCCGAGGAGCAGCCGAAAGTTTTCACCGACGTGTTCTGGGGCCTCATGAACGCGAAAGAGTTCATGTTCAATCATTGAGGCCGCGTAGAGCGGCGACGCCATGGTCGCCGGAAGTGGCCAGCGGCACCCTCGCCGTCTGCGTTAAACAACCGCGCGGTTCACGGCGCTGAGCACCGCCTTGATCGACGCTAGCTCGATGTTGGTATCCACGCCAGCGCCCCACTTCATGCGGTCGCCGGCGAGCTTGATCTGGATGTAGGCGATGGCGCTCGCTTCGCTGCCGGAGCCGAGCGCGTGCTCCTTGTAGTAGGCGATCTCAAACTGCAGCGCGCCCGCCGTGTTGAGCGCGTGGACGAAGGCGGCGATCGGGCCGTTGCCTTCGCCGCTGAGTTTCAATTCGCGTCCGTCGCGCTGCACGGTGGCGCGGCACCGGAAGACGCCGTCGGCGCCGCCGGCGTGAAAGTTCTGCAAGCTCCACGGCTGAGTGCGCTCGATGTATTCGCGCCAAAACATTTCTCGCAACTCGGCGGCGGTGACTTCGCGGCCGAGCGCATCGACGGCGTCGTTGGCGATGGGTCCGAATTCGCGCTGCATATCCTTCGGCAGTTCGATGCCAAATTCGCTCTCGAGCAGATACGCCACGCCACCTTTGCCCGACTGGCTGTTGACGCGGATGACTTCGCGATATTCGCGGCCGAGGTCGGCGGGGTCGATGGCGAGATACGGCACGTCCCAATGCGTGCGCCCTTCGCGTTCCCACTCGGCGAGACCTTTCTTGATGGCATCCTGGTGCGAGCCGGAGAAGGCCGTAAACACTAGCTCTCCGGCGTATGGCTGGCGCGGCGGAATGGTCATGCCGGTGCAGCGTTCGTAGATTTCGATGAGCGCGTTGAGGTCGGAAAAATCGAGACCCGACTCGATGCCGTGCATGGTGCAGTTGAGCGCGACGGTCACGATGTCGAGGTTGCCGGTGCGCTCGCCATTTCCAAAGAGCGTGCCTTCCACGCGCTCGGCGCCGGCGAGCAAGCCCAGCTCGGTGGCAGCGACGCCGGTGCCGCGGTCGTTGTGCGTGTGCAGGCTGATGATGAGGGACTCGCGATTCTTCAAGTTCCTGCACATCCACTCGATTTGATCGGCATACACATTGGGCATCGCCACTTCCACGGTGTCGGGAAGATTGAGGATCATCGGGCGCTCGGCGGTGGGCTGCCACACGTTCATCACGGCCTCGGAAATTTCTTTCGCAAACTCCACCTCGGTCGCGGAGAAACTTTCGGGCGAATACTGCAAGCGCACATCGGTCCCCGCGAGCCGCGGCAATCGCTCGCGAATCCAGCGTGCGCCTTGCACGGCGACCTCGATGATTTCTTTTCTCGACTTTTCAAAGACCACGCGGCGCTGCGCGGGCGAGGTGGAATTGTAGAGGTGAACGATCGCGCGCCGGGCTCCGACGAGCGACTCAACGGTGCGCTCGATCAGCTCCTCGCGCGCCTGCACGAGCACCTGGATGGTCACGTCGTCCGGGATGTAGCCGTCTTCGATGAGGTGGCGATTGAACGCGAACTCCGTGTTCGAGGCCGAAGGAAAACCGACCTCGATCTCCTTGAACCCGCACTTCACCAGCGCCTCGAAAAGCTCGAGCTTCTGCGAGACATTCATCGGCACGGGGAGCGCCTGATTGCCATCGCGCAGATCCACGCTGCACCAGATGGGAGCGCGAGTCAGCGTGCGATTGGGCCACCGGCGATCGACGATCGGGATGGGCGGGAAAGGCTGATACTTGCTGGGAGCGGGAGAGATCATGAGACAAAAAGTTGGAGTCCAGCCTTCAGGCTGTTCGGGGGGACAGGCTAAAGCCTGAACTCCAACTTACGAAAACACGGCGGCAACATCCGCCGTCACGCCAATGGCTGGATCGATCGCCTCCTGCCCGGGGATGAAAGTGACGTCGCTCCCGTCCGCGGAATAGATGGTGATGGTGCGCGCCGGAGGGCTGACGACCCAACAAGTCTTCACGCCTGCCTTGAGATAGCGTTCGACTTTTTCCATGATCGGGAAAGTGCCTTGGGTGGGCGAAAGGATTTCGACCGTGATCAGTGGGGGATCTGTGCGGCGGACCATGTTGTGTCGAAGATTAATCGGCTCGCGAGGATAAAGACTGAGGTCGGGTGTGATCTGCTCGCCATCCAGTTCGAGAGTGAGTTCGCTGGCTACGCGAAACTTCAGATGCTTTACCAACTGGACGGCGAGATTGATCTGAATGATCGCGTGGTTGAAACTCGGCATGGGCTTGCCTCTCTCTTCCTCGTAAGTAAGCGGGCGCTCGACGGCAACGGTGTTCATGGGCGGCAGTGTACCCGAGCGTCTGGAGTTTGCCATCTCGCTTTCGCACCTCGGCTCATCCACACCTCCTCCGCATGAAATTGCTCTTCGCGTTCCTGTCGCTCGCGGCGGTCGTCGGTTCCTTTGCCAGCGAGCCTCCGGCGCCGATTCGCTTTTCGGTGGAGTTTATGGATCGGAGCGTCGAGCCGGGGGCGGACTTCTATCGTTTCGCATGTGGTGGATGGTTGAAGGCGCACACAATCCCGCCGGACAAGACGCTGTGGGGGCCGGCCATCGAGACCGAGGAGACGGTGTGGCTGCAGCTCCGCGAAATCCTCGACGCGTGCGGCAATGATGCGCCGGATCGCGATGCCGTGCGCCGGCAGGTGGGCGACTTCCACGCTTCAGGCATCGACATGGCCACGCGCAACCGGCTCGCATTTCAACCCGTGGCAGCCGATCTCGAGCGCATCGCGGAGTTGCGCGAGAAGAGCGCGCTGGCGCCGTTGCTGGCCGATCTGCACATGCGCGGCACTGGAGCGTTCTTCGCGGCGGAGGTGCAGCCGGATGAAAAGCACAGCGCCACTTACGCCTTCGAACTGTGGCAGAGCGGCGATGCGCTCGGGCTGCCGGATCGCGATTACTATCTCACCAAGACGCTCGCCAAAGAACGCGAAGGCTACCGCCGCCACATCGCCACGATGCTGCGGCTCGCGGGCGATTCCGACAAAGACGCGGCGCGGCAGGCGGCCACAGTGCTGCGTCTCGAGACGGCGCTGGCAAAGATCAGCCACCCGCGCGAGGACTTGCAGGATTCGCTGAAGAACTATCACAAGCTCACGACCGCAGAGCTGGCGCGACTCGCGCCGGGCTTCGCGTGGGCCGCATACTTCCGGGCGCTCGGCGCGCCGGAGCTCGAGAGCGTCGTCGTCGGGCAGCCGGATTATTTTCAAAACATGAGCGCGCTCCTGCGCTCGCAGCCGCTCGAGGATTGGAAAGTGTATCTGCGCTGGCACGTCATCTCCTCGGCCGCGCCGTATTTGCACGAGGCCGCGAATCGCGAGCACTTCGTCTTTTACGGCACGCAGCTCAACGGCCAGCCGGAGCAATCGCCGCTCTGGAAACGCGTGGCCATTTCCGTGGATGGCGCGCTGGGCGAAGCGCTCGGGCGGCTTTACATCGAGCGCCATTTTCCGCCCGCGGCCAAGGCGCGCGTCGAGGAGATGGTCGGCAATTTTCAGGCGACATTCCGCGAGCGGCTCACGCAGGTCGGCTGGATGAGCGACACGACTCGGCAGAGCGCGCTGGCCAAGCTCGAGCGCTTCTTTGCGAAGGTGGGGTATCCGGAAAAATTTCGCGACTACTCCGCGGTCGCGGTGCGCCGCGACGACTACCTCGGCAACGTCGAGCGCGCCTCGGCTTTCGAGTGGCGGCGCATGGTGGTGCGCGTGGGCCAGCCCGTGGATCGCAGCGAGTGGGGCTGCACGGCGCCGACGGTCAACGCCTTCTTCATGCCCACGCAAAACAGCATCACGCTGCCCGCCGGAATCCTGCAGCCGCCGATGTTCGATCCGCAAATGGACGACGCGGTGAACTACGGCAACATCGGCGCGACCATCGGCCACGAGATGACGCACGGCTTCGACAGCGACGGCCGGCGCTACGACGCGGAAGGCAGCCTGCGCGATTGGTGGACGCCCACGGACGCGAAGCAGTTTGAAGCGCGCGCGCAGAAGATCGTCGTGCAGTTCAACGCCTTTGCGCCGATGCCCGGCACGCACATCAACGGCAAGCTCACGCTCGCGGAAAACATCGCGGATTTCGGCGGCCTGCTCGTCGCGTGGGATGCGCTCCAAAAAGCGCTCGCGCTCGATCCCTCGAAACGCAGGACTATCGACGGCTTCACACCCGAGCAGCGCTTCTTCCTCTCCTACGCGCAGAGCTGGTGCACGCTGGAACGCGGGGAGTATCTGCGTCAATCGCTGCTCACCGACGAGCACGCGCCCGCCGAATTCCGCGCCTTCGCGCCGCTGCTCCACATGCGGCAATTTTACGAAGCCTTTGGGATTAAGAAGGGCGCGAAGATGTGGCTGCCGCCGGAGAAGCGCGCGGTCATCTGGTAGGGGAGGGAGAGTTGAGTGTTGAGAGTTGAGTGTTGAGTGGCCTCCGCGTTTCCACTTTCGTGTGCGCTCCGCGCGGAGTAGGGCGTCACTCAACTCTCAACTCTCAACATGCCTCCCCCCGTCATCGTCGCGCCCATTGAGCAGGGAGGATCGGGCCGCAAGTTCTGGCGGATGCACGTGGGGGCGCAATCGCTCATCCTCGTCCGCTACAACGAAGACCGGCCGGAGAACAAGCAGTACGTCGCGATCGCACTCTTCCTCGCGAGCGTGGGCGTGCGGGTGCCGGCGATCCATTTTCACGACGGCAGCGAAGGGCTCATCGTGATGGAAGATGCGGGCGACACCGATCTCTGGAGCCAGCGCGAAGCGCCCTGGCGGCAGCGGCGCGCGCTCTACCAGCGCACGCTCGACCAGGCGCTCATCCTGCACACGCAGGCGCATCTGGCGCCGGGCGCGGAGAAGCTGAAATATCAGCCGGTCTTTGACGCGGCGCTGTATCGCTGGGAGCAGGAATATTTTTTCGAGCACTGCCTCGTGAGACACTTCGGTATCACGCCGGAGCAACTCGCGGCGCAGGGTGATCGCGCGCGGCTGCGAGAGATCGCCGAGCTGCTGGCCGCGGAGCCGCGCTGCCTGGTGCACCGCGATTTTCAAAGCCAGAACGTGATCGTGCGCGACGGCGCGGTGTGCCTCATCGACTTTCAAGGCTTGCGCCCCGGCCTAGCGCAATACGACCTCGCTTCGCTGCTGCTCGATCCTTACGTCGCGCTCACCGCCGAGGAGCGCGAGGAGTTGCTCGCGCATTATCTCAGCGGCCTGCACGGGCCGGGCCGGCAGGACGATCCACACTTCCGCGCGCTCTACGATCTGTGCGCCATGCAGCGGCTCATGCAGGCGCTCGGCGCTTACGGAAAGCTCGGGCACGTCGATGGCCGCGCGCGTTTCCTCGAGCACATCCCCACCGCGCTCCACCGCCTGCGCGACACCATCGCGCGCATCGCGGGGCTCGATGGCCTGCGCGCGATGCTCGCCGCGCTTTCGTAACTTCCCCCAAAGAGCCGCACGGCGCCGCGGTCTTCCTGCTCACACTTCGATCCCACCCATGCATCGCCTCTTCTCCCTCGCATCCCTCGCACTTCTCGCCGTCGCCGCTTTCGCGGATGAAAAAGCGCCGCCGCAATTCAAGACGCTCCTGCCGGCCATTGACCTCAACGAGGGCGACACGCTGGTCTTTCTCGGCGACTCGATCACCCACCAGTGCCTCTACACGCAGTATGTGGAGGATTATTTTTACACGCGCTTTCCCAAGGTGCGGCTTCACTTTCATAACGCGGGAGTCGGCGGCGACCGCGCGAAGGATGCGCTCACGCGTTTCGACGAAGACGTGGCGCCCTACAAGCCGAAGTACGTGACCATGCTGCTCGGCATGAATGATGGCGCTTACAAGGACTTCGATAAGGCGGTCTTCGATACTTATCAGGCCGACATGAGCACGCTGCTCGACAAGATCGCGGCGCTCGGCGCGGTCGCCGTGCCGATGACGCCGACCATGCACGACGCCCGCTCCGCGCGCGTGAGCCTCCGGGGTCCGCAAGAACCGCGCGACACTTACTACAATGGAGTGCTCGCGCTTTACGGCGGCTGGCTGCGCGAACAGGCGCAAGTGCGCGGCCTGGGCTTTGTGGATATGTGGTCGCCGCTCAACAATCTCACGCTGGCCAAACGCAAGACCGACGCGGATTGGACGATGATCAAAGATGCCGTGCATCCCGGGCCCGTGGGCCAGGTGGTGATGGCCGCGGCCATCGTGAGCGACATGGTGAAGAGGAGGATCGTCTCGCAGATCACGGTGGACGCGATCCTCGGCGGGCCGGTCGCCAAGGGCAACAACGCGACGATCGATCACGCAGCCTGTGCCGACGGCAAACTCACCTTCACCGCGCTAGAAGCCGCGTTGCCGTGGGTGCTCCCAGAAGACTCGAAGGAAGGGCAGCAACTCGCCCGACTCGGGCACCACTTCAGCAACGAAAAAATCACCGTGCGCCAGCTTCCCGCCGGCAAGTATTCCTTCAAAATCGACGGCCAGGAAATCGGGAAGTACACCGAAGCGCAGCTTTCGATGGGCGTGGAAATCGAGGACAATGAAAAGGCGCCGCAGCATCGGCAGGCGTTGCAAGTGGCGGTGCTCAACCAGCAGCGCAACGCGGAAGCTTATCACCCGCTGCGCGATCAATACGCGCTCCTCAAAGGCAAGCGCCGCGACCTGCAGAAGTCGCTCGACGCGCAGGAGCCGCAGGCCGAGGCGAAGAAGGCCGCATTCACCGAGTGGTATGCCGGCGCGAAGGCGCGGATCGCCGAGTTGCTGGCAAAGGCCAGGGGCTTCGAGGACCAGATTTACCTGGCCAATCAGCCTGCGCCTCATTCTTTTGAGATCGCGTTAATCCAGCCCCCGACCAAGTAACCGCGCGCCGCGTTCCCATCCTTTTCCGCAGCGACCTTTTGAGGGGAACAGGAAGGGCGCGAAGAGGAGCGGCTGTTGGATTATGAACCTGTTGAAATACTCGCGAAGCGGCGGAAGTCAGGCTTCCAGCCTGACTCGGCCAGCAGGCTTCCAGCCTGCGGAGGCCGGTGCCGACAGGGTTTGCAGGTTGGAAGCCCGCAAGCCGGGTCAGGCTGGAAGCCTGACTTCCGCCGTGCGACGAGTATTTCAACAGTCTGTTAAGCCTTCGCGTTCTTCGTGGTTGCCGCCTCATACCGACCCCGAGCAGACCCGTTCCGTCATGTCGCTCCAAGGATTTCACGGCGCTAAACCTAGCAGCTCGGCGACCATGGACTTTTCCTCGCGCAACTCCGCGAGGCTCGTGTCGATCTTCGCGCGGGAGTAGTCATTGATGGGCACCCACTTTGCGATCTCGCACGAGCCATCGGCCAGCGTGCGGACCGGATAGCCGCAGATAAGGCCGGGCTCGACCTCGTATTCGCCGCGCGAATGCACCGCGACGCTGTGCCAGTCGCCTTCGCGCGTCGGCACCGTGAGCGAGCGCACGGTATCGACCACCGCATTGGCCGCGCTCGCCGCGGAGCTCAGGCCGCGCGCGCGCAGCACCGCGGCGCCGCGCTGTTGCACGGTCGCGAGAAATTCGCCCTCGAGCCATGCGCGATCGCGGATGACTTCGGTGGCATTGCGTCCGTCGATGCGAGCGTTGTGAAAGTCGGGATACATCGTGGGCGAATGATTCCCCCAGATCGTGAGGTTGCTGATGCTCGCGATGTCCACGCCGGCCTTGAGCGCGAGCTGAGTGCGGGCGCGATTTTCATCGAGCCGCGTCATCGCAAACCAACGCTCCGCAGGCACGCTCCGCGCGTGATTCATCGCGATGAGGCAATTCGTGTTGCACGGATTTCCCACTACGAGGATGCGCGCGTCGGCCGCCGCGTTGCGCTCGATGGCCTGACCCTGGCCGATGAAAATTTTCCCGTTGATGGCGAGTAGATCCTTGCGTTCCATGCCCGCCTTGCGCGGCACGCTGCCGACGAGCAGCGCCCAATTCACGCCGCGGAAACCTTCCTCGAGCGAAGCCATGGGCACGATGCCGCGGAGGAGGGGAAAGGCGCAGTCTTGCAATTCCATGACCACGCCTTGCAACGCGCCGAGCGCGGGCTCGATCTCGATGAGGTGCAAGATGACCGGCTGCTCCGGCCCAAACATCGCGCCCGAGGCGATGCGGAAGAGAAGCGAGTAACCGATCTGCCCGGCGGCGCCGGTGATTGAAATGCGGATGGGAGCTTTCATGGAAACCTGAAACTTGAAACCTGAAACTAGAGTGACCGCGAGTTTGGAGGCAAAAAAAATTGCTCTTCGTGCTTCCCACCCGCGCGATTTTCAAAGATTTATCTGCGCCAACGTCCCTTTCCAACCCATCGCACATGAAAAAAACCCCCTTCATCCTCGCCGCATCCATCGCCGCGATGCTCGCATTTCCCACCCTCGCGCCGCGCGCCCTCGCCCAGCAATTCTGGGATGGACCGCATAATGACAACACGACCATCGAGGGCGGCAATGGTGTTTGGAATTCGGTAAATATCAATTGGGCAAACGCCGCGGGCGTGGGCGGCAATGTTTTCAATCCGGCCATTCAGGCGGTCTTCCAGGCCGCGGCGGGGACGGTGACCCTCGGCGAGAACCTCTCGGTCACCAGTCTTCTTTTCAGGACCAACGGATATGTGGTCGCCAACCCCATTGGCTTCACGCTGCGCGCCCTCGGCGCCTCGGCGGACATCAGCGTGGACCCGGGGTTGACCGCAACGATCAATGCGCCATTTGCCAATGCCGGGGCGGTGGTCAAGGGGCTTTCAAAAAGCGGAACCGGCACGCTCGTCCTCGGAGGCTTCAGCTCCTACACCGGGGCAACCAATATCACCGCCGGCACCCTCCGCGCCGGCGACTTCAATGTGTTGGATACCGGGACTGCGGTCACGGTGGCCGGTGGCTCCACCTTCGATCTGAATGGCAACGACCAGAACATCGGCTCGCTCGCCGGCGCGGGTAACGTGACGCTCGGCGCGGCTCTGCTCGGGACGGGATTTGACAATACCAGCACCACCTTCTCTGGAGTTATCAGCGGCCCAGGCGCGCCCGTCGCAGGGGGCAACGTCGCTCTGGTCAAGTTTGGCACCGGCACGCAGACGCTTTCCGGCTTGAACACTTACACGGGTAATACCGTGATTACCGCGGGAGTCCTGCAGGCAGGGGCGGCCAATACCCTTTCCACCGCCACGCAAGTGCAGGTCGGCGCAGGCTCGACCTTCGCCCTCAATAGCTTCGACCAATCCGTCGGTTCGCTTTCCGGCACGGGCGGTGTGACGCTCGGCACGGCGACGTTCACCATCGGCAATGACAATCGGAGCACGGTTCCCGGTGGCGGGGCGCTGAATTTCGGCGGCGTCATCAGCGGCGCGGGCGGGCTGACCAAGGTCGGCATCGGCACCCAGATTCTGTCGGGAGTCAATACTTACGCCGGCCCGACTAACATTACTGGCGGCATCCTCCGGGCCGGCGTGGCCAATACGCTCTCCAACTTAACGGATGTCACCGTGGGTGGAGCTGGCACCTTCGATCTGGCTGGCTTCAACCAATCCGTGGGTTCGCTCGCCGGCAGCGGCGGAGTGACTCTCGGCGCGGCGACGCTCACCACGGGCGGTTCCAATAACACCACGAGTTTCTCCGGCATCATTTCGGGCACGGGCGGACTTACCAAGGTCGGCTCGGGCACGCAGACCTTAACCGGCGCCAATACTTACTCGGGCATCACCACCCTCAACGCCGGCGTGCTGGCCATCTCTGCCGATAACAACCTGGGTGCCGTGCCCGGTGCGCCCGTGGCGAATAGGCTCACCTTTAATGGAGGTACGCTGCGCGCCATCGCCAGCTTCACCCTGGCACCCAATCGCGGCATCACGCTGCTGGCTGGAGGGGGAACCATTGCCGTCACGGGAGCCAATGTGCTGACTTATGCGGGCGTCATCGCCGGCTCCGGTGGACTTACAAAAAGTAACGGCGGCACACTCATCCTCTCCGGCGGGAATACTTTCACTGGCCCGACTAACATCATCGGTGGCATCCTGCGCGCCGGCGTCTTTAATACCCTCGACTTGAGCACAGCTCTCACCGTGGGCGCGGGCGCCACCTTCGATCTCAATAACTTCGATCAAAACGTCGGCTCGATCGCCGGCGCGGGCAGCATCACGTTGGGCACCGCGCTGCTGGGCACTGGGTTTAATAACACCAGCACGGACTTCTCCGGCGTCATCAGCGGCACTGGCGCGCCCATTCCCGGAGGCAACGTCGCTCTGGTAAAGTTTGGCGCCGGCACACAGACACTCTCCGGCGCGAACACTTACACGGGTAACACCGTCATCACCGCCGGCACGCTCCAGGCGGGCGCAGCCAATACCCTTTCCACTGCCACTCAAGTGCAGGTGGGAACCGGTTCGACCTTCAGCCTCAATAACTTCTCCCAATCCATCGGCTCGCTCTCCGGCGCGGGCAATGTCACTCTCGGCACGGCGATACTTACGATTGGCAATGATAACTTGAGCACGATCCCCGGCGGCGCTGCGTTGAACTTCGGCGGCGTCATCAGCGGCACGGGTGGACTTACCAAAGTGGGCACCGGCACGCAGATCCTCTCCGGCGTGAATACTTACTCGGGGCCGACTAACATTAACGCGGGAATACTCCTCGCGGGGGTCGCCAATACCCTCTCCGCCACCACGGCAGTGACGGTGGCTGGCGGCGCCACCTTTAACCTCAATAACTTCAGCCAATCCATCGGCTCGCTCGCCGGCGCGGGCAGCGTGACTCTGGGCACCGCCACTCTCGCGGCAGGCAGTAACAATACCAGCACCACCTTCTCGGGAGTTATTAGCGGCGCCGGCGGTTTTACCAAGACGGGCACTGGCATACTTACCTTGTCCGGCGCCAACACTTATTTGGGACCGACTAACATCAACGCCGGAGTCCTGCGCGCCGGCACCTTCAATACGTTCGACTTGGGGACCGCCGTTACCGTGGCCGCGGGCGCCACCTTCGACCTCAATAACAACGACCAAAACATCGGCTCGCTCGCTGGCGCGGGTAATGTAACCCTGGGCACGGCGCTGTTGGGAACGGGCTTTAACAATACCAGCACCACCTTTTCCGGCGTCATCAGCGGCACGGGCACCATTGGCCTGGTCAAGTTTGGCACCGGAGTGCAGACGCTCTCCGGCTCGAATACTTACTCGGGAAACACCGTCATCACCGCCGGCACGCTGCGGGCAGGCGCGGCCAATACCCTTTCCACCGGCACTCAAGTGCAGGTGGGCACGGGCTCGACCTTTAACCTGAATAACTTCGCCCAATCCATCGGTTCGCTCTCCGGCGCGGGCAATGTGACTCTCGGCACGGCGATACTTACTATCGGCAATGACAATCGCAGCACGATTCCCGGCGGTGGCGCCTTGAATTTTGGCGGCGTCATCAGTGGTACGGGCGGACTTACCAAGGTGGGGACCGGCACGCAGATCCTCTCCGGCGGGAATACTTATACCGGGCCGACTAACATCACCGGCGGAATCCTGCGCGCCGGCGCCTTTAATGTCTTCGACTTGGGGACGGCCCTCACCGTGGGTACGGGCGCCACCTTCGATCTGAATAACCTCGATCAAAACGTCGGCTCACTCGCGGGCGCGGGTAACATAACTCTCGGCACGGCGCTGTTGGGGACGGGCTTTAATAATACCAGCACTACTTTTTCCGGCGTCATCAGCGGCACCGGCACCATCGGTCTGGTGAAGTTTGGCACTGGCACACAGACGCTCTCCGGCCAGAATACTTACACGGGAAACACCGTCATCACCGCCGGCACGCTGCGTGCGGGCGCGGTCAATACCCTTTCCACCGCCACTCAAGTGCAAGTGGGCTTCGGTTCGACCTTCAGCCTCAATAACTTCGCTCAATCCATCGGTTCGCTCTCCGGCGCGGGCAGCGTGACTCTCGGCACCGCGAGTCTGACCATCGGAAACGACAATCGAAGCACAATTCCCGGCGGCGGCGCATTGAATTTCGGCGGCGTCATCAGCGGCACGGGCGGACTTACCAAGGTGGGGACCGGCACACAGATCCTCTCCGGCGTGAATACTTATACCGGGCCGACTAACGTGACCGGCGGAACGCTCCGCGCGGGCGTGGCCAATGCCTTTTCCCCGGCGACGGACGTGACGGTGGGAACCGGCGGCACCTTTAGCCTCAATAACTTCGACCAATCCATCGGCTCGCTCGCCGGCGGCGGCAGCGTCGCGCTGGGGACGGCTAACTTGATCACAGGTAACTCAAATACGGATGCCACCTTTGCCGGAGTGATTAGTGGCACGGGCGGACTTACCAAAGTCGGCGCCGGCACGGAGTTACTCTCCGGCGCGAATACTTACTCGGGTAACACCACCATCACGGGAGGCATCCTGCAGGTCGACGGGTCGATCGCCAGCCCCAATACTCTCATCAGGTCCGCCGGCACACTCGCCGGGCTCGGAGTGATCGGCGGGAATGTCTTCAATGGCGGCACGGTAAGGCCCGGCAGCAGTGCGCCGGGTAAGTTAACCGTGAATGGGAATTACACGCAGACTCCCGCCGGCACCCTGGTGATCCGAGTCGCCGGGGCGAAGGATACGGAGCACGACTTGCTGGCCGTGCAGGGCAATGCAAACCTCGACGGCACCTTGCGGCTGGTGCAAGTGGCAGGCCCGCGGCTGAGAGTGGGCGACAAGGTGCAGATCGTAACCGCGACGGGCGGAGTAAACGGCACCTTTGCCACGGTCACCAACCCCTTCGACACCATGCTGCGCACGGCGGTGACTTATCAACCCAACTCAGTAACTCTCGAAGCCATGCAGGGCGCCTTTCTCGGCGTGCCTGGACTGGTGCCTAACGCACGGGCGGTGGCCGGGGCGCTCGATCGTGCGGCGGGCGACCCGCGCGTGATCAGGCTCTTCGATTTCCTCAATACCGTGCAGACGCGAAATCTTAATGCAACGCTGCTGCGGATCGCGCCCGAGGAATTGGCTTCGGTGTATCACATCGCCGTTTCGTTGGCCAATATCCAGACGGCTAACATCCAGCGCCGCACCGACGATATCCGGGCGGGCTCAGTTGGATTCAGCGCGGCAGGGTTTGCCCTCGCGGGCAGCGGGCCGAGTTACAGCGGCGCGTTGAGCGGAGTGTCGGGACCTTCCGGTAAGAGCGGCAAGCCAATCGTGGCTGGAGAGGATAATCGTTGGGGTGTCTTCATTACCGGGGTGGGTGAATTTACCAACGTGGGAGATACCGATAATGCGCGCGGTTACGACCTTACGACGGGTGGGTTTAATCTCGGTCTGGATTACCGGATAACGTCGAACTTTGCCTTCGGCTTTACTGCTGGTTACGCCCGCACCGGAGCCGATCTGGCCGATGGCGGCAAGATCGATGTGGACGGGGGTAAGTTCGGACTTTACTCGACTTACTTCACCGGCCCCTTCTACGTGGATGCCTCCGTGCACGGCGGCTACAATAGTTACGACTCCCGCCGGCGCGCGCTTCTCGGCACGGCCCGCGGAGATACCGAGGGCGGTGAATTCAATGCGTTATTCGCCACGGGTTATGACTGGAAACGCGGTGGGCTCACGATCGGGCCAGTGGCAAGTTTCCAATATACCTATCTGGGTATCGACAGCTTTACCGAACGCGGCGGGCTGGCGCCGCTCATCATCGATGCGCAGGAGGGCGAATCGATTCGCCACGCACTTGGTGCCCGGGCATCGTATGACTGGAAAGTCGGTGGCAGGCTTATCCGGCCGGAGCTCCGAGTCTCCTGGCAGCATGAATACGGCGACACGACCCTCGACTTGACCTCGGGCTTTGCCAACGGCGCGGGCGGCCTCTTCAATGTGACCGGCCCTCAGATCGGTCGCGACAGTCTGCTCATCGGCGCCGGAGCGTCGATCCTCTGGAATGAGCGAGTGGCGACTTACTTGTATTACGATGGCGAGTTAGGGCGGACTAACTACGACTCGCACAATGTAAGTGGCGGCATGCGAGTTGCCTTCTAACTTGCTGTTACTTACTCGCGGCTTGTTATCGAGCCTGCTTTCGTTCCCGATAAGTGGCGCCGCGATGCAGGCGGATCACATTCCCTCTCCACAGCGTCTTCCGGATATCGTGGTTCATGGGTCTGGGTTTGGCCGCGCCAGCCGGGCCGACATCGCCGCCGTGGTGCAGTCCGCCGGACGCGAACTGTCGCGGCACTGCCCGCACATTCAGCTTCCGGGTATCGAGCTCTCTCACCGCGCCGATCATCCGCGGACCGATTTTGAACGGACTCCAGCCGGGCGGATCGCGATCGGACTTTCTGCTCGCGATACTTATTGGGCGCAATACAGCTTCCAGTTTGCGCACGAGCTTTGCCACGCCCTTACCCATCACGCTTCCGGCTCACGGTGGCGTGGCAGCCACGACCTTCACGGCCCGAATCTGTGGCTCGAGGAAAGTCTGTGTGAAACGGCTTCCTTATTTGTCCTGCGAGCGATGGCGCGCTCGTGGCGGACGGCTCCTCCGTATCCGGCGTGGGCTGGTTATGCCGCGGCATTAAACACCTACGCGGAGCAGCGGCTGGCGCAGCCCGAGCACCGCCTCCCTGCCGGCACGTCTTTCCCGGAATGGTTTCGCGAAAATCAACCGGCCCTGCGCCGGAGTCCCGTGCTGCGGGAGCGCAATGCGATCGTCGCGAGCCGACTGCTCCCGCTCTTTGAAGCGCAACCCGGCGGCTGGGAAGCGGTCGCTTTCCTTCCCTGCGGTTCGCGCGGCGCGGAGGCGTCTTTCGATGCGCACCTGGCGGAGTGGCGCGCGCAATGTCCGGCGCCGCTTCGACCATTCGTCACAAAACTCGCCGCGGCTTTTGGCGCGAAGCAGTAGGTTCGATTTCATCTTGCCGTCGAATCTCCGCGCGACATACTCCCGGAGTTAAATCCGAGCGGGGGTATAGCTCAGTTGGTAGAGCGCTTCGTTCGCAATGAAGAGGCCAGGGGTTCGAATCCCCTTACCTCCACCACTCGGGATTCGCGCGGAAAGCAACCGCGGCGGTGTTACGGGGTTGGACGGGGCACCCCTCGCGGCGCGCGGGCTGCGTAACATAACTCCCGCGCCAAGCGTCTTCGAAACAGCCACGCCATCCGATGAAAACAACCTCCCCACTTCTCTCCGCTCTCGCATCGCTCTGCGCGACGCTGCCCTCCGCGGCTCTCGCGCTCGAAGCCGCGGCGCCGACTTCCGAGCAGCTCGATTTTTTTGAAAAGAAGATCCGCCCCGTGCTCTCGGAGAAGTGCTACAAGTGTCACTCGGAAAAGGCCGAGAAAGTGCGCGGGGGCTTGCTGCTCGACACGCGCGAAGGCATCCGGCGCGGCGGCGACAACGGGCCCGCAGTTGCACCGGGCGACCTCAAGGAGAGCCTGCTCCTCGACGCGATCCATTACACAAACAAGGACTTCGCGATGCCGCCCGAAAAGGAAGGCGGCAAGCTGCCCGAGGCAGTGATCGCGGACTTGGAAAAGTGGGTGAAAATGGGCGCGCCCGATCCGCGAGACGGCGCCGCCAAGCTCGCCAAAAAATACGACACTTCGGAAGCGAAGAACTGGTGGGCCTTTCAGCCGCTGCTTAAGCCCATCGCGCCGCAGCCGGCAAATGCGGGATGGGCGAAATCGGATCTCGATCGCATCGTGCTCCGCGGCCTCGAGGCAAAGGGGCTCAAGCCCGTGGCCGACGCGGACCGGGCCACTCTTCTGCGCCGTGTGTACTTCGATCTCATCGGCCTGCCGCCGACGCTCAAGGAAGACGATGGGTTCATCACGGACAAGTCGCCGGATGCGTTTGAAAAGGTGGTCGATCGCCTTCTGGCCTCGCCGCAATTTGGCGAGCGCTGGGGGCGGCATTGGCTGGATGTCGCGCGCTACGCCGAGTCGAGCGGCAAGGACGTGAACATCGCCTTCCCGCATGCGTGGCGTTATCGCGATTACGTCATCGAGGCGTTCAATGCGGACAAGCCTTACGATCAATTCATCCGCGAACAAATCGCCGGCGATCTGCTGCCCGCCAAGGACGACAAGGACAAGGCGGACAAGCTCGTGGCCACGGGCTTCCTCGCCATCGGCGCCAAGGGGCTCAACGAGCAGAACCCGCGGCAATTTGCGCTCGATGTCGCCGACGAGCAGATCGACTCGATGTCCCAGGCCGTGCTCGGCCTCACCATCGCATGCGCGCGCTGCCACGATCACAAATTCGATCCCATCCCGCAGCGCGAGTACTACGGGCTCGCGGGCATTTTCCTGAGTACCGACACGCGTTACGGCACCGCGCAAGGGATCCAAAATCGCCACTCGAGCGATCTCGTCGAGTTGCCCGTCAGCGCCCACGCGCCGATTATCGTCCAGCCGATCTCGATTGCGGAACGCGGGCGGATGGAGCAGAAGCTCGGGGACACGAAGAAAGAATTCCGCGATCTGCTGGCATCGCGTTTTGGCGGACGCGCCGGCGGCAACCAGAGCGAGGTGAAACCAGTCACGCCCGAGCGCGAGATGCGCCGCCCTGGCGTCGGCGTGGTGCCCGATTTACTCAAGCCGCTGATCCTCACCACCGAGATCGGCGAGCTTGAGACGCGGCTGAAATCCTACACCGCCGAGGGCCAGCCCAAAGCGCTCGCGATGGGCGCGCAAGACCGGCCCGTGCAGCGCGCGGGCCTCGCCGGCTTTGGCGGCGGCGGGTTCATGCGACCCGGCTTTCCTGGTCGTCCCTACGGCGGCGGCTCGCCTTTTCAAACGATCACCGACAGTCCGCTCTTTGCCCGAGGCGATGTGGACAAGCCCGGCGAAAAAGTGCCGCGCGGTTTCCCCGCCATCCTTACGCTCTCGACGCCACCGCCGATCCCGGAGGCGGGCAGCGGCCGGCGCGAGCTGGCCGACTGGCTCACCTCGCCGCAGAATCCGCTCACCGCGCGAGTGATGGCAAACCGTGTGTGGCATTGGCTCTTCGGCCGGGGCATCGTCGAGAGCGTGGATAATTTCGGCACGATGGGCCAGAAGCCGAGCGACCAGGTGCTCATCGATTATCTCGCGGGACGATTCGTGGATCTGGACTGGTCGATGAAAAAACTCATCCGCGAAATCGTGCTCAGCCGCGCCTACCAGCTCAGCTCCGCTTACGATGAAAAAGATTTCGCCGCCGATCCGGAGAACGCGCTCGTGTGGCGCATGAGCAAGCGCCGGCTCGACGCCGAGTGTGTGCGCGATGCGATGCTTTCCATGAGCGGCCAGCTCGATCTCACGCCGCCTGTCGGCTCGCTCATCGCGCAGGCCGGCGATGGGCCGGTCGGTGCCGCGCGCTTCCGCGGTGTGAAGGAGGAGACGATCCTCAACGCGGGAGGCGATGCGCGCAGTGTCTATCTGCCGATCGCGCGCGACATCCTGCCCGACTCGCTCGCGGTCTTCGACTTCGCCGAGACGAGCCTCGTGAGCGGCGCGCGCGAGACCACCAATGTGCCTTCGCAAGCCCTCTACATGCTCAACAGTGGGTTTGTCGCCGAGCAGGCGCGAAGTCTCGCGGAGCGCGTGATGGCTGCGTATCCCGGCGGGCCCAATGGCGGCTCCACCGCCAACCTCGATCAGCGCTTGAACTTCGCCTACTGGCTCGCCTTCTCGCGCCCGCCCGGCCAGGCCGAGCACGCGGCGGCCTCGAGTTTCTTTGGCAAGTTCCCCTCGAACTGGAGCAAGGGCGACACTGGCCCTTCCGGCGTGCGCGATGCGAGCGACGTGAAAGCCGCGTGGACCAGCTTCTGCCGCGCGCTCTTTGCCAGCGCCGAATTCCGCTATCTCAACTAGCCCGGAATTTTCGCACTCGAGAGTAGCGGCTGCGCGCTGGACACGGGCGGAACGGCAAACTATTTCCTCCCGCATGAAAGCGATTCTTCTCACGTTGTTGTCTGCCGGCGCGGCCTTGGTGCTGGCGGGCTGCGAGTCCGATGTGCCGCCGGCGCGTCATCAATCCGGCAGCTCCCTCGAACGCGGCATTCGCGGCGAGGGCCGGCTCACGCAGCCGGACCGCAGCGACGACCCGCTCATCCGCGAAAATACGCGCGTCGGATATTGAGCGGCATGACCGAGCCGGCCATTTCCAAGATCGTCATCCTCGATTTCGGTTCGCAGTACACGCAGCTCATCGCGCGGCGGGTGCGAGAGTGCCAGGTCTATTCGCACATCGTGCGGCACGACACGCCCGCGGCGGAACTCCGTGCGTTGCGGCCCAGCGGCCTCATCCTCAGCGGCAGCCCTTCGAGCGTGTATGGAAAGGACGCGCCTCGTGCGGACCTCGCGATCTTCGATCTCGGCGTGCCCATCCTCGGCATCTGCTACGGCATGCAACTCATGGGGCACTGCCTCGGCGGCCAGGTCGAGCACAGCGCGCGGCGCGAGTACGGCAGCGGCATGTTGCGCGTGAAAGAACCCGCGTGCGCGCTCTTCCGCGGCCTGCCGGCGCAGCTCGACATCTGGAACAGCCACGGCGACCAGCTCACGAAACTTCCGCGCGGCTTCCGCACCGTGGCCGTCACGGAGAACTCGCCATTCGCCGCCATCGAGCAGCCGCGGAAAAAAATTTACGGCCTGCAATTTCATCCCGAAGTCGTCCACACCCCGCGCGGCAAGGAACTGCTCGCCAATTTCGTGTACGAGATCTGCGGCTGCAAAATGGATTGGACCATGGGCAGCTTCATCGAAGAGACCTGCGAGCAAGTGCGCGCGCAGGTCGGCAGCCATCGCGTCCTCCTCGGCCTCAGTGGCGGCGTGGACTCGAGCGTCGCCGCCGCGCTCTTGCACAAAGCCATCGGCGACCAGCTCACCTGCGTCTTCGTGAACAATGGGCTTCTCCGCGAAAATGAAGCCGCCAACGTGCGGCGCGTCTTCGGCGATAACTTTCACATGAAGCTGAAGTACGTGGATGCCAGCGCGCGCTTCCTCAGAAAACTCCGCGGCATCACCGCCCCCGAGCGCAAGCGCAAGATCATCGGCGGCGAGTTTGTGCGCGTCTTTGATGACGCTGTGAAATCGTTGAAGCGGAGTCAGGAATTCAAGTTTCTCGCGCAGGGCACGCTCTATCCCGACGTGATCGAAAGTGAGGCCATCGGTGGCAATCCCGCCGCGCTCATCAAGTCGCACCACAACGTCGGCGGCTTGCCGAAAAACATGAAGCTCCAGCTCGTCGAGCCGCTGCGCCAGCTCTTCAAGGATGAAGTGCGCGAAGTGGGCGCGCAGCTTGGCCTGCCCCGGGAAATCGTCCAGCGCCAGCCCTTCCCCGGTCCCGGCCTCGCCGTGCGCATTCCCGGCAAAATCCCGCGCGAGCGGCTGCGCATCCTGCGCGGGGCCGACGCCATCGTCGTGAGCGAGATGAAGGCGAGCGACTGGTACTACCGCGTGTGGCAGAGCTTCGCCGTGCTGCTGCCCGTGCGCAGCGTCGGCGTCATGGGCGACGAACGCACCTACCACGAGACCATCTCGCTGCGCATCGTCGAGAGCCAGGACGGCATGACCGCCGACTGGGTGCGCCTGCCCTACGAGTTGCTCGCAAAAATTTCCACCCGCATCATCAACGAAGTCGCTGGCGTCAACCGCGTGGTCTATGACATCAGCTCGAAACCGCCAGCGACCATCGAGTGGGAATGACGCCATGAAATACCTCCTTGCTCTCGCCTTGGTGCTGCTGCTTGCGGGTTGCGCCACGAGCGAGGAAGAGCGGGATTTTTTTAACCGCGGCTGGTGGAATCCCGAGGCCGGCTCCGAGCGCCGCATGAACGCGCCGTGAGATTTTCCGATCTCCGATCGCTACCTCGGAGCCGGCGGCTGTTGGCGCGCGGCGAGGTCGGCGGGCGCTTCTTCGATCGTGGCGGTGAGCGCGACTTCATGGCCGTCGCGCAAGACGGCGAGCGCAAGCTTGCCGCCGATCTCGGTCTCCGCCACGCGGCTGCGCAGCGCGAGAATGTCGGAAATGTCGCGGCCCTGGACTTTGCGGACGATGTCGCGCGGTTTGAGGCCCGCCTTTTCCGCGGGCGAACCGGGGAAGACTTCGGTGACGAGCGCGCCGCCGAGGCCGCGCGCGCCGAGTTGCTGCGCGAGTTCTGGAGTGAGCGTCTGCATCGCCACGCCGAGATAGCCGCGTACGATGCGACCGCGCGTGAGCAGGCTCTCGAGGGCGCGGCGGGCGACGTTGGCCGGGATGGCAAAGCTGATGCCCAGCCAGCCGCCAGTCTCGCTGTAGATGGCGGAATTGATGCCCACGATTTCGCCGCGGAGATTGAGGAGCGGGCCGCCGGAGTTGCCCTGGTTCACGGCGGCGTCGGTCTGGAGAAATTCCACAGCGCTGTCGGCCATGGCGCGCCGGCCCTTGGCGCTGATGATGCCTTTGGTCACGGTCTCGGAGAGGCCAAATGGATTGCCGACGGCGAAGACCATTTGCCCCACGCGCACCTCGTCGCTGTCGCCGAGCGGAAGCGGCTCGATGTTGCGCGCTTCGATTTTTAAGACCGCGATGTCGGTCTGCTCGTCGCTGCCGACGAGTTGCGCGGGCTCGGTGCGCCCGTCGGTGAGCTGGACTTCGATTTTGTCCATGTCGCGGATGACATGGTGATTGGTGAGGATGTGGCCTTCGCGCGAGACGATGACGCCCGAGCCGAGCGAAGTCTGGAGCCTCTCCCGCGGACGCCCCTGCCGGTTGCGGAACAGAAACTCAAAGGGATCGACGACCGGTGACTCGGCGATGCGGCGCTGCGTGGTCACGCACACCACGCTCGGGATGACGGCGGCGACGATGCGCGAATACTCCGCGTCGAGCGCCGAGAGGATTTGCACGTCCTTCGGATCGATCTTCGAGACGCCAGCCGGCGTGTACTTTTCCGGCACGCGCCGCGGTCCGCCCGAATGCGCGAGGCGCATGTAGCGGTAGGTGGCGAAGGCAACGAGCGCGGCAACAAGAACGATGAAGAGGAAACGGCGCATGACGGGGATTGTGAATGGTGACTGGTGATTCGTGAATGGCGGCGACCCTCGATTCACCAGTCACCAGTCACCATCCACGTCCTAATTATTCTCCGGCAGCCCTTCGCGATGCCCGATGTTTTTCACGGAAGAAAAAATTTCGAGCACGTGATCGAGGAGACTGTGGTCGAGCGGCTCGGCGGCCCATTGCGCCCACTTGCGGATGTTCTCGGGATTGGCGCTGCCGGCGATGGTGGTGGTGATGTCGTGATTGCCGATCGCGAATTGCAGCGCGAGCTTCGCAATATCCACGCCCTTCTTCTCGCAGAACCACGCCGCCTTGCGCGCCGCTTCCTTCACCTCCTCGGGCTCCTTGAGCCAGGCCGGCAGTGGCGCATTGGTGAGCAGCCGCGCGCTGAAGGGGCCGGCGCTCATGATGCCGACGCCTTTCTCCTTCAAATACGGAACGGCCTCTTCGGTGAAGCGCTGGTTTTGCAGCGTGTATTGATTGTAGCTCAGCACGCAATCGATGTCGGTCTGGTCGCAGATAAAGCGGAAAATTTTCATCGGATACCCGCTGATGCCGATGGCGCGGACCTTGCCGGCCTGCTGGATTTTGCGGAGCGCCGGGATGGTTTCCTCCACGATCTGCTGCATGGGCACGAACTCGATGTCGTGGCAGAGCACGATGTCGAGATGATCGGTGCCGAGCCGGTGCAACGACACATCGACGGATTCCGCCACGCGCCGCGCGGAGAAGTCGAAGTGATCGAGATCGTAGCGTCCCAGCTTTGAGCAAAGTGTGTAGCTCTCGCGCGGCACATCGCGCAGCGCGATGCCGAGCAGCACCTCGCTCATGCCGCGGCCGTAGAAGGGCGAGGTGTCGATGAAATTGAGCCCGCACTCGAGGGCCACGCGCACGCTGGCCAGCGCCTCGTCGAGTTTGATGCGGCGAAATTCCTGCCCGAGCGAAGACGCGCCGAAGCTCAAGATCGGAAGATGAAGATCGGTCTTTCCGAGGCGGCGGGTGGGGAGGGGCATTGGGATTTTGGATTTTGAATTTGCGCGGGGCTTGAATGCGATAACTTCGCGACATGAGACAACTCACTGCGATTCTTCACCGGGGCGATACTGACGAAGGCGGCTTTTGGGCGACCTGTCTCGAAGTGCCAGGCGCCAACGGGCAAGGCGAAACTAAACAAGAGTGCCTCGAGGATTTGGCCAGCGCGGTAAAGCTGATGCTGGAAGTCAATGAAGAGGAGGCGATGCGCGACGATCCCCTCGCGGTGAAGACCGGTCTTGCCGTGTTGTGAAACGGCGGGAACTTGTGAGACACATTGAGGCTGGCGGGTGTGTGTTTCTTCGTGAAGGGGCTGGTCATTCGATTTACACAAATCTCGTGACAGGTGTGCGCGAAGGAGTGCCGCGTCATTAAGAAATCAAGCGGCACCTCGCTCGGAGCATCTGCCGCAGGCTCGGGGTCG
This sequence comes from Chthoniobacterales bacterium, assembly GCA_038238555.1. Taxonomy (GTDB): domain Bacteria; phylum Verrucomicrobiota; class Verrucomicrobiia; order Chthoniobacterales; family Chthoniobacteraceae; genus JANNXQ01. Next base: position 8,369 of record JBBRXP010000011.1, on the reverse strand, counting down.
AAGTTCCAAAGGGCGCGTGAAGTCACGCCGTCCGGCAGCCGATGGTCAGCAGCACGTTGGCCCATAGCGCCTGGTCGGCGGTTTGAATCGTGAGCACGTGGTCGGTGGATTCGACGGTTTTGTAGAAATCCCACTTCGCGATCGGCTCGATCGGCGCGCTCACTCCCTCTTCCGCGGCGATGGCGCGCAATTCGGCCCACACCGGAGGCTCGCCGAACTTCGCGTAAGGATCGTCGGGCGGGATGCCCATCGTATTGATAACGTCCACCGGCACGGCGCTGAGGATCGCGCGCAGCACTTGCGAGACGCTCGGAACGCCGGGCATGAGTTGCAGGCAAACGAGTTCCGCGCCGGCGCCTTTTTTCGACGACGCGGGATAGTTGCCGTCGGCGATGAGGATCGTGGAATGATGACCCGCACGCGCAAGAACGCGGAGGATTTCGGGATGAAGGAGAGTGGTCTTGAGCATGTGAAATTTTCACGCTGCCGTAAGGCGCCGGAAGCTCTCGATGGTCTGCCGCGCCGCGGTCGCAGCGTCGGGCAAAGGAAGGATTTCGGCGGACAAATAACCCGCGTAGCCGATCTGCCGGAGCGCGGCGATGACGGGCGCGAGGGCCGTGTGGCCGAAGCCGACCGCGCGCCGATTTGAGTCGGCGAAGTGCACGTGGCCGACGAGCGCGCCGGCTTCGCGCAAGGCGCCAGCCATGTCGTGCTCCTCGATGTTCATGTGAAAGAGATCCGAGAGGATGCGGATGTTGCGCGTGTGCAAGGAGCGGAGCCACTCGGCGGCTTCCGGCGTGCGGTTGAGGAGATTGGTCTCGTAGCGGTTGAGCGGTTCATAGAGAAGGGTCTGCCCGAGCGTGGCGGCGTATTCGCCGAGGTCGTCGAGCGCCTCGCCCAGCCACGCCAGTGCTTGCGCGCGGGTCACGGCGCCATCCGCTCGGCCCTGCATCGAGCCGAGGATCGCGGGCGCGCCGAGCATCGCCGCTTTGTCGATGATGCCGCGGATGAAGTCCCGAGCCTGCGCGCGGATCGCGGCGTCGGGATGCGTGAGCGTCCACTGGCGCAGCACCCAGCCGCCTCCCGTGCCGACGGCGGCGACAGAGAGCCGGCGCTGGGTGACGAGGTCTTCGATGGCCGGAACGTCGAGCGCGCCGGCGTCGGGCGGAAATATTTCGATGGCCTGGAAACCCAGGCTGGAGGCCCGTTCGCAGGCATCTGCAAGTCCATTGGAAAAAACGAACGGACCGTCTTTGGTCTGCGGCACGAGAGACACGGTGATGGCGGAACGCATGGCGGAAGCAGTTGAGTGTTGAGAGTTGAGTGGAGGTGCAATTCAAGCCCGCGCGTTGTTCAAGATCCGTGCGCCACTCAACTCTCAACATTCCTTACCAGCCCTCGGAGATGAGCGACACGATGTGCTTGGCCATGTCCTCCGCCGCGAGCGGCAGCGCCTGGCGCTCGTCCTGATTCACATCCGCCGCGATGTTGTCCGTGCCGGTGACGAAAAACGAGGTCTGCCCATATACCGTCCGGTTGTCCAACTGGCGGCCAGTGTCCCGCTTTACCAAGTGATAGCGGCCTCGGAAGGTGAGCGTGTACTCGCGGGTCTGCAGGACGTTGCCCCGCACGGAACGCGAGGGGCGGCGCTGGATCTCGTCCACCCGGCAGTGGAGGATTGCGTCGGCGCTGTTTTCGTCGGCGACGCGATAGGTGCCGTCCTGCTGGATTTGTTTGATCACGGCGTTTGCCAGCAGCACCTCGATACGCGGCTCGAGGGTGTCGTTCTTAAAGCTCGGCACGGCGATGGTGGCGATCTCGCGCAGCGGCTTGGGCTTGATGGGACCGATCGAGTATCCCGCGCAGCCGGCGCAAGCCACCGCGAGCGCCAGCAGCGGGAACCTCAAGGCGCTTCTCATCCTACGGCGGCGGCTTTGGCAGGCCGGTGTCTTCGGTGCGCAGCTTATCGGGCGCGGGCAGCGGCGGCTCCACGGGCCCGAGACCCACGGGCGAGGTGTGAAGCTTGATGCGCGCTGGCGCCACTTCGATCTTCTCCTCGGGCACGACCACCGGCGGCCCCACGTAATCGGACCGCGACGCGGTATCCACTTTGGCCTGGAGCTTTCGCCGCGCCGCCGCGCGGGCGCCGCTCTCGGCGCGCTCGGGCCCGGCCCGCAGCGAATCGTCGCCCACCTGCGCTCGCAGCGCCGCGATCCGTGTCTTGGCGTATTCCGCGTCGGGGGTGCCAGGCTGCTGCTTGATGACGTCGTTGTAGTAGATGACGGCGGCTTTGTACTGCTTGGTCTTGTCGTAAAATTTTGCGACATCGAGCGAGCCTTTCGCGGTGCCGCCTTCGATCTGTTTCATGTTCTCGCGAGCCTGCGGCACCTTCTCGCTCTCGGGGTAGCGGTTGATGAAATCCTCAAATGCCTCGCGCGATTTCATGGCCACGGCGCGATCATAGGAGCCTTCGCGCGATTCCTTTTGCAGCACGTAACCGATCTGATATTGCGCGGCGCCGGCCGCGGAATCCGAGGCGTACTTCGAGACGACCAACTGGTAGGCGGCGATGGCCTCGGGATACTTGGCCTGCTTCTCCAGAGCCTGCCCCACATTGAATTGCGCGAGGGGCGCCCACCGGCTGAAGGGCGCGCGCTTGACGATGGTCTCAAACATTTCCTGCGCCCGCGCCATCGACGGCGCGAGTTTCAAGCCGAGGACTTTTCGTTTTTGTCCGTCGAGAAAAAGCTTGCCGATCTTGAAGGTCGCCTCGACCACGGAATCGAAATCGTCGCCGTTCGGGTACTTGGTCAGGTAGGTGGCAAATGCGTCAAATGCCTTGTCGTGCTCGCCGTGCTGCTCGAGGAGCAAGCCGACTTTGCGCTGCGCTTTGGGCGCGATGTTTGAGCCGCCGTAGCGCTTCACCAGCGCGCGGTAGGCGTCGAATGCGCCCTTCTTGTTGCCCGCCGCTTCGAACTGCTCGGCCTTGCGCATCTGCTCGGCGGCGCTGCCTTCCACCTTGCTGGTCGGGTCGCCTTCGACGCTCCAACCTTCACTCGAACGATAGACCACCGCCGCGCCGCCCGGCAGCGTGGCGCCAAACGAAGCGGCAAGCAGGATGCCGAGGAAGAGTGCGGGCTTGGTCATAAAGCCCGCACGCTAGCCGCGCCGCGGGCCGAGCGTCAAGCGACGAGCGAGAGGAGTAGTTCATGGCGATGGGATCTCGGCGAAGTCGGAGCTGAGCGTCAGCCCGCCGGCGTCGAGATTGAAAAAGAACGCCGTGGTGCCGGGCGGGAGCGGCGCGGTGACGCGGATGCGCGTGCCGCTCGCGTCGAGCTGCGCGGGCGTGCTCTGCCAATCGCGGCTGCCAGTGAATCCGATGCCGGCGGTGTGAAGGAGCACCGCGCTTTGCACCGGCTTGTCGCTCTCGAACTCGGCGGTGGCGCGGCCTTCGCCGTGATGCTGTGCGATCATCCGCGCCCAGGGTTTGCCGGTCGCGACGACGGCTATCGCAAAGGCGTAGCTGTCCGGCGGCGTCCAGGCGGCGGGATGCGAATGCTTCATCTCCGGCAGCACCGCCACCATGCGCGGGCCGCCCGCCGCGCGGTAGCTGGCGCTCTGCGCGGTGAGCGGAAAGTGGATGTCGCGCAGCCAGGTGAACCAGAGCGCGGGCATCTTCGCATCCGCGAGATGCAGCACGGGATTCCAGAGTTCGCGGTAGAGCGCGTTATGCGCGAGAACGCGGCCACTGGCATTGTCCACCTCATGGAGCTGGCCGCAGCCGTAAGTCGGAATGGCGAAGGCAAAGCGCGTGTCGATGCCCATGACCGTGCTCACGATGATGCCGCCCCACGACACGCCCATGACGCCGACTTTCTCCGCATCCACTTCCGGCAACGAGCGCAGGAGCGCGTGGGCGAGCACCGTGTCGGCCACGGCGTGATACATCCACTGGTCGGCGAGCGGCTCCGCGCTATCGCCGTAAAGGCCGTCGCGCGCAGGGCCGGCCCACTCGTGCCGCTGCCAACTGTCGCCGCGCTTGCCGTCGGTTTTGGGCCGGTCGGTTTGTCCCTCCACCGCGATGGCGATCGCCGCAAACCCCTGCGCATTCCAACGCCGCACCCATTCCTTAAACGCCGTGCCGCCGCCGCCATGGACGAGCACGATGCCGGGAAGTTTTCCTTTCGCGTTTGCCGGCACGCCGAGCCACGCGAAGACGCGCGTCGCTTTGCCGCGATACGGCAGGGCTTCGTAAAAGAGCGGCCGCATCGTGCCCTCGACGGCGAAGCCTTCGGCGGGGAAAATCTGCGGCGCTTTCGTGAGTTGCCCGAGCGCAAGCACGGCGGTGTCGTTGTCCGCGCCGGGAGTGCTGGCGAGCGTGAGGAGAAGCAGAAGAAGAATGCGGTTCATGGGAAGCTCAGATGCGGAGGAAAATTTTGCGCCGATACATCCAGAGGAGCGCCAGCCAGATCACGAACACAATGGCGAGGCCGAAGAGCAGCGTCTCGTAGGTCTTGCCGAAAGCGAGGAACGGGCTCTTTCCAAAATGGATCGTGAGCGTCGAGCGGATGAAGCTGGGGATGGGCAGCTCCGCCATCACGTAGGCGGCGATGGAATTGAGCCCGACGACGACGAGCGGAAAGGCCCACGCGCGCCGCTGCCACACATCGACGACGAGATAAAACGCTGCCATCAGCAGCAAGCACCAACCGCCGGAAAAGAGCACCCACGACGGAGTCCAGATGCGTTTCACCACCGGGCAAATGCCGAAGGCTCCGAGCAGCCATCCGGCGGCGAGCGCGATCGAGCCGGCGATCGCGAGCCAGCGGATTTTTTCCCACCCTTTGCGCGTGCTGCGCAGCGTCTCGCCCGCGATGAGGCCGAGGAGCATCGTGGCGAGGGTGGGGATGAAACTGAGAGTCGCGTAGCCGCCGCGGTCGAAGACGAACGGTTTCTCGCGCGGGAAAAGATTCAGGAACCAAGTGTCGAAGTTTGCCGCGAGGTTGCTGCCCTTGTTCCAGTGCGCGGCGAAACCCGTGAGCCCATGCTGCGCAAACCACGCGGGCTTTACGCCCACTTTCGCGGGATCGAAATCCGAGCCGGGTAGCGGGTGCAGCGCGAAGGCGAGCCAGTAACCCGCGAATAGCAGAGCGAAGGCGATCCATTGCTCGCGCACTGGACGCAGGGCGATGAGAAAAAGAAAACCGTAGCCGAGACCGATCTGCGAAAGCGTGTCGTGGAAGACAAACAACGTCTGCGGCTGCCCATCGCTGCGCAGGAAGACGCCGAGGGAGATGAGGAGCAGCGCGCGGCCAAAGGCGTGGAGGGTGAGCCGCCCGCGTGTCTGCCCGCGCCCGAGCCGCGCCGCGAGCGAGAAGGGCAGCGCCACGCCGACAATGAAGGAAAACGATGGCTGAATGAGATCGTGCAACGAGCAACCGATCCACTCGACATGCGACCAATGAAACCCGAGCAGCTCCCAAAACCCGCTCTGCGGCAGCGCCCGCGCCACGCTCGGAAAATGCGCCACGCCGAGCATCATCATCAGCATCACCCAGCCGCGATACGCATCGAGCGAGACGAGCCGCGGCGGGATGGACGCCGCGGCGGCGGGAGAATTTTCGGCGCGGACCAGTCGTTCCGGCACGGGGATGTCGGTGAATTTTGCAGCGGGAGGATTTGACATGGCGGCGATCCTTGCGGCCCGGCGCGCGGAGTTCAACGATAAGGATCGCCGGAGATGTAGAACTGGCGGACTTCCGCGGACGACAGGGCGCGGCCGAGCGCAACCAGTTCATCCATGCGGCCGCTCAGCCGCTGGTACGGGCCGGTGCCGAAGCGGTTGGTCGAGGCGGTGTTGCCGAGGATGGCGCGGCCCAGTACGGCGTCGAGGCCGGCCGTGGTGTGCACTTCCGAGTCGAACTGGCCATTGACGAAAAAGCGCACCCGTTGCGCGTCGGCTTCGTAGGTGACGGCGAGATGCGTCCAGACTTGCAGATTGCCAAAGACGCTGACGGCGGAGCGCGGTCGCTGGCTGTCGCCGGGCGCTTCTGCGGGCGGCTGGTCGCGCAGCGCAAAGTGCATGCGGCCGCGCGGGTCCACGAGCCAGAGCACCCCGCCCGAGCCCACGCCGGCATTGACCATGAGCAAGCCGCTGCGGCCCGCGCTCACGCGATCGAGGCGCACCCAGCTCATGAGCGTGAGTGCGCGCGCGCGACCCTCGAGATTCAACAGCGCGTGATCTTCGGCATCGACAAATTCGAGCGCGCTCTTGCCGGCGAAGCGCCCCTGCACCCAGCGCGCGCCGCGCACTTCGCCGCCGTGCTCGATGCGGTCCGAGGCGGGCTGCCGCTCAAAGCCGATCCACGCGAGCAGCGCGGGGTCGTTTTTCAATGCAGCGACCGCGCGCTCCCAGCGCCCGGGCTGCCCCGCGCGCAGGGCGGCGGCGAGCGGCTGCATTTCCTCGGGCTGAAAGAAAGTGCCGGTGCGCACATCGCGCGATTCCGGCGCGCGGGCCGTGGCGAAGCGCAGCGCTTCATTGGCGGTGAGCAGTTCGCGCTGCGGTGAGCCCGCGCGACCGGCCTCGACTTTTCCCTCGAAGACGTGGACTTCCGAGCGCTTGTCGTCGCGCGCCTCGACGGCGAAGCGCGTACCGAGATCCCGCACGTCGATCTGCGGCGTGAGCACGCGCAAGCCCTGCCGGCCATTGCGCACGTGCGCCGTTACGCGGCCGCGCTCGATGCGCAGCGTGTTGGCGCCTTCGATGGAAAAGCGCGCGGGCGCTTCGATGACCACGCTCGCCTCCGCCTGCCGAAAACTCAGCTCCACCCACCCGGCCTCGAGCTCGCACGAGCGGCCGAGCCATTCCCCCGCCGGCTCCGCGCGGGCAAAGCGCTGGCCGACCCCGCGCACCATTTCCACCGCGGGCCGTTGCGCCTGCCACACGAGCAGCGCGGCCACGATCGCCGCCGCCGCTGCGAGCGCCCAGCGCAGCGCGACCGGAAAACGCAGCACCTTCGCCGGCATCGCACGCCCGAGCGCCGCATCGACCTGGAGATAGCGCATGAACTCACGCCGAAACGCCGCGTCGCTGCGCAGCGCCGCCTCGAGCGCGCGCGTTTCTTCGGCCGTCGGGGAGCCTTCCACGTAGCGCCGCGCGAGTTCGAAAGTTTCGTCGTGTGCGTTCATGCGAAGCCTTCCTGCGCGAGCACGCGCCGCGTGCATTCCATGAGCGCGAGCCGGATGCGGTGCAGCGTCTTGTAGAGCGCCATGGCCGAGCGCCCCGAGCGCGCCGCGAGTTCATCGATTCGCGCGCCCGGCGCATAGGCGGCCTGCACCAGCGCGCGTTGCGCGGCGCCGAGCCGGCTCACGCATTTTTCCAAAGCCACCCGCTCGGCCTCGAAGACCTCTGCATCCCCGGCCGCTTCCTCCGCGAGCAGATCGAGCAGCGCCTCGCCGAAGACGTGCCGGTCCCGCGCGCGGTCGCGCAGGAAGCGAGCGCTTCAAAACGCGCCACGCCAAATGCCCAGCGGCGGAACGCATCGGGACTCGTGAGCTGGTCGAATTTCCGCCAGAGCACCGCGGCCACCTCCTGCATGACTTCGCGCGCATCCTCTCGCGTCGGCACCAGCGCGCGCACAAACCCGCTCACCGCCTCTTCGTGCGAAATGAAGAGCCGCAGAAATTGATCGTGACGTTCGCGTTCGGCAGGAGTCATCAAAGAGAAACTCTCCGCGCCGCAGCGCCGTTTGCCGGTGAAATGTTTTTGACCCAGAGGCGCCGAGAACGCGCGATCTGCCTTTCATGCAGGCGATCCCGGGGAAAATAGCGGTTGGCAGCGAGGGGGGATTTGTTATCTTGGCGCCTTCGCAAAAATGGTGGCCGTAGCTCAATGGTAGAGCTCCAGGTTGTGGTCCTGGCTGTTGCGGGTTCGAGTCCCGTCGGTCACCCCATTTTTTTGGGCGCACATGGCGCGGCGGTTTGGCGAGAGTGCTGATGCGCGTGGCGTCCGCGCTTGAGCGGCGCACTCGGTGAGGCGATCACCGATACCAATGTCGTGATGGGCACCGCCGACTACATGGCTCCTGAGCAGCACCACGGCCAAGCCGACAAGCGCACCGACATCTGCGCGTTGGGCGTGATGCTCTACGAGCTGCTCACCCGCCAACGCCCGCACGGCATCTTCGCGCTCCCATCGACCAAAGCGCAGATCGATGTCCGTCTCGACCGCGGCGTCCTCAAAGCCCTGCAAGAAGAACCCGACCTCCGCTACCAGCAAGCCAGCGAGATGAAGGTCGAAGTGGACCACATCCGCACCACGCCACACAAAGTCCGCCCTGTAGCGACACGCCTTGGAGGGACACGCTCCG
>JBBRXP010000010.1:0-56504 GCA_038238555.1 Chthoniobacterales bacterium | reverse complement strand
TTCGCAAAGAACGCGCCGCACGAGGACGGCGGCGCTCCATCCGGCGCTCCTCAAAATCTTTTGCCCGTCCCACGCACCGCGCCTAGGCTGCGCGCCCGATGATCGACCTGCAATCACTCCCCGACGCGCACGGCCACTTCGGGCCGTATGGCGGCATGTTTGTGCCGGAGACCCTGATGACCGCGCTCAACGATCTCACATCCGAATACCTCGCGGCGCGCGGAGATGCAGGCTTTCAGAGCGAGCTCGCGTGGCTCCTCCAGAACTATGCCGGCCGCCCCACGCCGCTTTATTTCGCCGAGCGACTCACGCGAGAGTTAGGCGGGGCCAAGATTTATTTGAAGCGCGAAGATTTACTCCACACCGGCGCGCACAAGATCAACAACGCGCTCGGCCAAATCCTCCTCGCGCAGCGCATGGGCAAGCGGCGCATCATCGCCGAGACGGGCGCCGGCCAGCACGGGGTGGCCACCGCCACCGTCGCGGCGCGGGCCGGCTTTGAGTGCGTGATTTACATGGGCGCCGTGGATATGGAGCGCCAGGCCCTCAACGTCGCGCGCATGAAATTTCTCGGCGCGACCGTGGTCCCCGTCACGGCCGGGCAGGCCACGCTCAAGGAGGCCATCAATGAAGCCATGCGCGACTGGGTCGCCAATGTGCGCACCACTCACTACATCCTCGGCAGCGCGCTCGGCTCGCATCCGTATCCGATGATGGTGCGCGATTTTCATCGCGTGATCGGCGACGAAGCGCGCCGGCAAATTCTCGAACGCGAAAAGCGACTGCCCGACCTGCTCGTCGCCTGCGTCGGCGGCGGCTCCAATGCGATCGGGCTCTTCTGGCCCTTCCTGAACGATGCGTCCGTGAAAATGATCGGCGTCGAAGCCGGCGGGCGCGGCATTCGTGACGGCGATCATGCCGCGCGTTTCCAAGGCGGCCGCCTCGGTGTGCTGCAAGGCACCAAGACCTTCCTGCTCGCCGATGACGACGGTCAAATTCAGCTCACCCACAGCGTGAGCGCCGGCCTCGACTACGCCGCCATCGGCCCCGAACACGCCTGGCTGCGCGACGAGGGCCGCATCGACTACGACTTCGCCACCGACGCCGAAGCGCTCGACGCCTTTGTGAAACTCTCGCGACTGGAAGGCATCATCCCCGCGCTGGAGAGCGCGCACGCCATCGCGCAAGTGCTGAAGGGAGCGCCGAAAATGTCGCCCGATCAAATCCTCATCGCGAACCTCTCCGGCCGCGGCGACAAAGACGTGGCGCAAGCCGCTGAGGCGCTGCTGGCGCAAGGAGAGGCGACAGGTGTATCGCCTCTCCTTGGGCGCTGACACTCGACGCCGCGCGCGCTATGCTCGGCGCATGAACTTCCCCGGCATGGACCCGTATCTTGAAGAACATTGGGGCGACGTGCATTCGCGCCTCGTGCTGTGATGAAATAAAAATGCGTCTCGCGCTTTCCGCGCGGTTCGGCATTTGATACGCACACACATCATCATGACCTCGCTGACTCCCGCCCAAGCCCAAGCCCAACTCGAAACTCATCTCCAGGAAATCCTCGCGTGGCATTTTTCTCCGGAGACCGGGTGCCCGTTCTGGATCGAATGGGCGTCGAAGAATTTCGATCCGCGCAAGGAGATCAAATCCTTTGCCGAAGTGCTGAAGTTCCCGCCTTTCCAGGATGAATGGCTGCGGGATTTGCAGCCCGAGGTGTGGGTGCCCGCGGCCTTCAAGGGGCAGCCTTATAACATCTTCGAAACGGGCGGCACCACGGGCATGCCCAAGCAGCGAATCGGTTGGAACGATTACAAGGTCGATTACTCCGAGTTCTCGGAAAAAATAAGCGACGCCCATTTCCCGCGCGGCGAGGCGTGGCTCATGATGGGGCCGACCGGACCGCGCCGATTGAGGCTCTCGATCGAGCATCTGGCGCATGTGCGCGGCTCGTCGTGTTACTTTATCGATCTCGATCCGCGCTGGGTAAAGAAGCTCATCGGTAATAAGAAGTTCGAGGAAGCCAAGGCTTACATGGAGCATGTGGTCGATCAGGCAGTAACCATTCTCAAGCACCGCAAAGTAAGTGGTCTCTTTACCACGCCGAAGTTACTCGAAGCGCTCGCCGAGAAGATCGACATCCACGAGGCGGGCATCCGCGGCGTCTTCTGCGGCGGCACTACGATGCTGCCGCAATATGTGCGATTCATCGTCGAGGAAGTGCTCGAAGGCCGCATCGGCTTCTATCCCACTTACGGCAATACCTTGATGGGTCTTGCCGCGAGCGTACCACTTACTCGGGAGGATAACTACTCGATAACTTACTTTGCGCCGCAGCCTCGCGCCGTGCTGCGCGTGGTGGACCCGAGTAACACAGATAAGACCGTGGACTACGATACCTGGGGCCGCGTGGAACTAACTACACTTACCAAGGAGTTCTTCATGCCCCGCTTTCTCGAGCGCGACGAAGCGCTGCGTAGAAAACCGCGCGCTCCGTATGCATGGGACGGCGTGGCCGAAGTGCGGCCCTTTGGCGCGATGGAAAAGAAGATCGTCGAAGGCGTGTATTGACGCCGGGCCGAAGAGCAGAACTCACGGTCTTGCCAGCGTGGGGCCTCGCAGGCATGGTGGCACCAATGGTCACCGTTATTCAAATCACCAGGACGCTCGAAAGCGGGGATCTCAGTCCAAAGCAAAGCCACGCGATTGCTGAGGCCATCGAGCTGTCACAGCGCAAGACGCAGGAAGAAGTCGAGACCGATTTACGGCAGTGGATGACTGACCGGTTTCTGACAAAGGAGGACGGCGCGCGGATCGAAACGAAGATTGCAGAAGCCAAAGCTGACACGATCAAGTGGAACTTCGCCTTCTGGGTTGGGCTCATCCCCGTGTTGATCCTGATCGTCAAGTACGTGAAGTGAGCAGGAACGCCAGAGATTCGATCCCATGCACGCCGCCGCCCGCTCCGCCGCCTTCATCTCCGCAGAAGAATATCTCGAAAGCGAGCGCGCCGCGGAGACGCGAAGCGAGTATGTGAACGGCGAAATCGTTTCGATGCCGGGCGGGACATTTGACCACGACGCTATCACTGGAAATATCTTCGGTTTGATCAGGAACCAACTCGTGGGCCGTCCGTGCCGCGTCTTTACCGCCAACATGAAAGTGCGCATCGAGCGCGCGAATGTTTTTCGTTACCCGGATGTCTCCGCCCTGTGCGGGCCAATCGCCACCTACGACCGCGTGACCGACGCTTATCTCAATCCGTCCTTTCTCTGCGAAGTCCTCTCCTTCAGCACCGAGGATTACGACCGGGGCGAAAAGTTTGCGCTCTATCGGCTCATCGATTCCTTCGTCGAGTATCTGCTCGTGGCGCGGGATCGCCGCTGGGCGCAGCTCTACCGGCGATCTCGCGCGGGCGGTTGGGACTCGTGGGAATTCACGGAGAGCGACGACATAGTCACCCTCGAATCCATCGGCTGTTCGCTGCGCCTCGCGGAAATCCACGACAAGGTCGAATTTCCCGCCGCACCGCGAGCGTGAGCGCCATGCCGTGAGCGCGCGCGAGGCCGCGTCGGTGAATCGCTGGCCTCTCTCGGAGAAGAATTCGCCGCCGCCCGCGCCGGCTCCGGTGAAGTGAAGCGGCTCGACGACACGCTCCTCGCGCAGGACTGCGAATCGCGGTGAGCAGGGCAAATGACGAATGACGAATGACGAAGCAATCGGCAGAGGTCCACGGAATACAGGGAACGCACGGAAGAGGAGTCGCTGGGGCGATGCGGGATTCGAGAGGTTCGATGATGTGCATGGGATGAAGGAAGGTGATACAGCGCCTCCGGCCTGTGAAGGAGCGGACGGCGGCATGGGGTTTTGAGTTTTGGGAGATCGCGGAAAATTTGCGGGGTTCTCGCCCAGATCTCGTCGGCACAGGCCGGAGGCACGGTGTCACTTTCAACTCACTTCGCGGATCGTCACGTCGGCGGTGAGGAGGGCGAGTTCGATGGTGTCCTTTGCGGCGGTGAGCGGGGCGGTGTAGGCGCCGGCTTTGAAGGCGCCGATCTGCTGGGCGCCGAAGCCGAAGTGGTCGGTGGCGCTCGTGGCGGACGTGCCGAAGACGCCGCCTCGGATGAGGATGCTGGCGATGCGTGAAGCGATTCCGGCGTTGTCGGGAAGCGGGATCTTCACGTCGTCGGATTCGCCGAATTTTGGGAACACATTGTTTTGCACGCCGGCTTCGAGGCTGCTCGCCGTCCAATCGCCGCCGATGGTGACGGGGCCGATCTGCGCGTCGGCGTTCTTTGGGTTTTGGTCGGTGTCGTAACCGCCGAGGAGGAGGGCGCGCTCGACACCGCCGCCGATGGCGATGCTGCCGATGGCCACGTCTTTGGTCGCGCCCGTGGCGACGGTGTGCTGGCCGCGCGCGCTGACGATGACGGAACTCGCGCCATTTGGCGTGACGTTGCCGATGAGGCTGCCGCGCACGACAAGCGCGCCGATGTCGTCGGCGGCGCCGATAAAGGCGCTGTCGATGAGGCGTCCGCCGGGCGCATCGTCGAAGCCGGCAACGATCGAGCCGCCGATTGCGATGCTGCCGAGATGGGTGTCGATGATGGCGCCGGATTGGGTGAGAGTGCCCGCGGCGCCGGTGATGCTGCCGCCGTAGAGCGAACCGCGGAGATCGAGGTGAGCGAGGTTGCCATCGCCGCTCAGTCCGCCGCTCGACAAGCCCGCTCCGCCGATGATCGAGCCGCCGATGCGGATACTGTCGATGACGCCGTTGCCTTGAATCTGGCCCGAGATGACGCCGGCGCCGCCGAGCACGTCGTGGCCGATGGCGATGGCCCCCGCGCCGCCATTCAACTGGAGCTGGCCGGTCTGCGTGCCTGCGCCGCCGATGAGGGATCCGCCGATGGTGAGGCTCGCGATCTTTCCGCCGCTGCCGATGAAGCCGGAAGGGCCGGTCGAACCGCCGCGCACGTCGTGGGCGATCCGCACCGCGCTCATTTCGCCGGTGCTGGAAATTTTCCCGGTGTTGCCATTTGTGCCGCCGAAGAGCGAGCCGCCGAGGGTCACGGATTTCAATTTGCCGAAGGTGACGATTTGCCCGGAGTTGCCGCCCGCGCCGCCTTGCACGTCGAGGCCGATCGTGACCGCGCCCAAGTCGCCGGTGCTGAAGATCGCGCCGGTGCTGGTGTTGCCGCCGCCGAGCAATGAACCTCCGACGGCAACGCTCGCGAGTTTGCCGCCGCTCGTGATGAAGCCGGAATCGAAGCCCGCGCCGCCGCGCACGTTGCGGCCAATCTTCACCGCGCCGATGTCGCCGGTGGCGGAGATTTCTCCGCTGCTCATACCGGCGCCGCCGACGAGCGAGCCGCCGACGGTCACGCTGTGAAATGTACTCGAAGTATTGATGTAGCCGGTCAAATCCGCGGCGCTGCCGAGGATGTTGCGGCCGATGTTCACGAATCCGATGCCGGTGCTGATGCCGATGGCGCCGGTGTAAATGGACGCGCCGCCGATGAGCGAGCCGCCGACGGTGATGCCCTGCAATCCGCCATCGCTGGCGACTCTGCCGCCGCGGATGTCGCCGCGGATTTTCACGAGGCCGAAGCCGGTGTCGTTTTGAATGGCAGCGTCGATGAGCGAGCCGCCGATGCTGGCCGCGCCGATCATGCGGTCGGCGGCGAGGAGGATTCCCTCGACATTCCCAGCGACATTGAGCGCGCGGAGATCGCCCTTGATGGAGCTCAATAAATCGCCGCCCGCCGCCTGCGTGTCGAGACCGAGCAGGCCCATCGAGCGGACATTGAGCGCGGCGAGGCCGGGCGTGGTCGCGACGGCGTCGCCGGCGACGATGCGCCCGAGGTCGCCGGGAACCGTGACCGTGCCGAGGTCGAAGCCGGTGGAGAGGATCGCGCCGACATTCGCAAGCCCGTCGCCGTTTTTCACCGCCACCACGGAAACGGCGACGCCGAGGCCATTGCTCGCGAGCGAGGTGAAGTCGATGCTCTGCAATTGCCGGAGCGCAGGCGTGCCGTTCACGACACCGGTGTTGAATTTGAAAACGGTGTCCACGTTGACGGCGGTGAGCAGCGGTTTCGAGAGGCGCACGGTCACATGATCGCCGTCGATGTCTTCGTAGGTGAGGGTGCTTGCGTTCACGAGCTTGGCGGGCTGGGCCAATCCCACGGTGACGCCGACCAACGCCGTGTTCTCGTGCAGCGACACGTCGAGCGCGGAGAGGAATGGGAAGCCGTTGTTGGCCGGCCCGGCGGTGAGCGTGAAGGCGTGGCCGCCGACGGTGAGCGCGGCGATTTCCTCCGCGACGAAACCGAAGTGGTCGCCCGCGCGGAACGAAGCGGGCGAGCCGAAGACGCGCCCGCCGATGCCGATGCTGCCGATGCGTGCGACGATGCGCGAATCTTCGGTCGCTTCGAGGATGAGGTGATCGTGGAGTTCGCCGAAGTTCACGTTGTCGGCATTCGCACCCGCGCCGCCGGGGGCATCGTCCGCTCCGAAATTGACGGTGCCCGCGACGATGCTGCTCGCGATCCAATCGCCGCCGACATGCACCGCGCCGATCTGCGCGTCGGCGTTGGTCGGGAAGAGCGTCGTGTCGTATCCGGCGAAGATGCTCGCCCATTCGACGGTGCCGCCGATCGAGATGCGGCCGATCGCCACGTCGGTGGTCGTGCCCGACAAGGTCTGGCCAAAGGCGCTGATGATGACGGGGGAATCGCCGGCGGCGCTCGCATTGCCGAACACATTGCCAAGCACGGTGAGCGAGCCGATGTCGCGGCCCGCGCGAATGGAGGCGTCGTTGGTGAGCGCGCCGCTGCTCGTGTCGGTGCCGGAGACGATGGAGCCGCCGATGAAGATGCTCTCGATGCGCCCGCCGCTCCGGATGAAACCGGAGTCCGCCAGCGATGCCGCGCCGGCGATGCTGCCGCCGATGAGATCGCCGCCGATGCGGATCGCGCCAATGCCCTGGCCATTCTCGACGCCGCCGCTGAAAGGCGCGGTGCCGCCGATGAGCGAGCCGCCGATGGCGAGGCTCACGAGTTTTCCATCGCAGCGGATCGTGCCGGTGCCGCTGTTCGCCGTGTCGCCGCCGAGCACGTCGCCGCCAATTTTCACCGAGAGCATGTCGCCCGCGCTGAAGATCTGCCCCGCGCCCGCGCCCGTGCCGCCGAGCAGCGAGCCGCCGATGGTGACGCTGTCGATTTTTCCATTCGATGCGATGAGGCCGTCGGCGGTGCCCGCGCCGCCGCGCACGTCCTGGCCGATCGCGATCGCGCCGAGGCTCGCGCCTTGGATCAGGCCGGCATTGTCGCTGCCCCCGCTGCCGCCCCCGACGAGCGAACCGGCGACGGAGACGCTCGCGATGCGACCGAGGCTGTAGAGGCCGCCGGCAGAGGAGCCGGCACCGCCGAGCACATCGTGGCCGATCCGCACCGCGCCGATGCCGGCATTCGTGTAAATGAATCCCGAATCCACGCCCGAGCCGCCGACGATCGAACCGCCGACGGTGAGCGCATCGAGCGACGTCTGGCTGAAGATGTAGCCGGTGAAAGTGTTGAGCGCCGCGCCGCCGGCGATGTCGTGCGCGATGGTCACCGCGCCCATTCGGCCCGTGCTGCGAATCTCGCCCGTGTCATCGGCCGTGCCGCCGATGAGCGAGCCGCCGAGGCTGATGCCTGCCAGCTTTCCGCCCGAGTCGATCTTCCCGGAGTTCGCGCCGCTGCCTCCGAGCATGCTGCCGCCGATCCGCACGAAACCGAGGTCGGTGGTGTCGTAGGTGGTGATATTTCCGCTCGTCGTTCCGAGGCCGCCGATGATTGAGCCGCCGATCGACACCGGGCCGATGCCTTCCGCTTCGATGCGTCCCGAGCGATCCGCGGTGCCGCCCTTCACATCGCCGCCGACGCTCACCGAGGCGATGTCCCCGTCGCTGACGATGCGGCCGCTGCGCACGCCGCTGCCGCCGAGGATCGACCCGCCAATGCGGATCGGTCCCCCATGCCCGACCGGATCGAGCGCCCCGGATCCCATTCCGCTGCCACCCTGCAAGTCGCGGCCGAGGTGCACCGAGCCGATCGTGTTCGCTCCGATGGACCCGCTGCCCGCGCCCGCGCCTCCGATGAGCGAGCCGCCGATGTTCACCGCGCCGATCGTGTTGGATGTGATGAGACATTCGACGACATCGCCCGCCACGTTGAGTGCGCCGAGATTTCCCTGAACGGTGCTGACGAGCGTGCGCAGGAAGACGACGGAATCCGGCGGCTCCGTATCCACGCCGAGCCGGCCCATCGAGCGGACGGTGAGCGATCTCACCCCGGGCGTGGCCGCCGCCGCATCGCCAGCGAAGATCAGCGCGAGATCGCCCTGCACGCTCACATTTCCGAGATCGTGAAACTGCGAGTCGATTACGCCGACATTTGCGAGTCCGTCGCCGCCGGGTTTTTGCGCGACGCTGATGGTGAGATTCGCGCCGTCGAATCCGCCGCCGCTGAAATCGATCCGCTGCAATTGATCGCCGGCGCCGAAGGGCACGCTGGTAAAGATGCCGGCGCCATGAAGGTCGCCGGTCGAGACGGCGATGGTGACTTTGTCGCCGTCGATGTCGGTGTAAGTCGCTGCGTGGTTCGTGAGCACAACGACCGCGGGAGCGATGCGGGATTCGAGCGGTTCGATGCGGGAGTTCATGGGAGGAGGATTGGTTGGGAAGGAAATGGGACGCGGCGCATCGGTCTTGAGACCGGTCCTTAATCCGACACTAACTCGTTGAGCGATGTGTCGCGGCCGGGGAGAGGGATGAGGCCGTCGTTGGTGGGACCGGTTTTCAATTTGATGGCGGTGCCCGCGACCTTCACCGCGACGATGTGCTGGGCGACGATGCCGAAGGCGGTGCTGTCTTCAAAAAGGATCGAGCCCTTGACGATGACGCTGGCGATCCTCGAGAGCGTGGTGCTCGTGTCTCCGGGGCTGGTGGGTGCGGCGAAATCGTCGGCAGTGCCGAAGACGCCATCTTCACCGGGTGCGGCGCCGGCGACGATGTTGGTGCCGATCACATTGCCGGCGCCCGTGGTGCCGACCACGATCGTGCCGATCTGCGCGTGCGGATTTGCCGGAGCGCTTCCAGTGGCGACGCCGGCGAAGATGTCGGTATCCACCACTTGATTGGCCACGGTGATGGCGCCGATGGAGGTGGCCGCGGAGATGAGCAGGCGGTGGGAAGGATTGCCTGCGAAGGTGGCAGCCTTCACGGAGCCGAGCGTGCCGGCCGAGGAGATGAAGCCGGAGAGGGTCGCGCTGCCCACGAGCAGTGAGCCGCGAACTTCGACGGCGCCGATGTCGCCCGCACTCGAGACGATGCCTCCGCTCAGCGCGCCGCTGCCGCCGCGGAGATTGCGGCCCACAAAGACGCTCTGGATCGAACCGCCGAAGACCTGCCCGGAGTCGGCGCCGGCGCCGCCTTGCAAGAAGCCATCGATGTGGACGGCGCCGATGCTCGTGCCGCCGCGCAGAATGCCGCTGGAAGAGCCGCCGCCGCCCGTGAGGTTGCCTCGGATGGTGATGCTCTGGATGGTGGCCGCGCGGATCGATCCCGTTTCGGTGAGATCGCCTCCCACGACATCGCCTTCGATAATGACGGAGCCGATTGCACCGTCGGAAAAGATCGTGCCCGCTTCGAAACCCGGCGTCGGACCGCCGCCGCCCGAGCCGGGCCCAGCGCTGAAGCGAGGCGCAGAGGAGGGCAGGCCATTGAGGGAGCCGCCGATGGTGACGCTCGCAATCGTCGTAGGCGTGTCGCTCGTGGAATCGCCGATGATGGCGCCGGAGCGGTCGCCCTGGCCGGCGCGGAGATCGCCGCCGATCTTGATGGGACCGAGACCCGTGTTAGTGCCGATGGCGCCGCTCTCAAAGCCGATGCCGCCGAGGAGCGAGCCATCAATGGTAACGCTCGCGATTTTTGAAATGCTGACGATCTGGCCCGAGCTGCCCCCCGTGCCGCCCGCGACATCGCCGACCACGTGCACGGCGCCGAGTGCCAGGAAGCTTCCCACCGCGCCGCTCTGCGGGCCCGCGCCGCCTCGGATCGAGCCGCCCACGAAAGTGCTCCCGATGGTTTTCGCCGAACCGATGACGCCGGAGAGGAGTCCATCCCCGCCTTGAATGTCGTGGCCCACGGAGACGGTGGGAATGCGGTCTGCGCACTGAATGGTGCCGCTGCGCGTGCCGCCACCGCCGACGAGATCGTGGCCGATGGTGACTCTGCCCAACACGCCCAAGCAGCCGATCGCCCCGCTGTCGTCGTCTCTCCCGCCGCGCACATCCACACCGATCGAGACACTGCCGATGCCGCGGACCGCGCCGATGAAACCGGAGCGCGTGGCGTCGCCGCCGAGCAGCGATTGCTTCACGACGACCGAGGCGATGCCGCCCGCGCCGAAGACCTGGCCGCTTTCCTGCGCCGCGACATTTGCGCCGCCGACGATGCTGCCATCCACGCGCACCGCGGCAATGCGGTCTTCGGAAAAAATTCTTCCCGATTCGCGGGCCACACCTCCGGCGATATTGCCGCCGATGTGGACATTGCCGATGGCGCCCTTCGCTTCGATCGAGCCGCTCTTTGCGCTCGCAGCACCGAGGAGAGAGCCGCCGATGTCGATGGCGCCGATGGAGCCGGGCGTGTCGAAGCGGTCGTGCACGTTTGGATCGGGATCGAACGCGGAGCCGAGAACGAGGAGCGACGCGCCTTGGAGATTGCCCGCGAGCGTCAAGGCGCCGAGCCTTCCGACCAACGTGCTCTGGAGGATGCCGCCCGCGGCCTGTGTGTCGAGGCCGCGCACGCCGATGGAGCCGGCGCTGAGGCTGCACACGGCCTGCGTGCGGGTGTCGGCGTCGCCCGCGTCGATCTGGCCGAGATCGCCGTCGATGGTGACGCTGCCGAGGTCGAGCCCGGTGGCATTGATGTAACCGATGTCCACCGTGCCATTGCCGGAGCCCGCCGCGGAGATGACGATCGTCGCGCCTTGGAAAGTCGCCGCGCGAGTGTTGAGCGCGAGCTGCTGGAGTTGCCTGCCCGCGCCCGCGGGGACGAGGAAGGGATCGACCACGGCGTGCAGATCCGTGCCGGTGCCCTTGCTCGCGCTCACCGTCACGAGGTCGCCGTCGGTGTCGGTGAAAGTGAGCACCGCGGCGGGAGCGATGCGCGCTTCGAGGATTTCGGGAGAAGTGAACGGACGCCGCGGGGGGAGCAATTTCATTGCGGGCGTGAAGGTGTCGATGCAACCGACGATTGCAACAGGCAACCCGAAGGAGTGGCGACACTAACGCCGGAGCTTTTGATAACGCTCCAATTCCTCGAGATACTTGGCAACGCTGTCGCGCGGCTTGAGTTGTTGCGCGCGCTTCAGCAGAGGGATGGCCTGGTCGAGCTTGCTCATGCCTGCGAGCAGTTGCGCGTGTTTCACCGAAGCGTCCGCTTCGAACCTCTCGATGCCTTCCACGCGCTGGTAATAAAGAATGGCGCGCTCCTTCTCGCTCGCTCCGGCGTAATGCTGCGCGAGGAGCATCAGCGCCTCGCCGTCGAGCGGATCGAGCTTCACGACTTCCTCGAGGATTTCCGCGGACTTGCCGCCCGCACCTTCGGCCACCGCGATGCGCGCCTCGATCTTCATGAGGCGCCGCTGGTCGGCATCCTTCAATTCGGTCGCGTAACCTTTCCGCACCGCGGCGAGCAGCTCCTTGGATTGATCGAGGCCGCCCCGGGTGGCGAGCGCCTCGACCACGCGCACGGCCTCGTTGAGCGCGATGGGCGGAGCTGCGGCCAGCGCACGGCTGTAAGCGGAAAGGGCGGCGTCGTGCAGTTGCTCGTTCACATAAATGTCGCCCAGCCGCGCGAAGTCCGCGGCGGCCGCGGCGCCGTTGCGGGCGACGAGTTCCAGATTCGTCGCCGCGCGGAGATAGTCCTTCTTAATGAGGTAGGCGTTGGACTGGAGCATCCACAGGTCGTTTTTTTTGGGATCGGCCGCGAGCATTTCATTGCACATCGCGACGACGTCGTCGGCCTTGCCTTGCTTGAGTAACGCGCGCACGAGACCCATCTTCCAATCGAGCGAAGCCGGCTGCAGCACGAGCGCCATGCGGTAGGCGGACTCCGCCGAGCCGGCGTTTTCCAGCGCGAGATGGCAGTAGCCCAGCAGGCCGAAAAGGTTGCCATCCGCGCGGCCGAGTTCCATCGCCGTGGCGAGCGAGGCGAGAGCCGGAGCAAAGCTGCCTTGCTGCACGAGCGTGCGACCCAGGGCGAAATGGGCGCGCCGAAAACTCGGGAACTTTTTGATCGCCCTCTCGAAGTGTCCGATTGCCTTTGCGGGCGCTTGATTGGTCTGGAGAGAAAGTTGCCCAAGAACGAAATCGAACTCCGCGCTGGATTTTTCCGTAGTGACTTCGGCAAGTGCGCGCAGGGACTCCGCAGGCTGGGCGCCCATGACTTCGGCGAGCTTCTGCATCTGCTGTTTCTCGACGGCGTTGAGCGGCGGCTCGATCGCGGTGTCCGCGCCAAATTCCCGGAGAAACGCTTTCTTGAAAGCCGGGTCTTTCCAAAGCTGGAGCGGGTAAGGCGAAGCAACGCGCTGGGCCTGCGCGGCGGCTGCGCAGCAAAGGAAGAGCGGAATAACAAACCGCGTGCTCACCCTTGAAAGTGAATCTTGTGCGAGACCTTGCAGCCGACCTTCTGGCCGTTGCGCATCCCGGGCTCGTATTTCCAGCGCAGCACGGCGTCCGTGATTGGCTTCATCGCGGCCGGGGCCACCTCGGGCGTCACGTCGGCCTTCATTACGTTTCCCGCGGCGTCGATGAAGACGGTGACGGTGACTTCCGGCAACGTCCGCGCCAGCGCCGACGGAGGCTTCGGATCGACCCGCGTGACGAGGCGCGGCCTTTGATCGAGCCGTGCCGAACTCAGCACGCCCGAGCCATCTCCCCCGCCGCCCGCGCCGCCCAGCACGCCGCCTGCGCTCAGCCCGCCACCACCTCCGAAAGCACTGTCGCCGCCCGTGCCGCCGAGCAAGCCCTCGAGGTCCGAGAGACTGAGCGGCGCGAGCGCCACCGCGGGCGGCGCGTCCACGAGCGGCGCGTCAAATTTCGGAGCCTCGGCGGGAGCATCCATCTTCTCTTCTTCCTTCGGCTTCTCGTCGGGCTTTTCTTCCGGCGGCTTTTCCTCCTCGATCTCCATCTCCTGGCGCTCCTCTACTCGCGCGGCTTTTTCTTTGTCGTTCAAAAGAAACATCCCGCCGAAAAGGATCACCGCGAGGTGAAAGCTCACCGCCAGAAAAATGCCGAGCGCTCTCATCGCTTGGTGGAAAGCGCGATCTTGGTCACTCCGATTTTGCGCGCCTCGTCGATCACCGCGACGACTTGTTTGTAATCCGCCGCGCCATCGCCGTTGACGACCACCTTCGGGTCTTTGGTGCTCGATTTGTAGCTCTGCAACTTAAAGGGAAGCTGCGCCATCGTTACCTTCTCCTTGTTAAAAAACACGTCGCCCTTCTCGGTCACGCTCAACGTGATCGGCTTCTCTTTTTCATCCTGCTTTTCCCCGCTCGCCGCGCCCGGCAGCGCGACTTTCATTCCTTCGTTCTTCGTCATCGAGAGCGAGACCATGATGAAGGTGGCGAGCAGAAAGAAAATAATGTCGATCAGCGGAATGATCTCGATGCGCGCTTTCTTCCGAGCGGGAGGAGAGAGGTTCATGGTTCGTCGCGGGGATTAGTGAACGCCTCCGCCACCGGCCGCCGCGGACCGGCCGAGCCTGAAGCCTTCTTCTTCGAGCGCATCGTGGCCGGCGGGAATGCGTTCTTTTTTCCTGCCCTTCATGAGCAACTCCAGACGCGTGGCGGCTGCCTCGATCTGATGCCGCGCTTCGTCCATGCGCGCGTTGAGATAGTTAAACGGGATGACCGCCACGATCGCGATCACGAGTCCAAATGCGGTCGCGATCAGCGCTTCCGAAATACCGCCGGTGATCGCGCCCGGCGCGCCGAGATCGCCGCCCATCAAGGAGAAGGAATGCATCATGCCCGTGACCGTGCCGAGCAGGCCGAGGAGCGGGGCGAGGGTGATGCAAGTGTCGAGCACCGGCAGTCCGCGTCCGAAGCGTTTCAGCTCATTGTTCGCCGCGAGCATGAGTCCGCTGCCGAGAGATTTTTCACGGTGCTCCAGCGCGTAGAGCAGCGTCTTGGCGACGTAATCTTTCGTCGAACGCCCAATCTTGATCGCGCGTTCCGGCTCCTCTTTCTCGATGCAATCGAGCATCTCCACCACGAGCTCCGGCCGGCGCCTCCGCTTTTCGCGCATCACAAAAAGCATCCGCTCGAGGACGACGCTGAACGCAATCATCGAGGTGAGCAGCAGCGGATACATGATCGGCCCGCCGTGCCGGAAAGTATCGATGAGGCTCGTCCGGTGGAGCATCTCCTTGAGGGCGTTGCCATTGGTCGAATCGAGTGGGAACCAGCCCGCGCCGGTCTCCAGCACACGGGCGATGCCGGCGTTGATTTTTGGATCCATAGCTTTGACCAGCGGCGTCACCGCTCCCGGCCCCGGCGGCGGCACGATGCCGACAGCCGTGCCATCCGCCGAAGCGAACATCGCGAACGGCCCGAGCAGCGCGAACTTCCCTCGCAACACAGTGCCCTGCGCATCGAGCGCCGAGCCCTCGAGGCGCATGCCACCCAGCGTTTCCCGGCTGCGCGTGAGCCCGGCGTGCAGCGCCGCCATCTGCGCCGCAAATTTTTCACTCACCGGAAGCTGCGCATCCGCCGCGGCGCTCTTCGCTTTTTCGAGAGCCGGCTTGATGCCCGGCCACTCGGCCATGTGCAGCTTCGACTCAAAGCCGCGCACAAATTCATCGAGCAGATTTGAAATGTAGAAGCTCTCGTCTTCCTTCTCCTTGATCTCGATCTTGAGGTTCGAGATGTCGAGGTTCCGCGTGTCGAGAGTGCGCGTCACGCCCTCGTATTCTTTGCGCGCATCGAGCAGCTTTTTTTCCAAGTCGTCTAGTTGCATGGCCAGCGGAAGCCGCTCCGCGTCGATGCGCTCGCGGAGCCCGGCAAGCTGCCGCGCGCCGACCTCCAACTCATCCTTGAGCCCCGCCGCCATTTCTTTTCCCGCGGGTGCCGCGTAAAGTGGGAGAGCCAGCACGGCTGCGGCCGTGGCAAACGGAGCGAAGAAAAGCTTCATTCGCGATCAGTCGATCTGCACCGGCATCGGGATAAATTTCGCCGACGACTTGCTCTGCAGCATGTCGAGCGAGAGCCGGATATTGCCCGCGAGCGAATCGTCCTGCTGCCACTCCCACCCATGCTGTCCCGGCCGGCCGATGCCTCCTTTTTTTCCCGTCGCGTTGACGAAATACGCCTGCCCAAGACCGATGTAGAGCGTCTTGACCTCCGCGGGCTTGCCGTCATCGAGCGTGCGAATCTCACTCACGACACCGATCTCCTGATTAGCCTTGGCGACTTCATTGAGCACGCCCACGACGTTTTGGTAACGCTCCGCCAGCGACGCTTTCGACGTCTTGCCCACCTCCGGCACGCGGCCAAAAAGCGGCGCGAGCCTTTCCTTCACCGGATCGGGCAGCAGCGGCTGCAGCGCTCGCAATTCGCCTTCGAGCGCCGGCGCCTCTTTCTCCAGCTCCGCCAGCGAGCCGACGATCCCCGTCTTCTTATCGGCCATCTCTGCTTTCTTCCTGTCCGCTTCGGTCACATCGAGTTCTCCTTTCACCCTCTTCTCTTTGAGCTCCTCGAGCTCCCGCGTAAGCAGCTCGATGCGCTGCTGCAAAACAAGCTTCGCGTCCTTCGCCTCGCTCTTCTCCTTCGAGAGCGCCTTCTGCAGATCGACCCACTTATCCAATAACTCCCGCATCTCCCCGGCGACATTGCCCGACACTTGCGCGATCGCCGAGCCACCAATGGGTATCAACAAGATCGCAACGATGGAGTGAAAAGTGATGCGGTGTGAGAACACGAGCTTAAGCTTTCAAGCTAGCGTCCTTCGCCGGCTCTGGCACGAAACGGAGAGTGACAATCGCGTGACTTCCATGTGGCATTTTCGTGAAGAATAGTGCATGAAGCATTACCAATTACCCTCGAGGCCGATCGAGTAAGTAACCCCCGTATTGAAGCTGGTGTAGATCGAATTGCTCCCTGCGACGATGACACGCTCAAACTTCGTCGAGGTCATGTTATTGGCTCGAAAGGTTAGTTTGAGGTTCCTGGTGAAATTGTATTGAAGCGCGAAGTTCAGAGTGGCGATCGGCTTGACGAGGATATCCGGGTCGAGAGCGGTCCCGCCCACGAAGTCGAGGTAAGGCCCGGTAACATTGAAGAAGAGACCAGCGTAGAAGCCAGCCTCGCGGTTGTCGTAAGTCAGATTGAAATTGAAGAGGTAATCGGGCTGGCCCTGCAGCCGGCGTCTCGATCCGAAGATGCTGTCATTGGTCCGGGCAAGGTTCGAGCGGATGAAGGTGTAGTTTGCTCCGAGCGAGAAGTCCTTCAACTCTGGAGTAAGAAACCCGAGCCCCTTCTCCGCTTCGAGCTCAAAGCCGAAGACGGTGGCGTTCCCCGCGTTGATGAATTGTTGCACGCCCGCCCCCAGGCTGCGTTCGATCGGATCCTGGATCGACTTGGCAAAGCCGCTCACCGCAAAGAGGCCGCCGCTTTTGGGAGCCCATTCCGCGCGGACGTCATAGTTGGTGATCTTCGAAATCTTAAGATCCACGTTACCCGCAAAATCCTCGCCGATCTCCGCGTCGCGGATGAGCACGGGCGCGATTTCTTTGAAAGAAGGCCGAGCTACCGTTCGCGACACCGCGGCGCGCAGAGTTACTTCTTCGGAAGCTTTGTAACGAAAGGCGATCGCGGGGAGCACCGACGTTTCCTCGATTCGCGCCCTGCTACGCGCCTGGATCCCGGGATCATTGCGCGCGGCCTCCCGGTTCACTCCGTCGAGCAGACGGCGGAGATCGGGATCGTTTCGCTGTTCCTGCGTCAGGAAAACCAGGCGGAGGTTCGAATCCTCAACGTCGGCGATGCTGCCGGCATTGACGCGGAGCACCGTTTGCTCCGCCCGCGCGCCGACGATCACATTCAGCTTGGAAGTAAGATCGGCATCGACCTGGAAATAGCCAGCCGGGAGGATTTGCTCCGCGTTGTAAAACTCGACCGGAGTGAACCGGTAAAGAAAGACCGTTTGATCGCCCGGCCGCGAGGAGCCCACACCCACCACGAGCGGATTGCCGAAGAGAAGCTGGTCGCCGGGTGTCTCGCCGGGACCCAGCGGTTTGGAAATCGCCTGGCCCGTCGTGTAGGCAAAGCTGTCGGCGCGGTAAGCGCGATCGCTGAAGCTGAGGTTGCCGCCAAACTTCAGCCGCGTCCTGGTATCCTCCGCGGCGTTGGCAAACAGCGGCAGTTCGATGTTCAATCCGATGTTATAAAGCGAGTCATTGATCTCGCGGAAGTAGCGACGAAAGGGCGGGATGTCGAAACTACCCGGAAAGCCGGCCGGATTAACGAGTGTGTCCACGAAGCGCTGATCGGGCTCGTTCTGCGAGGAAAGATTATAGGTCGCCTGCCAATCGAGTTTCCAAGGGTGTTTCTCGCCCAAGTCGTGCCGCCCGCTGAGCTGAAGTGTCTTAAGTTGCCGCTCGGTGTAGGCGGAGGATTCACGCAAAGTGACTGCCTGCGGATCCTCCGGATTGGAGGAAAAACGCTGCGTCGCCCGATCTTCCGCCGCCACGTTGCTAAAGGCGGTTAGCTTGATGTCGCTGCCGGGCGGTTGCACTCCTCCGACGAGCAGCAGACTCGAGTTAAGAAGCTGCACACCCCGGATGACGTCGATGTGACTCAACACGCCGACACTTCCGTCTATCCCGATCTGATAGCGCCGCTCGATCCCGCGGGGATCGAAGCGATACTCTTTGCGGTAATCGAAGGAAGCCAGGGCGCCCGCCGGCCAGCCGAAAAATGTGCCGCGTCCCCCGACGGTCAACTCCGCGGAAATGTTAGGCGGCGCGGTCCTCTCCTTGGTCCCCAACTCGCGGGACAGCGTGTTATTGATCCGATCGCGCAAGGCGCGCTCCGGGTCGCCCACGGGCGAAGTGAGTAACTGAGGCAACGGATTGTTTCGGACGATTCCGGGGATGCGCCTTTCATCAAGCGATCCAAAGAGACCCGTGCCGCCGCCATCGTAAGTAAGGAAGCGCGCGTTACCGGTCGCCAGTGTGTTGATGCCAAGGGAGACTTTTGCTTTCACGAACGATTGGTCGGGCACGCCTTTGGTTACAATGTTCACGCTGCCGCCGGTCGATTCTCCGGGAATGTCGGGGACAAACGTCTTGGTCGTGACAAGGCTCTGCACAATGCTGCCGGGGAATAGGTCGATGTTCACCGCGCGCTTGTCCGGGTCGGAACTCGGCACATAAGCGTTATTCACCAGTACCGTGTTATAACGATCCGCCAAACCGCGGATGACCAGAAAACGCCCGCCCACCACCGAGACACCTGCCGTCTTAACCAATGCCCGGCTGATGTCGACCGCGCCAAGCTTCGAGATGAAATCGCTGCCAAGCAAATTGGCAAAGCCCGCCGCGCTCTGTCGGACGTCGAGAAGTTTGGCTTCATTGCTGCCGAATAGATCCTCGCTATTGACGGTGAAATCCTCCAGTGCCACCACCACGCCGACAAGGCTCAAGGTAACTTCACTGACACGTCCGGCACTCACTGCCACGGGTTGCGATCGAAACCGCGAGTAACCTTCGCGCGCCGCTATCAGCACATGGCTGCCGGGACTTACACCGAGGATGGTGAAACTACCGTCTTCTCCAGCCACAACAGATTGCCCGCTCTCCTCGATGGTAATCGTCGCACGCGCGACTCCGGCGGAAAAGTCCGCGTCGATCGTTCGACCGCGCACTCCGCCTTTCCCGCCCTCCTCTGCCAATGCCCCCGTCGCTAACAGCGCGCCAGCGGACACAAGTGCGATCAGATAGCTTCGAAGAGTCGAAGGTCGCACTGATCGCTCCATCAGCCTTTGGCGTGTGGATCGGTTTTTATCGCCTCTGCCAGAGCGTCCAGCCCGGTCCGCATTGTTTCGTCCAAGGGCAGATGGTTGCGCGCGATCCAGCAAAGCGCGCTGATTGCTCCCATCGCTTTCGCTCGGTGATGCGGTTGCCGGCCTGCGGCGTTGCAGAGCGCCTTGAATAACTCTTTACCCGTTTCGAGTTCACCCGCCCACACCGCTGCATCCGCGACGCTCATCGCCGCCTCGCCATAGGAGAGACTTTCCGCGCCCGAGATTGCTTTCGCCGCTTCGCTCAATAGCTTCTTCGCTTCTGCCACCGAGTCAGCTTCGCCGAACGCGCGAGCGGCGACGGCATAGCCTTGCGCCCGCCAGCCATTCTCCACTGGAAAGCGTTCCGCGAAGCCTTCGCAAACCTTGGCCCAACGCAGCGCCTCGGTTACGTCGCCGGTTCGTAAAAAATCGCGGCTGACCTCGCCGAGACTTTGCACCGTTGGCAGATCGCCTCGCTTGCTAAGTTCATTCGCCGCGCGGTTGAGGGTATTTTTACCCTCTCCCAGCTTACCGTCCGCGATTTGCCGCCGCGCGTGCGAGAGCAAGGCCGTGCCTCGCCAGCCGATCGCAATGCCTTCTTCTTTTACAAAGCTATCGAGCCGGGCAGTTGTCTCTTCCGAGGGCGCAAACTCAAAGATGCGCGCTCTCGCTTCGCCGCGAGCGGGATCGGCCGGCAGTGCCTCCAGTGCTTTGCTAGCTTCCTCGAAATGCCCGAGCGCCGCCATGAGCAGCGCTTCATTGACTTGCGCCACCAGGCGCTGCCAATCGGCGAGAAGGAGGCGTTCGGTGTGCGCCTTTTCGAGATATTCCTCCGCCCCTTTCGGATCGGACATTGCCAGAGCGACACCGATCCTACAATAAGCTACCGCCCGGCGATAACCCGAAATCTGTCCGGCGACTTGCTCCGCCGCGGGCCTGTTGCCGCCAGCGAGAAGAGCCTCCAACAAACGCAAGCCATGGATCGCCTGCGCATCGTCATCGGTGCCCATGAATCCAACAAAACGCTGGCAGTAGTTATCGAGCGTCGCCACTTCCGGAAACTTATTCCTCTCCTCAACTGGCTGAACCGCCGAAACACTTAGCTGCGTCCTCGGAGATCGAAAGACGTGCGTGGTAGCTGCGACGCCCTCGTCGCAGGAAGTGCCCGCGGCGCCCCCGCCGCGAGGTGGGTTCGGCGGAATGATCTGTAACAAAGGCGTCGCAGCTACCCGCGACGACGTCTTCGGTCCCATAGCTGCCTCCTCCCCGCTAAGAGGGCCAAGAACCCCCGGCTGCCCAAAGGCAAACAACGCAATTCGAATAAGAAAAAAAGGCATCGCTAACAAATCTGAGTTAAAGCTGGAGGGCGGCGCCTTGCCGACGCCGCCCTCATCAAGCCGTTAGCCGGGAGCACTTATTTCAGCCGTTTTTGCATGGAGCTTTACTGCGGAATTACCCGGTAGTATCGCGGCGTCCCCGCCACGAGCGCACCGCTCACACTATCCGTCACCGTGATGCTGCCCGCGGTTGCATTGCCATCGGTAGTTACAAACTGATTGGCCCCATACTCTGCCACGATGGCGGCATCGTTCAGGCCAGTCACATTATCTTGCACCACCGCGATGGGCGTCCAAGTGCGCCGATCGGTGGAGCGTTCGACAACATAGACCACTGCGCGGCCACCCTGCCCTGCGGCGGCAGCCCAAGTAACGGTCGCGTTTCCCGCGCTGGCACTCAGAGTCACTGCGGGACGCGCCACGTTACCCGGCGCGAGGATTTGCAAGTAATCAAGAACCGACCAGCCGGATAGCATGTCGTTATCGCGCATACAGCCGGCATAACTCACCGGAGTCGCGCCGCTGAAGGGATAGGCATCCACGCGTTTCGTCGGGATCGAAAAGGTGAGCGCAGCGCCGTTGGCGGTGGAGGTGAGCCGCGGGTCGAGACCCTGAAACGCGGTGTGGCCCGCGCCGATGATCTCGCTGCTGGCCGTGGTGATCGCGTTAGTGCCGGGCGAACTGGCGCCGTTGCAACGCGCGAAGATGATCCGATCCTTCTGCACACTGGTGGCGCCCTGGCTGTTATCCTCCCGGGCCGCGGCGTTTAACTTACCGACATCCTGCACAATGGCGTTGAACCAGCGCCCATTTCCAGCGCGCCGGGTAAAGATGCCGTCGCGGCTGGTCACGCTGGCGGCATGCACAAGCGTAAGGTTGCGCATGTATTGGTCGGTATTCGGAGTTACTCCCACACCGTTGTCCTCCGAACCATCCCACTCGGCGAGCCTGTCGCCGGCATCCGCCGCGAGGCGGCCGGTCGATGTGTTATTTGAAGCCCAGCCGCTGCGGATTTCCGCGAGGTTGTCGGTGATGTTAAAAAGGAACTGCATGTTCCCGTTGTAACCTTGATCGCCATCGAACCCATCGTCGCCTTGATAGAGCGAGAAGAGATAACGGCAATTGACGAATCCACCGAACCATTCAAAGCCATCGTCGGCATTGTTCATCGACTCGAGCCATTCCACCACTGTCCCGCGGCCGACCCCGCCAAAGGTGAAGCCATTGATCTCGTTGTCGGTGCCGATCACAAACCCACCGTAACGATGCGAGCAGAAGCGCAAGACTCCGCTGTTATCGTCCCGGTTGAGGCCGCCATAGACGCCGCCGATGATCGAGGTCGCGCCCGGCCGCCCACCGCTTCCCGGAGTGCTCTGCGCCGCATCGAACGAGGCGTTTGGGAAAGGCTCGGTGAAAGAACCGGGAGGCGTCAGCGTCGCTAGGTCGATCGGAGTCAATACAAGACCTTCGACCAATGCGATACCGACACCGTTGCCGCCCTTGATGTCATTGGCGGCGGGTAGCGCTGAAGGGCCAGTCGGATACTTGATGCCGTCATCGGCATAGGTATTCGTCACCGGATCATAGTGGAGGAAGTTTGCGTCCGCATCGGCGTCGAAACCAATCGGCGACAGACCGAGCAGAATCACTCCGCCGCACTCCTTCTCCTGAGCGAAGGCGTTATTCCCGGTCGGTCCATCGGGCGCAAAGTTCTTGCCCGCCACGTAAGCCGCGGTGGACTGCCCATTGATGGTCGCGGGAATGGTCGCCGCGCCGCCCGGTACGTCGGGATCACCGATTGCCGTAAAGGTAATCGGATCGTCGGCAGTGCCGTTGGCGATGATCTTCGCGCCGCGCGAGATCACCAGCGTTCCCGGCTCCTGGCTGCCGCCCGTTCCAAACGGCGCACCCGCCGAAAAGCCCGGAACGCCGCGCACGATGGTGCCCGGCTCTATGGTAAGCCTGGCGGGCGGGACGACATAGACGACACGGGTGAGGACATACACGTTATCGCGCGTCCATCTCGTATCCTGGCTGATGGTATTAACCGTCGCCGAGCCGACTTCAATAGTAGCCGCGGAAGACGTCACGGACAATCCGGCAAAGGCAGTGACTGCGAAGATTAGGTGACTCAAATGTTTCATGTTACTTTCAGGTGAAGGTTCCAAGTTGTCGATTAGGCGCGGCGGCGGGCGGCGAAAACCGCGAGGCCCACAAGCGCGAGGGTTGCGGTGCCAGGTTCAGGAACGACCGAAGCTAGCTGCAGCACGTTGGAGCTGCCGGTCGCACCGAGGCTGTCGCCCGCGGTGTTACCGCTCCCCAGATTATCGATCTGGCTGTTAGAAAGCACCTGCGCGACCGTGCCGATCCACGCGACCGTACCGTTCGGCGGAACGGAATGCGCGAAGGTGCCGGCAAAGTCCGTGAAACCGAGCGTATCGTTGGCCGTGGGAAACACGCCGACGCCATCGATAAAGGCGGTCTGGGTGGTGCTTGCGAGACTGGCGCTGTCGCGCACCCACGAGAACCAATCCTTACCAGCCGCGCCTGTGGACGCATTCTTGTAAGCCGCAAGACCCGCAGAGTTACCGGCGGTCACGACAATTTCGTTCTTGAAGTACTGGCCGCCCCCGGAGTCGAAATCAAGGCCGGCGGTCGGAAAAGAAACTGTGACGACTTGGTTAAAGACCGCGTCAATGCCGATAAGATTGCCCGCGGAGAATAGGCTGACGATCTGCGACTGGGTGGTCCCGGGGTTTAGCCAGCCGATTTCGATGACGCCGCCCGGAAGAATGCCTTGGAGCGTGGTGCTGAGGCCGTCGGTGGCTGCGTCCACGTTGACTTCCACATCGCCGGGAGCGGCGAGGAGGGAAGCGGAACTCAGAATGAGTGAAGCAATTGCGGTAGTAAGGATGTTATTCATAAGATGGTCTATTGCTGTTGGAGTTAGGTTTCGGATTGGATGCAGTTGGATGTGCTATTTGATTTAGGGAACGAATGACTCAAGGACACCGTGTCCGGTCGCCGCACCGAGGCGGTTGACGTAAAATGCTCGGTCCCCGGGATTCAGAGTAACCCCGCCTTGATCCGTGCCGAAAGGCGCTGACTCGAGTCTCCAGCCCGACGGTGCGTTACTCTTAAAAAAGTAACTTACGCCACCGATCACCACCTTATCCGCGGAGGCCGCATTGGGGCCGCTGGTGAGAGTGCTCTGCAGGCCGCTGTTACTCAGGGTTACACCGCCTGGGTAAGGCCAGCTCAGGAGCGAAATGCCGGTGGCAATCGGGAGCACAGCGCGGGTGCTGCGATTGACTCCGCGGACTTTTATGTTCGTCGCGCCGCCAAGACGAATGATATTCACGCCAGCGAGATTCCCGATTGTCTTATTGCCTTGATCCGCGCCAAACGGGGCGGATTCGAGCCTCCAGCCGGACGGTGCGCTGGTCTTATAGAAGTAATTCACCCCGCCGATGTTTACTTTGTCCGCGGAGGCAGCATTGGCGCCGCCGTTGAGATCCAACGGAGGCACGCCGAAGAGGGAGGCCAGGGTCTGGAGCGGAACGATTTCATACTCATCGGAGTTTGCTGTCAACGCCGGGACCGTGCCTGAAACGGTGAGCGTCGTGGCGGTGTTGGCGGTGATAGGAAGCCCTATCCCGCGGCTCGCGCCGGATACGATGAGGACTATGTGGGTGCCGGCGAAGGCGCCCGCTGTGTAGGCCGAACTGCCCGTGATGTCTTGACCAACGACGGCGCTGACGACATCCCGTAACACCGGTTCACGCGTGAAGGGGATTCCAATGGCGGCAACTCCGCCACCCGCGATGGCGGTCGGGAGGACCGCCGCGGGACGGCTAACAGGCAACTGCCCGCAAGTGTGAGATGACAGGACCGTGGCGAGCATCCCGATGGTGAGAATGTTTGCCAGGGCAAGGTAGTTAGTTTTGAGCATATGTTTGTGATTGGTGTGTGAGACTTTCGAAGAGCTGCACTGATAGGTTGGACTTCGCGTGGGCGGCAACTCTCACATTGTAACAATCACGCGACCTTCCGAGACCTTCCGCGGAGTAAGTCAGAGCCTACTTTTAACTCGCAATACCCATCTCCAAATCGAAACCTACTTGTAACAGGAAGGTCACATCCGTCATCGGATTGTTACATCCTCCCCATTGACTGGATGGGTTCTGTTGAGTTGCTGCCTGTGCGTCAGATTCGGGATCACTCCGGCGCACTTTCAACTCTCTTACTTACCTTACTCTATGCTCCTTCGCCGTCTCGCCTTTGCCGCTCTCCTCTCTCTTGCCGGCGTCTCTGTCCGCGCCGTTCCTGTCGAGGTAGGTGTGGACGCGGCCACAGACGGGATTTCCTTTCCCAACCAGACTTTGCTTGCGGGCGGCGTGATTGAAATCGGCTGGCTCAATCCCGGCACTTCGCAGGCGCAAATTCAAGCGTTGGCGGCTGCTGCTGATTTCGCCGGGATCGACGCGGTGTTCAATCAGGTCGTCGTAGTTCCGTTCCCAGCCGGCCTCGACTTCGATTCGGGTGGCGGCCAGTATTTTAGGAATGTGATCGTCGTCGCGAACGGGGATGCCGCCGCTCTGGCGGCTTATAAGAACCCGGCGACCGGCGCCGCGGGCAAGGATATGTATGCCTGGGTGCGCGATAGTGCCGACCCCGCGAGCACCACGCAGACAGCTTTCATCGACGGAGTCGGCGTGTTCCCGACAGCTAATGACACGTTGGGTTTTACCGATTTCGCGACGACCATTGCGCTCTCAATCCCCCCCGTCGGCACCGTCGCGTGGGTGGGCTCTTTCGCTTCCGTGGTGGCGGGGAGCCAGATCGATAACTCAGGGGCCGGTAATATCGCCGGGGATGGTCTCGGTGCGACCGGCAGTAACCACGTGCTCGTTGTCGCCGCGGTTGCCACTTCGGCGACTATCTCCTTTGAGTCAGGATCGACCACTGCACTGGAGGGGGCGGGCACTGTTACTTTGACGGTTAGACGGATCGGGCGCGCGGATAACACGGTGTCGGTGCAATACTCGACCGTCGATGCGTCCGCGACGGCCGGGGTGGATTACACTGCGCGGAGCGGGACTTTGACGTTTGCTCCGAACGATAACTCTGAGGAGATTGTTATTCCGATTGCGGACCGCGCTGGCTTTCAAGGCGACCGCAGTTTCGCGGTTGCTCTTTCCAATCCGGGAAACGGCGCGCAGCTTGGCAGTCCTGCGACGGCAGCGGTAACAATTCAAGAGGACGATGCGGCGATGCGCGGGCAGATTCGCTTGAGCAATGCTACTTATTCGGTCGTGGAGAACGTAGCATCCGTGGCGGTGACGGTGCAGCGGGTTGGGGGGAGTGACGGAGCGGTGTCGGCGACACTGGCCACGGCGAATCAAAGTGCGACGGCGGGCCAGGATTTTACCGCGGTAAGTCAGAGCGTAAGCTTCGGTGCAGGCGATGCCGCGGATAGGTCGGTAAGTATCGCGATCCTCGATGACGTTACTTTTGAGGGGAATGAAACCTTTCAAGTCGTGCTAAGTGCGCCGACCGGCGGCGTGGCTCTCGGGTCGCCGGCTGCGGCAGTAGTAACGATCCAGGACAACGAAGCGGCGCCCTCGGCTGGCATTTTGTCATTTGCGGCCGGCACGGCATCTGTGGGGGAAAGCGGCGGACTTGTAACTCTGACGATCAATCGAACCAACGGGTCGGGCGGAGCGACCTCCGTGCAAGTGAATACCGGCGGAGGAACCGCGACAGCCAACGCGCACTACACGCCGCTCATTAACTTCCCGGTGAACTTCAGCAGTGGGCAGACGACTGCGACCGTGCAGGTGCAAATCGCGAATAACAACACCTTCTCGGGAGACCGGACTTTCAATGTAACTTTGTACAACCCGACCAATGGCGCTTTGCTCGGTAACACTGCGACGAGTGTTGTAACGATCGTCGAAGACGACGCCCCGAGGGCGGGTGCGTTTAGCTTCAGCTCTTCTACTTACTCGGCTCCGGAAGCGCAAGGCAGCGCGACCATCAGCGTCGTGCGCGCCGGCGGTGCGGAGGTGGCGGCGAGCGTGAGTTACTCCGTTACTTCGGGCACGGCGACTGTTGGCAGTGATTTCGAGCCGGCGACAGGCACGCTGAGTTTTGGGGTCAATGAGACGAGCAAGACTTTCAATGTGGCGATCGTCAATGACAGCGCTTCCGAGCCGAATGAAACGGTGAACCTAGCTCTTTCCGCGCCGACCAACGGCGCCACGCTCGGGCCGCCCAATGCCGCGGTGCTGACGATCGCTAATGACGATTTGCCGGCGACGTTCCGTTTCAGCGCGGCCTCGTATCCCGTCGTGGAAGGCGGCCCGGCGAATGTCACGGTCCGCCGTAACGGAAGCCTCGATCTGACGCTCACGGTGCGGCTCGCAACCAGGGATGGCACCGCGCGCAGCGCCACCGATTACACCGCCACCAATGCGACCCTGACCTTTGCTCCGAACGAGACGGAAAAGAGCATCGCGATCGGGACGCGAGAAGACGCCCTCGCCGAGGAAGCGGAAACATTTACCGCGAACCTGCAGCTTGTCACTTCGGCCGATCCGTCGGTGCGCCTCGCAACCCCGAGCGCCGCCACCGTGATCATTGCCCGCAGCGATGCGGTGGATCAACCGGATGTCATGGCCGCGGCCGCTTCGAATCCGCGGTTTGCCGGAGACAATGTTTATAACACCACGGGATCGGGACAGATCGCATCCTTGTCGATAACATCGGCTGGCACGGCGAAGTTTGTTATTCGAGTCCAAAACGATGGTAACTTGACAGACTCCTTCAAAGTAACTGGCGCCGCCTCGGGCACCGCGACCGGCGGTTCGGTGCGATACCTTCAGGATGGTCGCGATGTGACTTATCAAATGACATCGCAAGACGGCTTGACTTTGCCCAACGTCGCGCCGCGCGGAAGAGTCGATCTCCAGGTGGAAGTGCGCTTCAAGAACGGCCGGCAATTCACAGGCTATGGAGCGATCGTGACTGCTTCCTCGATTAACACTCCCGCGAAATCCGACGCGGCGCGGGTGTTGGCGATCGTCCGGTAACGGGCGGTTGTTAGGGATGTTACTTTTTGGCAAGCCCGAGGCGCTGGTGTTGGGCGAAGGCGGCTTGGGCGGCGGTGTCGCGGTGGAGCTTGCGGTAGAGGAGCGCGAGATTGCGCCAGCCTGAAGGATGATCGGGCTGAAGGCGCACGACTTCCTCGTAAGCACGCACTGCTTCGTCGTAGCGCTCCTGTTTCGAGAAGAGTAAGGCGAGATAGAACCAGGCGCGCGTGTGTTTGCGGTCAAGTTGCACGCAGCGGCGCATCGCAGCCTCGGCGCCGGCATAATCGTGCTGCCGGCCTTTTGCATAGCCATACAGGAAACTCGCGGGCGTAAAATCCGGCTCGAGTTTCATCACTTCGATGAGCGACTTTTCTGCCTCGGGATATTTTTCCGCCAGCACCTGCTGCTCGGCCAGAAGCATCCACGCGAGCTCATCGGCGGGACGTTGTTCGACGGTTTTTTCGAGCGCCTCGCGAGCGGCCGCATTCGGCGTGGCGCGGCCGTCGAGTTGAGCGACGGCGAGTTGATACCAAAACTGTGCGACCGAAGGATTGAGCGCCACGGCCTTGCGGTTGCAGGCAATGGCGTCCTCTCTCGCGCCTCGCTTGGCGCAAGCCAGACCCATCAAGCCCCACACCTCCGCGCTCCGCGGATAAGTCTTCAGCAAGACCAGAAGCCGCGAAGTGCCGCGAATGAAACTTCCGTCATAGACTAACTGGAACGCTTCGATGAAGCGCGGGTCTTCCCCGATGGGTCGCGCGATGCCACGCGCCAGCCGCGCCAATGGCTGCGGAGCGGCGGCAAATGCTTTCATCGCTCCGACGATGGCGTCGGTGCGGATGCCGAAGCTAAACCACTTACCTTGTGCCACGCGCATCGAGACCATTGCGACGACCCGGCCTTCCTTATTCAGCACCGGAGAGCCGGGCTCGCCGGGCGAATCCTCGCCGCGCAGATTGAGCCAGCCAGCGCCGGCTTGGGTTTGATCGGCGCGGACGGTCGCATCGGCGAGGCTGAGACCGCGCTCGTTCAGCGCGACGATGCCGACGGGTTGCTCCTGCGTAAAATCCACTCCCGGCTTCAGGGTAAGAAAGGGCGAGTTAGTCGCGTCCGATTGGAGGACGGTAAGTCCTGTCTCCAAGTCTTGACTCCAATATCCGGTCACGCGATGCGGCGATCCCGTGCCGGTGCTGACCGAGATGTATTCGACCTGCGCGGCAAAGTCCGGATGAATGACCTGCATGTCGGTAAGAATCGCGCCGCGCGCATCGATGAAAAAACCGCAGCCTCGGGCCAACTCATTGCCATGAGCATCCCATGCTTTCAGCGAAAGAACGGCTGGCGCGACTTTGCGCCCGAGGCTGATCAACTCCTCGGGTGGTTCGGGCTTGCTAGGTGGTGTCAGGCGCGCCACGCCGTCGGGGTAGATCAAGTGCTGAAGCTCCTCGGGAGTCGGCACGCCTGGCTCGTCGGCGATCTTTTTCCCTCCGAAAAGCGCATCGACCGCGGAGTCAAATCCGGGCTCCTCGGGGAGGGCGGGCAGCGCCGAACCGCCGGTTGCGGGAGGCTTCTTAGGCGGGAGGGATTCGATGGGTCGCGCCGCATGGAGCAGCGGCGCAAAACAGGCGGCCCATAGTGCTAGAAATGTGGGGATGGGTAAGTCGATCCCGCATCTCTGTGCGTCCTTCCTAACTGGCGCAATGGCAAATTGGCCCGCCACGCATTTGTAACAATCTTTCGATGGCGCGCATGGGTCGCACTGCCTAAAACACGCGCCTCTCAATGATCTTTTTCTCGCTCACTTACCGGTTATCGCGAAGGGTTGTCGTTGGGTTGTGCACGCTGGTCGCCGGCCAGGCACTTACCGCGGAGATCGATCTCAAGGCGCTCGCACCGCTCGAGACGAAGAAAAAAAGGAGCGGCGCCTATGTGGGTGTCTTTGCCGGAGTGAGCCTCTCGCAAAGCGCCGACATGAAGCTCGATTACATCGGACACAGCCTGGATTACGACGTGCTCGATCGCAACGGCGATCTCCTCGTGGGCTTGGAAGTCGGTTACTCGTGGCGGACCCGTTTTCCAGTGGAGGTGGGTTTGGAGTTTGAAGCCTTCTATGGCAGCACGGAGATTAACAGCGCAGCACGGAGCAACGCCGGCACCCCTATCGAGTTAGGCGATGTGGCGACGACGCAAGCGGACTTGAGTTATGTCGCCTTCATGCTGAATGGCACCTTGACGCTCGACCTCCGGAAGTACCGCCCCTGGCTGGGCAAATACGTTACAAGGCTGCGGCCTTATGTCGGAGCGGGGATCGGTGGTGCGCAACTCTTCTATCGCAATCAGCGCATCCAGTCCTTTGGAGATCTCGCAGGCGTTCCCACGGCGGCGGCGAACTCTCCCTTCAGCATCGATGAATTCGTCTTTGCTTCGCAGATATTTGGCGGACTTGAAATCATGGTCAACG
Organism: Chthoniobacterales bacterium; assembly: GCA_038238555.1. GTDB lineage: Bacteria > Verrucomicrobiota > Verrucomicrobiia > Chthoniobacterales > Chthoniobacteraceae > JANNXQ01. The sequence continues at coordinate 26,502 of JBBRXP010000010.1, read as the reverse complement.
ACAAGCTCGGCATCTACAGCGAATACCGGCGACTTAGCTTCGCCAAAACCAACGACCTTCAAAGCCTGGACTTGAACATCTTTCTCGGCGGACTCCGGCTCCGTTACTAGGCGGCGTTTTTCGTGTCTCTACCGTCTTTCATAAAACTGCATCTGTTTTGTGGCTTGCTGCTCTACTGCTCAGGCTGCGCGACGCGAGAGCAACAGCCCATCGCGCGTTATCAACAGGTCTATCAGCAGCATGCCATCGCGGTAAGTGTCCAAGGCAAGTATGTCGATGAGGATAAGCCAATCGACTACGTCCTGCGTTTCCGAAACGCGGGCGGGCAGATAGTCAGCTTCGACTATACCGCTGCGGATCGACGCGGCGTTCCTCACGTGGATCGCGATGGACCTAACTCAGGCTTGGTTTCCAATCTCTATCCGGGCGCCACGATCGAAGTAGTCAATCCCCTTAAGAAGAAGGAACTGTGGGTAACTGTGGGGACTGTTACTTACGGCAAGAAGACTGTCACTGAGCTTAATACGATCTATCGCACCGGATCCTTGCTTGCGGGGGAAGAGCCGCTGGCGCAATGAACCGGGGCGACTCTCTGAGTCTGCTAGTTACTGCCGCCTTGTTGGCGGGTTCCACGGCTGGAGTTACGGCCGAGCGGCAGGATCCGGCGGATGAGTTGTATCAACGCGGGGAACGCAATGTGGCCGAGGGCAATCAACAGGCGGCCATCGTTAAGTTTCGCGCGGTCGCGCGCAGTTACCCCAAGTCATCCTTCGCCTCGCACGCCCAACTCCAGATTGCGGAACTCTTGTCCCGCAATCGCGAGTATGTGGAGGCTTTTGAAGCTTGTCAGCGACTGATGGAGAAGTTCCCCGAATCGGGAGACTTCGCACGCGCATTGGAGATTCAGTTTTCGATCGCTGAGCGCGTGATGCAGGAATATCGGCAGCGTCGCGGCAAGGGGGATAAGAGCACGCGCGGATTGCCCGATCGTGAAACTGCCAGCGGCATGTTGCGTGCGATCGTTGCCAATGGCCGCTTCTCCGAGCAAGCGCCGCGGGCGCAATTCCGCCTGGCGGTAACCCTCGACGAGGAAGGCAAGCCACGGGATGCGACGCGGGAATTCAATCACTTCATCGAGGACTATCCTCAGCATGCGCTCGCCGCCGACGCGGCCTTTCAAGCGGGGTTTATCGATTATCGAATCGCTCGGGAACAGAACCATGAACGTGCCGCACAACAGCGCGCACGCATGGCTCTCGATTATTTCCTAGTCCGCTATCCTGAGAGTGAGAAGGCGCCGGAGGCACGCCATCTCGTGAGCGTGCTGAGTGGCTGGGAGAGCGAGCGGCTTGCGACGGCGGGGGGTTATTACGCGCGGACCGGACGGTCTGAATCCGCGTTAAAGACGCTGGGCGATGCCTTGGGCAATGCGACCGATCCCGAGGCCACGGAGCGCATCAAGAAGCAAATCGACAAGGCATTCCGCTCATCGCCAGCGCCGGCTGCACCTTGAGGCGACAGGAGTGTCGCCTCTCCTTGGCGCGCGAGATTCACTCACCCGTGGATGATGAGCTGGATGCTCTCGGGCAGGCCGGCGGCGACTTGCTCGACCACGTTGCCCTTGAGCAGGCGCGACATCGAGACGCGATGCGAGGCGCCGAGCATCAGGAAATCGGCGCCGAGAGTGGCGGCGAGATCGAGGATGGTGGCGGCGGGATCGGTGCTCACGGCGTAGATGGGCGCGACGGTCACGCCGCGTTCGTCGCCGGCCTTGCGCATCACCGACATGATGGCGGCGGCTTGCGGATCGTCCTGCCAGCGAGTGCGGCCCACGGTGATGCCGCCGCTCGGGAGAAAGACGGCGTATTCCTTTACATAGAGCACGCAGAGCATGGCTTTGCGCAGTTGCGCTTCTTCGAGGGCGAATTGCAGCACGGGAGTAAGACCGCGCGCGGCGACGAGAATTTTCTGGCCTTCCTTGAGCTCGGGGGAACGGAGCGCGGCGATGACTTCCGGGCTCACCATCTCGGCCACCGACTGCGCCACCGTCAACGTCGTGAGGCCGGAGCGTTTCTGTGAGTAAGCGCGCAGGGCGAGGCCGATCGTGAGAATGCAGACGACAAAGAAGAGCGCTTCGTGTTTCTCGTGCGCGAGGGTGAGCTCGACCGCCGAGAGGATGAGGAAGGTGAACGCAAAGAGCGCCGTCTCCCACGCTTTCAAGCCGAGGGTCTTGTTGAAAGTACACGAGCCGAGATTCACGGCGATGGCGCCGACGACGCCGATGGCGTAAAGGCCGGCGAGAATTTCAAAGTCCGATGCGAGCGCGAGCACGATGCACGGCAGGGCGACGGCGATGCAGAGCGGAACGATCGGCACGCCGTGGCGGTTGAGCCGGGTGAATTGCGGCGGCATCTCGCCGTCGCGCGCCATCATGTAGAAGACGCCGATCATCGCGACCATGGCGGTGTTGGCGGCGCTCAGCAGCAGCAGGAAAAAGAGGATGCCGACGGCCCAGCCGAGACCCTGCCCAAACCACGGCGCCACGGTGGCCGTGCCGAAATATTCGCCGACCAGCCGCAGCATGTCGGCCTTGTGCTCGATGAGTTGCGCCTTCATCGATTGGGGGATCGAGAGCATGGCCCAGCCGAGCAGCGCGGTGCCAAAGACCACCTCCACCGCCACGACCCAGATCGCTTTGGCCGCCTCGCGTCCCACCTTGGGCCGCTCGGGCGTCGAGCCGGGATCGAGCCGCAACACGCCGGTCATGTTTGCGATGGCCTCCACTCCGCTCAGCGCGAGGATGGCGCCGACAAATTGTTTCCACACCGTCCACGGATTTTCGTGGAGCGGCGGCAGGTGGCGGAATGAAGTGAGGTGCGGCAGGCTCACGGCGACGAGCACAACGACGACCACCACCACCGGCACGCTCAGCAGCACGGCCAGGCCGCCGCTGTGCTTGGGGCCATACCAATTGAGCCAGCCCATCACCAGCAAGACGGCTGTGGTGGAGAGCACGATGTGTTCTTTCAAAAACGGGATGCTGAAGTAGTCGAGACCCGCCCATCCGCTGAGCGCGGCGGTGACCGTGAGATCGGCCACCAGCAAGAGCGCGCCGACCACCGCGAGCAGCCGCCCTTGCGCGCGCGCCGCCGAGTACACGCCGCCGCCATCCGGGAAGTGCCGGCAGACGACGAGATAATTGATGCCCACCAACCCCGTGAGCGCGCACACCGCAAAGATGATGGGCAGCGAAGAAAAACCCGCGACGGCAAACGCGAGGCCCAGCACGTAGGCCTTGCTCGTGCCCCAATCGCCGTAGAGCAGCGCGGCGGCCCGCTTCCAGTCCACATTGCGCGGGCGATTGGCGTCGATGGAGAGGGCCATGAAAAAAGTTGAGAGTTGAGAGTTGAGAGTTGAGTGGCGCCGCGATTGCAATCGGCGCGTTCTCTCAAATCCGAAGGCCACTCAACACTCAACACTCAACACTCCACTCACCGTCGCACTTCATGACCATCGGCATCCCCAAGGAAATCAAAGCGCAGGAAAACCGCGTGGGGCTGCTCCCGAGTGGCGCCTATCAACTCGTCCGGCGCGGACATCGCGTGCTCGTGGAATCCAGCGCTGGAGCGGGTTCCGGCTATCCGGATGAAGACTACGCGAAGGTCGGCGCCGAGATCGCCGAGCAGCACGCCGCGCTCTTCGAGCAGGCGGACTTGATCGTGAAAGTGAAAGAACCGCTGCCCGAGGAGTACGCGTTGCTGCGCGCGGGGCAGATTCTTTTCACCTACCTGCACCTCGCCGCCAATCGCACGCTGACCGAAGCGCTACTCGCGTCGCGCGTGGCGGGAATCGCTTACGAGACCGTGGAGGTGAACAGGCGGCTCCCGCTGCTCGAGCCCATGAGCGAGATCGCCGGGCGCATGTCGATCATCGTCGGCGGTTACTTCCTCGCCAAACACGTCGGCGGAAAAGGCGTGCTGCTCGGCGGCGTGCCGGGCGTGCTGCCGGGCAAGGTGGTCGTGATCGGCGGAGGCACCGCCGGCGTGAATGCCGCGCGCATGGCCACTGGCCTCGGCGCGGATGTCACGATTCTCGAAGTCGATGTCGAGCGGATGCGCTTCCTGGATATGTCGATGCACGGCACGCACACGCTTTATTCCAATCACGCGCACATCCTCGAACTCATGCCCACCGTCGATCTGCTCATCGGTGCCGTGCTCGTGCCGGGCGCACGCGCGCCAAAGCTCATCACCCGCGAGATGCTTCGCGTGATGAAGCCCGGCAGCGTGCTCGTGGACATCGCCGTCGATCAGGGCGGGTGCGCCGAGACCACGCGCCCGACCACGCATCACGATCCGACTTATGTGGAGGAAGAAGTCACTCATTACTGCGTGGCCAACATGCCCGCCGCCTACGCGCGCACCGCAACGCAGGCGCTCACGAACGTGACTTACCGCTACATTGAGCTACTCGCCGACCACGGCCTCGAAGGGGCCTTTCAGCGCGATGCCAACTTGCTCGCCGGCCTCAACGTGCGGGATGGAAAAGTAACCTGCCGCGCCGTGGCCGAAGCGCACGGATTGCTTTGAAACGCGGAACGCGGAACCAATTGCGGTAAAAAGTTTTGGCTCCTCGCGCACGGGTCTTGTTCCTCTGGGAATGCGCCGCATGCCTCTTTTCCATTCGACATCGACCATCCGCGGAGCCTGTGCCCTGGCGGCTTGCGGGGCGGTCCAGTTTTTTTCATCACTCCACGCCGCGCCTGCGGAGAGAGAAGTGCAGCCGCCTTTTGGCCTCGCTTGGGGAGAGACGGCCCTGCAACTCGAGGAGGCGCTGCTCGCTGCAAATGCGCAAGTCGTCGAGCGCAAGAAGGCCTCGGGTGGCGGCGAGACGTGGCAGGTGGCGGGTCTCAGGCAGATTGCACTGCAGCGGGTTGCTTTCCACTTGCGCGGCGGCAACCTCGCCGGAGTGGAACTGCAGTACGGCAAAGCCGACTGGACCCCGGCGAATTACGACAGCTTCATGCAAAGCATCCGCCAGCGCCTCGAGGAAAAGCACGGCCCCGGCAAGCTCGTGGCGCGCAAGCAGGACTCCGAGCGCGGCATCCTCCAGACACTGCTCGGCTATCGCTGGGAACTTTCCGGCGGCGCGATCGAGATCATGTACTTCGCCGCGCAGAATCCCGCCAATCTCTTCCGCACGGTGAGCCTGCACTATTCGGCGAAGTAGTTGCGACGCCCTCGTCGCGGGAAGTGCCCGCGGCGCCTCGCCGAGAACTTTTTTTTGGAGACTGGCGGCGAGGGCGGCGCCGGCACTTCCTGCGGCGAGGCGCCGCAGCTACTACCCGTACACCAGCAATCGCTGGGTGACGTGATTGAGCAGGTTGTGATTCTTGATCTTCGCGATGGTCGCGTCGCTCAGCGCCTGTCCTTCCGGAAAGAGCAGCAGCCCGGCCGGACTGAAGATGCCCTTGGCCAGTTGCATTCCCGAGCGCAGCTCGCTGAGCTTGAGCTCGCGCACGTTTCGCGGCAGTTCGCTCACGCGGGAGGTTTGGAAAAAGAGCCGCACCGCGTCGGGATCGAACGCCGTGCCGGATTGCTTCACCACCAAGTCGCTCACCTGCTCGTGCTGCAGGCCGCGCTCGACAAAGGCCGAGGCCACCGCGAGGCAGCGCGCAGTCCACGGGATCGCCTGGCCCGCGAGCCCGTCGGGATACCCGTGACCGTCGAAGCGCTCGTGATGCGCGCGGATGGTCGCGCCCACCGCGTTGAGCCGATCCACAAATCCGGCTAGCGTCTGGCCATACACCGGATGCTGCCGGATGAGCACCCAATCGGCCTCCACACAGTCTTCCGGGCGTACGACGAATTTGTGCAGCACCTCGCGATTGACGCCGATGAGCCCGATGTCGTGCAGCCATGCGCTGGTCACCAGCACGTGTTTTTCCTCCGCCGTAAAATCGTCCGACTGCGTCATCTTCCGACACAGCTCGACCACCGCCTTGGTCCGCGCGCCGAGCAGCGGGTAGAAGGTATTGATGATCCGGTAACACAGCCCCAGCGAATGCTCGAAGTTTTCGTTGAGCGCAGTGTGCGCGGCGTCGAGCTGCGCCTTCTGTTCGGTGAGTTGCTCGACCTTCGTGAGAAGCTCCGAATTCGCCGCGGCGAGCTGCCGGTTGAGCACGAGCGTCTCGGAGCCGAGCCGCACATTATCCACGAGCAGCCGATGGCGCTGCGTCGCGTTTTCCAAAGTGGCCACCAATTCCGCGCGCGACCACGGCTTGGCGAGGAAGCGAAAGATTTCGCCCTCATTGATCGCGCTCACCACGGTGTCGAGCGCGAGCACTCCGGTGATGAGCACTCGCGACGCGTTGGGTTGAAGCTGCCGCGCGCGGCCGAAGAATTCGAGGCCCGTCATTCCCGGCATCAGTTGATCGGAAATGATGACGGCGAAATTCGTCTCGCTCATCCGCTCGAGCGCCTCCGCCGGCGACGCGCAAGCAGTGACGACGTAGCCTTCCCAGCCCACTTGCGCGGCCAGACCGTCGAGCACGTCGGGCTCGTCATCGACGATCAAAACAGTCGCGGGATCGGGGGTGGCTCTCATCGCTTCAGACTCGCGTGGAAAATCCCGCGCGCGGAATGCCGGCCGGCTTGTAGTGAGTGCCAAGTCCGCGCAGCCGTTGCCGCGCCGCTTCGAGATTCTGCCGCTCGGCGCGCGCGCGCTTGAGCATCGCGTCGATGAGCTTTTTGTTCCGCGTCTGGTTTGCCAGCACCACATCCACGCGCCGCGAAAGCTCTTGATTGCCGCGATCCAGGCCGGCCTCGAGCGCGAGGCTCTGCAGCTTCTCGAGCAGAAAATCTTTGCGCGCCTGGATGGCCGCGATCTCCTCAAAATCTCCCGCGCCGAGCGAAGCCGCTTCGTTTTGCGTCAGCCGCTCGTAGTCGGTCAGCAGCCGCCAGAAGTGTTGCTCGGCCCGCATTTCACGCCGCGGTGGCCAGCGACTGCTCGAGCATCTGCGCCCAGGCATCGCGGATTTCGCCGAGCAACCGCTCGACGGTGTGAAGAGGCGCCGCGTCTTTCTTGAGATTGGCGCGGGTGAGTTGCTCGACCATGAAGTCGTAAAGCGCATACATCGTTGCAGCGAACTCGCCGCCGGCCTTCAGATCCAGGCTGCACTGCAGCTCGCGCAGGATGCGCTGCGTCTTGAGGAGATTGTTATGAATCTGCTCGTTGCGCGCGCCGACGGCCTCGAGTTGAAAGCCGCTCAGCGCCGTCGAGAGAAAACGCAGCGCCCCGTCGAAAAGCATAAGCACGAGCTGACCCGGCGTCGCCGTGTTCACCGCCACGGTCGTGTAAGATTTAGCGAGCTGCGCGAGTTGCATCGGGCGCGGATTTATTTCGAGCCGTTCACAAAGAGCCCCGCCAGCTTCTCGAGCATTTCGTGCGAAGGATAGCCGGGATCGCTGGCGAGCGCGCGGCCACGCTCCGTTTCCTCCGGCCGCGCCGCGCGTTCATTGCGCAGTGCATCGAGCAGCTTCTCGTGTTTCCGCGTCTGCTGCGCCTCCTCCGCCACGGCGGCCGCCTCCGCCTTTGCCGCGGGCGCTTTTGGTTTTGCGGGCGGCGTCGCGCCCTCGCATTTCACGCATTGGATATTCATGACGATATGGAAGGAGCGCCGCCGTCCTCGTGCGACTCTTCACGTTTCAAGCATTGGATGTTCATAACGATGTGAGCGTATCGGCAGAGAGCACGGATCACTTTAGAAAAAAGATTCGCGCCTCCTCGTTTTACTCCTGCCGCAAGCTGGCAAATGTCTCGCTCGCGACATATTTGGCAAAGCGCGCGGGACTCAGCAGCACGCTGCCTCCGTCGGTGGTGAGCGGCAAATGCGGGCTGCTGTATTGAAGCTGAAAGCGCTTGGCCGCTTCGGCCACAGGCGCGTGCCCGGCGTCGAAGAGGTAATCGAACGCCCAGCGAATCCGCCCCGTCGCGGCATCCGCCAGCTTTGCGCGCACGCCCATCGAGACGGGCCGGTAAGGCGAGAAACTCGTGAGGTCCGTGAAGATCACGCCATCGACGCCGAAGTGCGCGCGCAATCGAGTCAACACTTCCGCCGGCAGCACATCGGCCGAGCCAAATTGCCGTTCACCGAAAAGCGATTCCATCTGCGCGCGGCCCACCGCCACCACCTCGAAGCGCGCTTTCTTCTCGAGCTCCGCGAGAAAAGCCGCATCCAGGCCGCGCACATACCGCTCGGGATACGCCGCGTTGAAAAGTGGCAGCAGCGCAACGCGGCGGATCGGCGCTGCACGATCCGCGGGCGCAAAATAGTTTTGCGGCGGCGGCAGCGGCGCCGTGGCCATCTTCACCGTGGCGCATCCGCCGAAGAGGAGAGCGAGAGCGGCCAGCCCGCGGCCTGCTCTCATGACGAGTGCGACCCGCCAAAGGAATTGTTGAGCGCCGAGAGCTGACTCTGAATGCGCGATTGCGCTTGCTCCATTTGGATGAAGCTCTGCTCGAGCTGGCTCTGCTGCTGCACGAGCCGGCGTTCCATGTTTGCGATCTGCTCAGTGAGGCTCCGCGATTGTTTGGCCAGCGTGTCGGTCTGCGTCGTGATCGAGCCGCCGGCGCCGGTCGTCCTCGTGATGAAATCGTCGAGCTTCTGGATCACGCCGCCCGGCTTGCTGGCAAAGAGCTTGCGCACCTCGGCCGGAGACACGCGCAGCGCGGAGTCGAGCTTGCCGCCATCTTTGATCTCCAGTTCGGAAGAGCCGGTCTTGAAGTCGATCCCAATGCTCTCAAGCCGCTGGATCGTGCCCGTGAGACCGGCGACCGCGCTAAAGACATTGCCGCGGAGTTGCACGCCGATGTCGGTCACATCGCGGTTGCCCGCCAGCGTCGCCCGGGTCACTTTTCCGTCGGAACCCAACGTGGTCTTCGTCTGCGCGGCGATCGCGCTCTGCACCGCGTTGTACTTCTTGATGAAGTCCTCGACCTTTGCCCGCACGCCGGATGTATCGCTTGCCACATTCACTGTCTGCGTAGCTTCCGATGTGGCCGTCACCGACAGGCCCGCGATGCCGTGCACGGTGGCGTCGAGATTGTTGCTCGCGCTGGTGAGTGTCGGCCCGCCATCCACGCTGAACTGCGCATTCTTTCCGCGCACCAACGACGCCGTGCTCTTCAGTCCGAATGCCTCGACCAATCCGCCCGCGCCCTCGCTCACCGCGACGCCGACATCGCCGGTGCTCTTATTCGAGAGAGTAAAGCGGTCGTTGATTCGATCAAAGCTCGCGGTCACGCCGGCGCTTGAGGAATTGATGCGACTCATCACGGTCTGCACCGTGTCGCTGTTCACGTTAAAGGCGATGCTTACCCCGTTGATGGTAAAGCTCCCGTTGCCCGAGCCATCGACTCCGGTCACCGGCGTGCGCAGATTCGCGTTCGCGATCGCCGCGCTGATGCTCACCACGCCGAGCGCCTTGGGTGGCAGTACCTGGTTGGTGCCGTTGTTATAAAGTTGGAGCGCCCCCAGGAAGTTACTCGTGTCATTCCCGCTCCCGAGCACGATCTCGCCCGTGCCACTTAGCCGCACCTTATCCGTGCTCGGATCGTAACTCGCCGTCACCGCGCCCCCGGTCTTCGTCGCGATTTGTTGAAGCACATCCTGCAGCGAATCGGTAACTGCCACGGTAATGCGCGCGCCATTCACCGTGAAATCTCCCGCCGCAATCGTCGTGCCGATGGGTAACGTAGCGAGGGTAAGGCGGCTCACATCCGAGGTGGCGCTCAGCGCCGAGCCCGCATCCAGCGCGCCGAGCCGCTGTGCCTTGGTCGCAAGCTGCGTGACTTGCACCTGATAACTTCCCGTCTCCGTCCCCGAGCCCGCGCTCGCCGCCCACGTGCTCGCACTGTCGCCGATCTTTGCCGTGCGATCGGAGAAAATGTCGGTGTCTCCCGCGAGTGCCTTCATCGCCGACTGCAAATCGGTCAACTGCGTCTTAAGACCATCGAGGACACCGCTCTTCTGCGTGCCGAGCGCCTGCTCCTGCCGGAGACGAGTCTGCGGCACCCGCTCCGCCGCGATGAGCTGGCTGACGACGCTCTTCCAATCAAAGCCGGAAGCCAGTCCAGAGAGTTGTATGCCGGGCATAAGTCACAGTTCTTTTCGTCCCAAAGTAGCAGCCACCGTGCCTGCCTGCGCTCAGCTTACGCAACCGCAGTCGTAGCTGCGAGGTCCTCGTCGCAGGAAGTGCCAGCGGCGTCCTCGCCGCCTCGTCCGCTGCCTCACCATCTCTTTTCACCGCACTCGCGGTCCCGGCGAGGTGATCTGCCAAAGCTATGTGAGCACTCTCTTCACCGCCTCGGCATCCCTCAGCGCAGAGCGAATGACCGCGGCGACAAGCTCGACCTCACGATGCCCCACCGCCGTGCCGGTCGGCAACGCCAGCACGCGCTGGGAGATGCGGTCGGTCTGAGTAAGTTCCGAGTAACGTGCACGGTAAGGTTCCATCCGGTGGCAGCCGGGGAAAAAGTAACGTCTCGCGAGTATATGATCGGCATGTAACACGCGGAGTAACTCATCGCGAGTAAGTGGACATAACTCAGGATCCACTTCCAAAATAACATACTGGTAGTTATTCCGTTCCTTATCGTCGTAAAGCGCGACGCTAACGCCTGGCAAGTCGCGCAACAGCGTGCGGTAGCCAAAGTAATTGCGGCGATTTACCGCGATAAATTGCTCGATGCTCTCGAGCCCAGTCAACCCCATCGCCGCACAGACCTCCGGCATCTTGGCATTCATTCCGAGGTAATCCACCGAGTCGTAACCCGTAAATCCAAAGTTGCGCATTAGTCGCAGCTTGTGCGCGAGTTCGTCGTTATTGGTGACCACCGCGCCGCCTTCAAAGGTATTAAGAAACTTGGTCGCGTGGAAGCTGAACACTTCGGCCTCGCCGAAACCTCCGATAAGCTGCCCCTCGCTTGAACAACTGAAGGCATGGCTCGCATCGAAGAGCAACCGCATCCCGTGGCGTCGCGCGATGTCTTCCAGCGCCGCGGTCTCGCAGGGCCTTCCCCACAAGTGCACGCCGATGATGCCAGTGGTCGCCGAAGTAATGCGCCGCTCGACGTCGGCAGGATCGAGATTGTGCGTCCTCGGGTCGATGTCGCAGAAGACGGGCGTGGTCTGTTGCCATTGCAGCGCGTGCGCCGTGGCCACAAAAGTGAACGACGGGACGATCACTTCGCCGCGCATCTCGAGTCCACGGATCGCGAGCATCAGCGCCGTAGTTCCGTTGCACGTCGCGATGCAATGCCGCACGCCGAGATAACGTGCCACACGCTCTTCAAACTCGCGCACCAACGGCCCGCCATTCGAGAACCATCGCGTGTCGAGCATGGCATCCATCCGCTCTTGGAAACGCGCGCGGTCGCCGAGATTCGGCCGGCCCACGTGCAGCATCTCGCGCAGCGCTGGAGTGCCGCCGAGGATCGCCAGTTTTCTCTTGCCGAGCGGCGGGGCATCCTCCGCCTCCACGATCGGAAAGCACGGAATACCCGGCGGTAACTCAGGTAAGTCGGAGAGCTGCGGAAAGGCCATGAGTGTTCAGGAAATCCGCCTTGCGGGAACGCCGAAGACCGTCGCTCCAGCGGGCACATCGCGCACGACGACACTGCCCGCGCCCACGGTCGCCCCCGTGCCGATCGTTACATCCGGCAGTATCACGGCGTGGCTGCCGATAAGCACCTCATCACCTATCTCCGTGCGCCCCAGAATGCTCGCGAAAGGAGAGACCTGAGAGTAACTACCCAGCATGACATCGTGGCCGATACTAACGTGGCTTAAGATCACGGAGAAGTCGCCGATGTGCGCGTCCGCGCCGATGCCGGAAAAGGCTTCGATCACGATGCCTTCTCCCAGCTTAACGCTGGACGACACGCAAGCCGACGGCTGGATAAGATTCACAAAGTGCGCCCCTCGCGCCTTAAACTTGGGACACACCAGCTTGCGGCCCGGCACTTCGCCGATTGCGCAGATGAATAAGTCATCTTCCAACGGTTGGTAATCCGTGCCGAAGCAGATGGATGGGTATCCTGCATAGCCCTCCAGCGTGTTAGGTAAGTCGTTCAAGAAACCGGCGACACGCCATTCAGAACCGCAGCCACGAGCGCTCTGCGACATGCCAAAGATTTCGCGGCCGTATCCGCCGGCACCGATAATCCACAGCTTCTTGAATCTCCCGCGCTCTGCTGGGAACGGGCGCGTCGGCATTGCGGCCGGTTTGTTCCCCAGAGCGCACCAGCTTTCAAATTCCCGCCAGGCCGGCTGACGCAAATCGTGGGAGATGAACGTAGATTGGCCCTCTTCGATTTGCTGAACGCCGAACTCTGCAAGGCGGTAAGTCATCATAACTCCGCGTCGAGAAGGATGAACCCCGATGACCCCACAAAGGAAAGATACCCATCCCGCAACCCATGCCCTTCCTTAGTCGCCCGGATAATAACCGAACCCCGCGAGCGATAAGTAACATCATAAGTGAATCCTTCCTGCGAGATGCCTTCGAGATCGAAGACCCGCAACCCCTCTTCCGAATCAGGAAGGGTGCAGGCCGGGAAGGCGCGCATCTCCGGGAAGGTGAACTGAAAGTGCATCTCGTGCGCGTTCACGACGAGAGCGCGACCCAGCGAGTTGATGGTGGTGGAATCGTGCCGCTGGAAGAAGCGGCGCGCCAGATCCCGTTCCATACTGATCGGCCGCGTTACAGGGCGGCCGGCAGGCGCAAGCCTCATCCCGGCCACACGAACGCGTGACTCCACACGGTCGAGGAGTCGCGGCGCAAAGACGAGTTCGATCGAAAGCCCGTTGGCGCTGTATCCGCGCGCGTCAATCGGGTGTTCGAGATGAACCCAGCGCCCAGTCGGCACTCGCTCGAAGCTGGTGGAAAGTTCCATCTTTACCCGGTCGTTAAACGCATCGCCAAAGTCATCCGCTTCGTTTGCCGTTCCCGTCACAAGCCCAATGTCGCAGACTGTTTGGTTACTCCCCGTTACCCGGCACCATGCCGAAAAAAGTAACTCCCCGCGATAGCGAAGCGCTTCAGCTGCTTCGATCCGTTGGCCGAAGTGAACCGGCTGAGTTACTCCCGGAGCGCCTCGAAGTTCGAGGCTGCATTGAGCGGATGATTGCGCCGGAACATCGGCCGCCATTGCTTGGGAGACAGGCGCACTTTCCCCTCGTGCATAACGCACCTTCCAGCGATCCGCCGCCAAGGTCTGCCGCCATACCTTGCATGCGATAGCTTCAAACGGACTAACTGTGCGGCTCCACAAGCTGGGTAAGAAGTCCCCATTGAGTAAGAGATTGTCGAGCGTGCCTGCGAGCATCGGCTTATGCCTCCAGAATCTCGGGACACACTACGTTATCCGTCGTCAAGACCGCGCTGCCCCAGGCGAGCCCAGGTCCGATGCCGCACAACAGCGAGTGACACCGGCCCTGCCGCAAGCGGGAAGCTCCGCGCGCGAGCATCGCCAGAGGGATCGACCCCGAACCGCTCGCGCCGAACTCAGGCATTGTGCCGTGGAAGCGGTCCCTGGCAATTCCGAGATCCTTCCTTATCGCCTCGCCTACCGGCAAGGCGACGGGAGTAACGTAACAGCCGTCGAGGTCGGTAACATCCAGCCCGGCGGCTTCCAACACGCGATGCACCGAACCCGGAAACTCGCGAGCCGCAGTCGAGCCGATCGCGCTGGCATCCAACACATAGTCGCTCGCGAGTTGCATCGCCGCGGGATCGCCAAACATATCCGGCCGCGGCGGATTACGCACGCCGCCGACCGGCATGTAAAAGGCATTGAAGGTCGCGCCGTCCCCGCCGAAGTCGAATAACATTGCTGAGCTATCCGGCTTGTATTCGAGTGCGCACACGCTGCCGCTATGGCCATGCACCGCGCGATGCGGCGGCACGCAATCCCAACTCTCAGGCGTCTTCGATACTTCGCCGGTTAGCAACAGCGCCTTGCGCAGGCAGCCGGCGCTCAGCATGCCCGCCGCAACTTGAAGTCCGTGCAGAAAACCGAGAGCGCCGCTGGGAAGATCGAATGCCGCAGCCGACTTGGACACACCGAGCCGGGCCTGAATAATGATCGCCGTAGCCGGGATGGGATAGTCCGGCGTGAGCGTCGCCATCACGATCAGACCAATCTCTTCCGGCTTCCATCCTAGCTCCGACAGCAGTGCCTCCGCGGCGACCACGCAGAAATCCGACTGGCATTGCTCGGGCCGAGCCATGCGACGCCAGGGAGTTTCGTGGCGTCGGCGCGCCACGGCAAACTGATCCGCGCACCCGCCGAGTTCCTCCCACAGAAATTCTTCGAGCTGCGGAATCGCCGCGGCAAGACCTGCAACGCGAACGTTGGAAATAGAGAATGCAGGCATCTATGTAAGCCCTCCGTCCATGATCAGATTCACCCCAGTGATCCACTTACTCGCTGGCGCAAGAAAGAAGCCAACTGTGTTAGCCACGTCCTCCGGTGTGCCGTAACCCAGTGGGTAACGCGCCTCATCGGCTGCGACGATTTCCGCGGAGACCTGGCGGACGAAGCCATCGACCACCTCTGTCTTTACCATGCCAGGGGAAACGCAATTTGCACGAATGCCGGAGCAAGCCAGTTCGTGCGCGAGCACCCGCATGATCCCGACGATCGCCGCCTTTGATCCCGCATAGATCGAGTGGCCGCGCGCGCCGATAAAGGCGCCGAGCGATGCTACGAACACAATGGACGCGCCGTGGTTGAGGCGCTTGTTCTTGAATAACCTCTGGGTAAGAAAGAGCGGCGCTTCGACATTGATGCCATAGACCTCCCGGTAACGCCGCTCATCACTGAACTTGAATGGGTGCAGCAAAGTAACTCCAGCGCAGTGCGCGATGCCGTCGAGCGCAGGCAGCTTTATCGCAAGCGCGTCTCGTTCCTCCTCGATGGTCAGGTCAGCCGGGATTGCGCTATGACCGCGCCCATCGAGTTCCGCCATCGTTTGACTCAACCGCGCTTCGTTCCTTCCTGTTACAATGACTCGGGCACCCATCCGGGAGGCTGCGATTGCAGTCTGCCGCCCGAGTCCCGCCGAGGCGCCGGTGACCAGGACAGTATTACCATCCAGCGAGAATGGGTTGTTCATAACTCGAGCAACTCCGGGCATGCAACGTCCTCGGCATCACAGTAAACCGAAGCCCAGGACAGTCCGACACCGAACCCGGACATCACTAGCTTCTGCGGTCCCGCTGCCATCCGCTCGCGGAGCTTTGCCGTGATGGTAAGTGGAATGGATGCCGAGCTGGTGTTTTCAAAGTCGTAGAGCGTCGTCGGCGCCTTATCGGGCTTGATCCCAATCTTCCGCGCGACCTGGTTGTTGATGAATTGGTTTGCCTGGTGAAAGACGTAAGCATCCACTTCCGTCACGGTGCGCCCGGCATATTCTAGCAACCGCCTGATCGAACCAGGCACCTCCCGCATCGTGAAGTTGATGATCTCCGCGGCATCGAGCACCACATCCGTTTCGCTGCGCGACCCACCGCCCTCCAGAGTAGCTTTTTGAAATGACTGCGCCCCGACCGGCTGGCGGCACCCGCCCGCCGGAACATAGATCACCTTGTAACCAGCACCGTCACTGCCAAGTTCAAAGTAGATAGGTTTTGCACCTTGGGCGGATTCCATCGCCGTCGCCGTTGCGGCATGTCCAAAGAGCACTGCGCTGGCAGGGTCGGAGTCGCCGTGCATCTTTGAAACATCTCCCACGAGTAACAAGCCACGCTTGAGACCGGTAGCTTCCAGTAAGCTACCGAGAATGCAAAGACCGTAAGTATAACCCGAGCAACCGAGATTCACATCGAACGCCAGGCACGACTTGGGTAAGCCGAGCCGTTGCTGCAGCAGTTGCGCCGTCGCGGGAAATGGGTAATCGGAAGTCTGGGAAACAAAGAGCACCGCGTCGATGTCCTTGGGCTTCCAGGATAGTTCACCAAGCAAGCGTTCCGTGGCTGCCTGGCAAAGGTCCGAGCAACACATCTCCTTCGGCGCCCATCTCCGATATCGGATGCCCGTGTACTTAATGATCTTCTCACGCTGTTCTTCGGATAGGACGGCATAGTCCGAGTTAGACACGCTTTGTCTTGGAACAGCGGATGCCACCCCGGCGATCCGGACGCGACGCAGAGTGGCAAGAGCCATCGTTTAGGCCGCTTCTCTGTGTAGCTTCAAAGCGACAAGATCGAAGATATCCCGAAGCGTGGCACACTGCTTTAGCTCCATCCCTGGAATCTGAATGTCATACTCGCAATCGATCATCGCCAGGAGGCACAGGAGACCGAGGGAGTCCCATTGTGTGAGACGATGATACTGGGTGTCCGGCGTGAGCGAGCCGGGTTCGATACCTTCTATTGCATTCTCGAAGTGGCGGACGAATTGGGTGACTTCCATAGTAGTTAGTAGGACTGAGTGACGGCGGCGTGATAGCCTTTATGAAAGGCGCAGATGCGTTGTTCTTCATCGCTCAGCACGCCTTGCCCTTCCGCGAATCCCACGGAGCGCTGCACTTGCTCGCAGATGGCGGCATCCTCCTTGAAGATCGCCTGCACAAACTCCGCAGCGGAGCGATAGAATTGGCGCTTGAGCGCTGTCTCCATCTTCGAGAGTTCGCCCAGTCCGTTGGTAGCGAAGAGATAGCTAGTAAGTTGAGTCGTCTTTTCGTCGATCGGCAGGACGCGTTGAATGCTAAAGGACTCCCCACGAGTGGAAGCAAACACGAAATTTGGAAACAGGAAGTAGTGTCGGTAGCCTTCGAGCCGCTGAGGCCGCCTCGCGAGGAACTTGTAAGCGGTATCCATTCTCGCTGAGACTTGCGGGTCGATCTCAGAGAAGACGGCTGAGTTATTTTGCGAAAAGGTGAAGTAACTACCTTTGTTTTCCGTGGACAGGCCGGTCATGCCCAGCTTTTTGATGGTCGTCGGATGCACGCAATCGACGTGGTAACCTTCGAGCGTGTTCTCGACGACTAACTTCCAGTTTGCTTTTAACTCGTAATCGGTGTGCTCGACCAATTCTCCGCAGGCCGATGCCAGCTCTCTCAGCGGGCCGGCATACTTACCAATTTGTCGCTCCAAGGCGTTATCGTCCAAAGTGTCATCGGGGCGTTGCTTCTTGATGAAGATGAGAGGCCCAAGGGTCGTGACATGCCAGGCGCTCAATCGGTATTGGCAGAGTGTCGCGGGGGTCACTTCCGAGATGAGTGGCTTGTGTGGGATGGCGTAAGGCAGGCCGTCTTCATTGTAAGTCCACCCGTGGTAGGGGCACTTCAGTTGTCGGTTCCCTTGCTTGTCCGCGTGAATGCGGGCGAAGCGATGGGTGCAGACATTGTTAAAGGCACGGATGCGGCCGTGGAAATTCTGCAAGATCACCGAGATGCCGGCGATCTCCACACTACGGTAGTCTTCGTGATTCGGAAGTTCGAAAACGCTGCCGGCAAAGAGCCAGTGCCGGAGAAAGATGCGGTCGCGCTCCACGCCAAATGTGGACGGATCGCAGTAACTCTGAGGTGGAATGAGAGGCTTCATTCCTCTTGAAAAGCGTAGAGCACCGTGTCGTAACGCGTGTTGCTATGATGCCGCAGGCCAATGCGGTAACCGGCATCGAGATCGCGGATGAACCGCGGTAAGTCGATCAGGTCGCCCGGAAGATGGTAAGCGCATGCGGCTACCTTCGGCTTGGAGTCAATCAAGTGCCGTCGCGCACCTCGTAAGATGTCGAACTCGTGACCTTCGACGTCGAGTTTGAGCAAGGAGATGGGTTCGATGACTGCGTCATCCAGACATACACATCTTACCTGGATGCTCTCGGCGACGCCGACTAATGGCTGATTGTCCTTATCGAAGAGCGGCACGCAGGCGCCTTCACCTCCGGTTTGGTTAAAGAGCACCGTGCCTGCCTTGGTGCCCACAGCTTCCTGGCGCAATATTATGCGGTCGTCCTGTGCCCGCCCGAGACGTTTCTGCATTCTGTCGAAGTTACCCGGATCAGGTTCGAACGCGTAAGTCTTCTTGAACCGGCCTTTGGCGACTTGGAGAAATCTGAGCACGCTGTCTCCGTCGTATGAGCCGCAATCGACATACACTTCACTGCTTCTGATCTCGAATAACCCGGAGCGAAAGTAAGTAGTGTCGCCGGGGCGATTACTCGCGAGGAGATATTCTCTGTCAGTCTCCAAGTGATAGAGCAATGAGGAATAGAGCGTTTCCACCGAAAGCTCGTCGAATAGCAACGGCTCCATCTCCATGTATTCGTCAAAGCGTGAGACGATGGGATCGAGCCAATCCGCGACCCGGATGTCTGTCTGCACATGGAATGCGCGGACAGCTTGGAAGTAACTCAACATCTTTAATTTGCGCTCGATGCCGAGCCGTTCGAAGTGGCTGTAACCTGCGTCGGATTGCCCAGTGTTGATGCAAACGATCTCCGGTCTCTGCTGGACTAACTGGAAAAGCCCGTCTGTATCCAGACAAGGAAGACCCATGATCTGACTCCCCGCGTGAAAGTCATCCACGACGCCAAGCACTTCTACTTTTCGTGCATAGTGCAGGAAGGCGCTGGCCCAATGGCCGGTGCCGCAGCAGACGATGGGTGTGTCGAGCGGAATGCCCTCGCACGCCCACGCGGGCATGCCGTGAAACCGATTGCTCCGCGCACTCTCGATGGAGCGAACTAGTTGGCCTTTCAGTCGATCGACACGTTTCATAAGCCGGAGTGACCAGTGCACCACCGACTCCACATCTCGCGGAATGCGTATTCCAGTTCCGCTGTGAATGCCGCACCGTCTCCGAGCAATGAACCAAGCTTGGATCGCAACGTGGCGCGCCATTGAGCCAGCCGCGCAAAATCACTGACCGCAGCGATAGCTCGCTGCACATAGCTATTCACGTCTTCGGCGACAAGCTCCGATAAGCTCAAGGCGTTTAAGATGCCCGCGCCGGTGCGGCGGTTTGCGGCGCTACCGGCGAGGGTAACAAAAGGCACTCCCATCCATGCCGCGATCAAGTTGGTTGTTCCACCATTGTATGGGAAGGTGTCGAGGAGGAAGTCCACTCGGTGATGGAGTGCCACGTAATCGCTCAGAGGTTGGCGATCGAGTAACTCGATGCGTGCTGGGTCGATGCCCAGCGCTTCGAGGTCCGCAGGCAGCGCACTTCCAGTGCGCCCAATGGCGAGTAGCCGAGCCGTGGGTATTGCCTGCAAGAGCGCCGCCCAAGCCTCGAGAACATGAGGAGTAACCTTTGCGAGGTTGTTGAAAGAGCCAAAGGTAACATATCCGTTGCTCAGCGCGGGCAACTCATTGACCGGGGGACAGCTTGTTGGCGGTAGGAAGGTGGCTGCGCCGGAAGGGAGCCGGATTAGCTTCTCGGTGTTGTAAGCTTCGGTTTCGCCAATTGGGTCGAGTGTCCGGTCCGTGATTCGATAATCCATCGCGTCCAATCCTGTGGTTTGCATGTAACCGATCATGGTCACCTGGATAGGCGCAGGCTTGCGGGCAAATACTAGCAGCCGATTGCGGGCGGTGTGGCCGGAGAGATCGACGAGGATGTCGATGGCATCGTCGCGGATGGTGGCGCAGAGTTCCTCGTCGCTGAAGTTGGCGACGTGACGCCAGTGATCTGTGAGTGAGCGCAAACGCGCCGTCATGACATCGCACGCCGATTGATTGGAGTAACAGAAGAGCTCGAATTGGTGCGGAGAGCGGCGTGCGAACACCGGTTCGAGGAAGTAAGAGACGGGATGTTCGCGAAAGTCCCCCGAGACGTAACCGATGCGCAGACGGCGGGCGGGGTTGGGAACGTTAGTGTGCGGCGCCTGGCACTTACTTAGTGGCCGGCAGTATTGCTGGTCGAAGCGGCGGTGTTCGGCGAAGAGAACCGCGCGATCCTTTTCAGGAAGATAGTTCTGCGCGAATAACAGATTACTGAAAGCCTGGTGATAACTCGGACGGGCATCGAGCGCTCGGCGGAAGCAAACCACTGCTTCGCTCGCGCAGCCTAACTCGCAGAGCGCGGAGCCGAGGTTATTATGCGCGAGGTGGGAGTTAGGCTCGATTTGCAGCGCCTTTTGAAAGCATCCCGCCGCTTCCGCGAAACGACCCATCTCTTTTAAGGCCATTCCGAGATTATTCAGCGCGAAATGGGAGGTCGGCTTGAGTTCGAGCGCGTGGAGGTGGCAGAGCAGCGCTTCTGGCGCGCGGCCTTGTTCCTTGAGCGCGGCGCCCAGGTTGGTGTGGGCGGCAGCCGACTTGGGATTCATCTTGAGCGCCGCACGGAAAGAGCGCTCGGCTTGCTCGTGCCGGCCGAGGGCGAGTAACACAACGCCGAGATTGCTGTGGCACTCGTGTGAGTGAGGATTGAGCGCCAGAGCGCGCTCGAAGCACGCGATAGCTTCGTTATTGCGGCCTTGCTCCTTAAATACCGTGCCTAGGTTGCTGTGCGCGGCATAGGAACTGGGATTCAATTCAAGCGCCCGCCGGTAAGCTTCGATAGCTTCCTCAAACCTGCCTTGCTCCTTGAGCGCATTGCCGCGATTGCTGTGAATGTGGGCTTGCTCGGGAGTGGCGGCGAGAGCGGCGTCGTAAAACTCGATAGCCTCGGAGTAACGTCGCTGGTCCTTGAGCACGCCGGCGAGATTGTTAATCGCCGCAGGATTGTTTGGATTTACCCGCAACGACTCGGCGATGAGTTCGACGGCCTCGTCGAGCCGGCCGACATCATGAGCTATAACACCTAGGAGATGCAGGGCATCCGGCTGCCGCGGCTCATGGGTCAAAATTTGCCGGTAACTCCTGGCCGCTTCTTCGAGCCGGCCCGCCTTCTGAAGTCGCAGGCCCGTCGCGACAGTCGTCTTTCGGCATTCGTTTCGCACACCGGACGCAAAGCAGGCGCGGTGCCACCGCCGCTACTCCGCGAGAAGAGGCGCGATCAGTTGCTCGTAGAGACGGAAGAGGTGTTCGACGCGCTCGCGGTCGGAGCGGAAGGGTTGGGCGCGGTAGCGTCGGTCCACGGCGCGATTGAGGGCGTTGTGAGCCCGTTGCAAATCGCGGGGAGTCACGAGCGGGTCGTAGATGTCGGCGAGCGCCGACGCGCGGGATTTATCGCGCACGGGCAGGAAGCCATGACGTCCATCGCCAGCCTTGATCCGCAGCTCGATCACCCGGGCGGCCAATTCCTGAATCTTTTCCTTGTGCGCCGGGGAGACATTCTGAGGCCACGGAAAGTTGTTATAGACGATGCCTGCGGAGTAACGAAATCGGCTCTCCAACCGCCCGCAAACGTGGCGCACCCAAGCCATATGCATTCGGGAGGTAAGGATGCCAAAGTCAAACATGCTGGCGCCGGGAATCGTGAACAGCTCGGTATTGGCGATGACCGTCGGGCGAACGAAAGCAATCGGAATGTAGGTGCGGCCCTCGGAGGAAGTCTTGGGAATGGCGAGGTAGCTTTCCGCAGGCTGGCGAATCTCGCCAAAGAGACTTGGGGTCCGGGCGAGTGCTTGCGTCGTCGGGCGCCGGCTTGCACTGCGGAGCTTGCGCACTGCATCGACGCGGCGCAGGACCGCGGGCATCTCGCGGAGTTGCGCGGCGGTGGCGTCCACGAGCCACAAGCAATAGCGATCGATGCCGTGGATGAATTCCTCGGAGCCCGTGTAGGGACGGATGAATGGTTGGGCGGCGGGTGCTTCACGGAGAAGTTCGGCGCGCTCTTGAGGACTCAGAATCAGGCAGCCGCCATCATTGGCCATGCTGCCAAAGGAAATGGCGGGCGCAGCGCATAGCGGCGTGGTGCGTTTGGTGAGCACGATGTCCGCGCCTTCGACGAGAAACGGATTGATGTTGGACGCGACGCTCTCGGTCGGCTCTGCGGCGCGAGGCTCGTAGTCGAAGATGCGCTTGTCCGCGCGATCGAAGGCGCCGAACCCGATGATGACGACGTGAACGTGCGCCTTGCCGCGCGACTCACTCGCCCATGCGAAGGTGCGGTGGGCGAAATGAATCTTGAGATGGAAACGCTGAAAGAGTTCACCCCAAAGAATGCCGACCTGCTCGCCTTGAGAGATGGAATTCGTGGAGACGAATGCGACTGCGATGCGAGTGCCCTGGATGTAGCGCGCGGCTTTGACATACCAGCAGGTGACGTAATCGAGGACGCCCGCGCCTTTCACCCCATCCCAGACGAGCGCCATGTCGGCCCGCTGCTCGGGGTTGCGGAATGCTTTTCCAATGAACGGCGGATTGCTCATCACGCAGGCGCACTGTTCGCGCGGGAGCGCTTCGTTCCAATCGAGGCGCAGCGCATTGCCGTGGACGATGTGCGGGGAAGAGCGGAGCGGCAGGCGATCGAAGCTCTGGCCGAAGGCTTCGGCGGCGAGCGCGTTCATCTGGTGATCCATGAGCCAGAGGGCGACTTCGGCGATGCGCACGGGCCATTCGGAGTATTCGATGCCGTGGAATTGATCGACATCGACTTTCAAGAGATGGCGAACGTCGAGCACCTGTTGCTGCGCGCCGTGGAGTGTGCGGATGACTTCGATCTCCAGCGTGCGCAGTTCGCGGTAGGCGAGGACGAGGAAATTGCCGCAGCCGCACGCGGGGTCGAGGAAGCGGAGTGAGCGGAGTTTTTCGTGGAAGCCTTCGATCTCCGTGCGGCGGCGGCTGGAGCGGTTGGCGCGCCGGCGTTCCCACTCGGCGCGCAGTTCGTCGAGAAAAAGCGAGCGGAGCACTTTCATGATGTCGCGTTCGCTGGTGTAGTGCGCGCCTTGCTGGCGGCGCGCGCGGTCTTCCATCACGCCTTGGAAGAGCGATCCGAAAACGGCGGGCGAGATGCGCGCCCATTGGAAATCGCAGCAGAAAAGGAGTGCGTCGCGCATTCTCCGATCGAAGCGGGCAAAGCGGAGCGGCGCTTGGAAGAGAGCGCCATTGACGTAGCGGAAGCCGTAGAATTGATCGGTGTCGGCGAGGGTTTCGTCGGCGCGCGGATCGTTCAGCCAGTCGAAGAGTTCATTGAGCCGCGCGCCGAGATCGGCGCCGTCTTCACGCGTTTGGGAGCGGATGAATTGTGTGAACGCGTCGGGCGCGAAGATGCCGGTGTCCTCCGCGAAAAGGCAGAACAGAATGCGAACGAGCAGGCGCTCGAGATCGTGCGGGTCGAAGCCGCCGGCATTGAGCGCATCGTGCAGCTCGCACATGCGCTGGTAGGCTTTTTCATTCGCGGGATCTTCGGGATCGAGCCGCACGCGCGTTTGCCCGAGCATGAAAGCGAAGTGCCGGACGTGATGCGGAAACTCCGCGAGCACGAAGTGATGCGGGGCGATCGTGCGTCCTTCCAACAAAGCCAGGTCGTGCTGCTTGGAGGACTCGCCAGCAGGCTCGGCCGGTTCGAGATCGTAAAGAACGAAGCGGGCGAAATCCGAGACGAGAACGAAGCGCGGAATTTCTTCCCAGCGCTGCTCGCGCGTGAGGTCTTCGATGTAGGTGAAGGCTTGGGTCTCCGCGAGCGCAAGGTCTTCGCCGAAGCTCTTGTGCTCGACGAGGAGGCGGCCTTTCCACAGCAGGTCGATGGCTCCTTTGTTGCCTTTGAGGTTGCGCACATTTTCCTCGAACGAAGCGAGCGAGGCGCGGCGCAGGCCGAAGACGTAAAAGAACTCGTTCCAGAAAGTCTGCTTCTCGGCGCTTTCCGAACGGTCGCCCGCGTGATCGCGAGAGAAGCGGATGGCGCGGTCGCGGACTTCGTGCCAGGAAAGGTGGGGCATGGGCTAGGGCCGGTTATTCCGCGTAGCGGCTGGATTCAAGACAAAGTTCGGGGAAGCAGCCGGCTTGCGATCCGCGTTTTCGCGGACTCAGGAAACGGGCGGGAACGATGCGAGGAGCGGCATTATAGCTGCTATAATTTCCGCCTTCCGCGGCTTCTTTCATCCGCGCCCATCTTTGATGTCAAAACCCCAACCAATTGCCGACTTTGACGAGCGCTTTCCGGGCCGGTCGAAGCGAGGCGCTGAAGTGCCGCTAGCCTCGGTGCCGCACGTTTCATCCTTGAATGCGAAAGCGGGTGCCGGCGATCCGACTGACGAGATTCGGAAGCTGATCGAGGAGCTGCAGCGCACTGCGCGGGATGTGCGCGGAGAGTTGCGGGTGGTGGAGGACGAGCGGGACCGGCTCTCGGCGCGACTGGCGGAGGCGCTCGCGCAGGCGGAAAGTCTGCGGACCAATGAGCGGGAGTTGCGCTCGCAATTTGTGGAGGTGACTTCGCTGATCAAGGAGCGCGATGCGGCGGTGGCGGAGGCCCGGCGCCTGGCGCAGGCGGCGCGCGGGGCGCAGCAGGACGCGGAGGGGCTGGCGAAAAATCGCAACGAGCTTCAGCGCCAACGCGACGACACGGGGCGGCGGCTCGATGCTTTGAAGCGGTCTGCCGATGAGAGCGCGGCGCTGGCGGCGGAAGCGCAGAAGCAGGTGCTCGCGGTGCGGCAGGCGCGCGACGCGGCGCATTCACAAAATCTCGAACTGAGCGACAAACTCTCGCGCGCCGCGGATCAAAACGCGGAACTCGAATACGAGCGCGAGGCTGCGGAGAAGGCCGCGCAGCAAAGCGCGGCGGACGTGGCCGAGTATCGCAAGCAACTCGACGAGATGACCGCGGAGCGCCAGGTCGATGCGGCGCAAGTAGAAGAACTCGCGCGCGAGGTGGACGCCCAGCGCAAGAAGCTCCTGGAACTTTCCGCCCAAGATGCGGACCTCGCTCCGCAGCACGAAGCGGCGCTCGTGGAAGCACGCGCGCAGATGGAGAGTCTCACTCACGAACGGGACGCCGCGCGGACACGCGCCCAGGAGCAGGCCTCGGAGCTCGACGAGATGCGGGAAAAAATCGAGGCCCTCCGCGAGGAACAGCGGAAGCTCAATGAGGGTGAGATCGCCGGCGGTCGGGAGAAGCTCGCCGCGCTCGATGCACAGGCCCGTGAGTTGCGCACCGAGGCCGCGAGCCTGCGGCAACAGCTCCAGGCTGCGAGCGAGCGAATCGCCGTGCTCGAGCACGACGCGACGGACTCGACCTCTCCCGCGCACATCGCGGCGCTCATGGATGAGCGGGATATTTCTCTCGCCTCGCTGAATGCCGCGCAGATGCAGATCGAGACGCTGACTGGGGAGCGGGACGCCGCGCTCGGAAATGCCGCGGAACATTCCCGCCTGCTCGACCAGGAACTCACGTCGTTGCGTGCGCGCGTCGCCGCGCTCGCAAACATCGAGAGCGAATCGAAATCGCGCAGCAGTGAGGCGAAGGAACTGGCTTCGCGGCTGGAGGCGCAGCGGGTCCAGTCGATCGATCTCGCCGCGCAATTGCAAAGCGCGCAGCGCGAGATTCGCGAGCTCAGCGCGAGCCTCGCGGAGGCGCGGCTCCAGGTGAAATTCGCGCACGCCGCGAGCATGGCGGCGTATGCCGGCGGAGCGAAAATGAAAGAAATGGTCCACGCGCTGAGAGAGCCCGTGCCGGAGCCGCCGCCCGTTGTGCCGCGCCCGCTGGTGGCCGCGGGACCGCACAGGGTGTTCGACGAGCGCGAGGTGAACAACGCGCTCGGCGCGATGCGGCAGTGCTTCCAGTCATTCACCAAATCGCCTGAAGACTTTAGTCTGCTCAACGAGCTCTATTCTCACGTGCACGCATTCTCCGAGCGCACTCGCGCCGCCGGCTTGCTCGCGGCGCACCGGCTCTCGGCGTCCTTCGCGGATTTCACGCACGGGCTCTACAAGAATCCGGTGCAGATCAATCCCTCGACGCTGCGTTCGCTCAGTCAGACCGTCGAGTTTCTCGGCTTGCTGATGCGGGAAAAAGATCTCGCCAACATCCCCGACCCCGCGCAGGGCCTCATCTACGCGGTCGATGACGACCCGGATAATTGCGAGACCATCAAGCTCGCGATGGAGACGGCAAACCTGCGCACCGAGTGCGTGCTCGATCCCGGCACCGCGCTCGCCGATCTCGCGAGCAAGCGCTACGACCTCATCCTGCTCGATATCAATCTGCCGGTCATGGACGGCTTCGAGCTCTGCGCGCACATCCGCCAGCTCGAAGCCCACGTGAGCACGCCCATCGTTTTCCTCACGGGCCTGGCCACCATCGAGAACCGCGTGCAGTCGAGCCTGAGCGGCGGCAATGATTTCATCGCCAAGCCATTCAACCTCTACGAGCTCACCGTGAAAGCCCTCACCCACATCCTCCGCGCGCGCTTGCAGCCGGCGTAGCGCCGCGCGAGCTGCGCGCGGAGCTTGCCACTGCACGCGGCGGCGCGCACTCTCCGCGGCATGGTCGTTCCCAAGACCGAGGTTCTCGTCCGCGTCGGCGGCACGGTGCGGGCACGGCACGAATTCGTGCCGGGCGATTACGACATCGGGTGCGATCCCGCGTGCCACATCCGCCTCGACGC
>JBBRXP010000009.1:0-59675 GCA_038238555.1 Chthoniobacterales bacterium | reverse complement strand
GAGCGCAATCTGCGCCCGTCGCGCTACGTGTGGAAAGCCCAAGGCGCCGCCATTCTGGCCAAGATCAAGGCCGCCCGCCTCAAGATCGAAGCAGAAACGCCGAAATAATTATGACCTTTTATTTACTGAACACTACACTAGAGCGTGTTTGTAAACTGCCGGCTCCGACGGAAAAGGATCCGTTGACGGGTCTTGGCCGGCCGCCTACCTCTGCCGCATTGACCACCCAATCATGACGGGACTCTGCGCTGTTATTCTGAGTTTCTCCTTATACGTGCTGGCACATTGGACCATCTGCCGGTTCTTGCAGTTGCGTCCGCTCTCTATGGTATTGAATGTCACCTGGTTTTGTTTTCTCCCGGTTTATGCCGCAATGTTTTTCGTTCTCCATCGAAATGTTCCCCTACTGGCGGTAGATGTGGCCACGGCTGACGGGGCGGTGAATTTCCTCAATGGCTTGGTTATTAACGTATTTTTGCTGCTTGGTTACACGGTCTTCTTTTTCCTTGTGGAGCGCGGCCTGTCGCTTCGCGTGATGATCGAGATTGCGCGATCGAAAGAGGAAAGGATGACCATCGAGGAGATCAAGGGAGTGTACACCTATGACTACATCCTCGAGAAGCGTCTGAGTCAGATCTTCAAAATGGGTTATGCCGTGCGGGATGGGAACCAAATCCGAACCACTTACAAAGCTGCCCGGCTGGTGGCCGCCAACCGACTGGTCAGGACGATCTTTCGGATTAAGCAGGTAACGCCATGATTCCAGGGTTGCTCGCTGCATCGGCGTGTTTCGTCCTGTTCCTTGCGCTCAGCATCGGAATTTTCCAACTTGCGCCGGACGTGCATCGCTTCGGCACGATGGCGAAGCTATGGCTCGTGCTACTTGTGGTTTACGTGCCGCTCTACTTCTTGTTCCAACACCTGCTGCCCACGCCGATCGCCGCCGTTTTGCCGCTGAACAGTTTGAAAGGGGCAGTCAACTTCGGAAACGGGATGCTCATTTTCACATTCATGTATCTTAATTTCTGCGCCCTTTATACCTCCGATCACGGCTTGAGCCTCGCCTTTATGTTTGAGTTGGAAGGCAGAGCCGACAAACAGATGACGTTGGATCAATTGAGGGAAAGATTCCCTTACGACGCGCTGCTCAGGGGACGCTTGATCGACTTGGAGGCAAATCATTTCGTCATTTGTGAGGGTGAGTACTTTCGGCTCGCTCCGAAGGGCAAACTCTTTGCTACCGTGTTGGGCGGCCTGAAGCGCTTTCTCCGCCTGGAACCCGGCGGATGACGCCCTCTTAGTTTCGCTTCCGACGCTGGTTTACCCTGGCGGGAACTCCGACGGCGGTGCATCCAGGCGGCAAATTCTGGATAACCACAGCTCCTGCCCCGACGATGGTATCTTCCCCTATCTCCACCCGGTTGATAACAACGGCGCCGGTATGCACGTGGCAACATGTTCGGAGGGTAACGAACCCCGCGGTCACAACCCCCGGATCGACCTGACAGCACGGCTCAAGCACATTGTGATGATCGATCTGTGCGCCGGTGTTGATGAGAACCCCAGCCGCTATGTCCGTTCGATAGCCGATAAGACTCTGGGCATTGATCCATACACCCGGCTCGATCCGCGCTTCGGAAAGAACTGTTACCGACGGGTGGATGGCCGAAACCAGTTCCATTCCGCGAATGCGGGCGCGACCGATCTGCTCAAACCTTTCACGGTTACTCGGAGTCAGTGGAAGCACTTTGCCTATTCCCCGCTTCTCAAGCTCTCCGATCCAGTCCATTGATACGATGAATGGCCGCCCCCTGAAGGTGTCCTGGCTTGGAAACTCTGTCCGCTGAGACACTCTTTGTTGGTTCTCCGCGGCAGCATCGACTTCAAATGCTGTCGCTTCCAAAACAAAGCAAGCAATGCGATAGCCAGACGTTTCCTCAAACCAACTCGCGATCTGGCCGGCGGAACCATCGTGATACCCCAGCACCGCCACAGCATTCCGCGCTGCCTTGCGTTTCATCAGGGGCGAAATGCCCGGAGTATCTCCAGAACCCGGTCGATGTTTTCCAAAGGTTGCTCCGGTCCGCACGGCAGAAACAGCCCCTTGTCGCCGAAGCCTCGGGAGTTAGGAAAGTCGCCCTCGTTTTGAAGATAACCAGCTCGATCCAGGTCGGGATAGAAAGGGCGCGTCTGAATTCCTTGCTCGCTCAGGTAATCGACCAACCTGGCGCGATCGTCACAGAGCACTTCCACGTAAAGGGGTATTTCGCCGGCCGCCACGGCAAATGGAATGAGTTTGAGGAACGGCAGCTCCGCGATTCCCGCCTCGTATCTGCCATACACAGCCTTCACGTGCTCGATTCGTTTCGGAGCGCGAGCGAGTTGCGCGATGCCGATCGAAGCCTGGATATCGGTAAACCGGAAATTGAATCCCAACTGTGTGTATGAAGCGTTGATGACATCTGTCACGCCGTGAGTCCGGATTAGCTTCAGCTTTTCGTAGGTATCCTTGTTTCTGGTTACGATGAACCCACCCTGTCCAGTCGCGACCAACTTGGCAACTGACAGCGAAAAGCAGCCTGCGTCCGATTGAGTGCCCGCATACCCTTCCGAATTGCGGGAGAACAAAGCCTGCGCTGCGTCTTCGATCACTCGCAAGTCATATTCCTTTGCCAGTGCGGAAATTTCCTTCATATCCACCATGCGCCCGCCGAGATGTACGGGCATGATGGCCTTGGTTTGCGCGGTGATCTTGCGCCTGACTTGGGAGATATCCATAAGAGGCACGTCCGGCATCACGTCCACCAGCACGACCTTGGCTCTCAGAATGGCCGCCGCGTGCGCAGTGGCGATCCAGGTTCGGTTGGGAACGATCACCTCGTCGTCGCGCCGGATGCCCAGCGCCATCAAAGCCATGAGCAATGCCACGCTGCCACTGGTGGTGGCTACCACGTAAGGAATACCCAGCGCCTCGGCAAGCTTTTTCTCGAATTCCGCCGTTACCGATCCCTGGCTAATGTGCTCATGGGAAATGGAGTCCACCAATCTCTCGATCTCCGGTTCGCCAAACGTAGTTCTCCACCACGATATCGTGTGCATCCTTAGATCAACTTAAGCTGAGGCAACGGCACAATGAAATGTCCACCTTGTTCCATGAAAACCTGATGCTTCCTGACGACCGGATCGAAATATCTCCAAGCCAGGATCAGAACGTAATCCGGCTTCCGATCGTAGATGGCTTGAGAGGGTAACACAGGAAGGTGCTGACCTGGGCTGAACAAGCCTTGTTTCGCAGGGTAATCGTCATAGATGCAACCCATCGCGTCGCCCAGCTTGAAGTGATAAGCCAGCGTCGTGGTGGTGGCCGATGCGCCGTAACCATCGGTCTTCTTCCCTTGTGCATTCAGTTCACGCAGCAGTTTGTGAAGTTCCGATCTCGCCGAGTCTATTCGCCCGGTAAACGTTCTGAAACCTTCCACGCGGTGCAAGCCAATGCTTGTCTCATGCGCAATCAACTCCGCAACGGATGGTGAGACCTTCCTGGGTCCGCCGGCAAGTTGCGCCGTGTAACGCAAGGAACCGCCTTTGGTTGGAACGCGCTCCACGTCGATCAATTCCATTCCGCGGCGTTGGAAAAAGCCCGCCAATGGCTTTACCGAAAAGTAAGAAAGGTGCTCATGGTAGATAAAGTCGAACACCATGTTCCGCATCAGGTCTGCCATGTAGAAGCTTTCGAAGACAAAGACCCCGTCGGGCGCTAGCAGATCCCGAATGGTGTCGGTCATTTCGGTTAAGTCATCGACGTTCGCGAACAAGTTGTTGGCAGTAACAATCGCTGCGGGACCGCGCTCCTGCTTAATTTTCCGACCGAACTCCGGGGTAAAGAAGTCGGGCAGGGTTTCCACGCCCGACTCCGAAGCTTTCCGGGCAATCTCACGAGCGGGATCTACTCCAAGCACTCGCATCCCGTGCTTGTTAAAAGCCCGCAGTAGAGTTCCGTCGTTGCTTCCAATGTCGATCACGAGCGAGCCTGGCAGGAGTTTCAGCCGCGCAAACACGGATTTCGCGTACTCTTGAAAGTGCTGCAGCAACCCCAGGGAGCTCTTGGTCTCGTAGATGTAGTCTATGTAAATAGCTTCGGGAAGGATCACATCGCGGAGTTGCACAAACCCACAGATGCGACATAAGTCGAGACAGAGCGGATAAGTCTTCTGAACTTCGCCGAGGCGCGCCGAGGGGACGTAAGAATCCGCCAGCGGAGTAGGCTCCAACGTGAGAGCTTCTTCAAGACTTCCGCTCCCGCAGAGGCGGCAAGTGTCGCGTCGATAATTGGACTTACTCATTGGTGGCGTTGTAGCGGACAGTCAGTCTCTCCACATCGCGATTCAACTGTTCCAAAAAGTGTTGCCGTCCGGCGACGTCCGAATCATCCGGAGCCCAAGGCGCGAATATGGTATCCGAACGGTTGAAAGGTCCGTTGGTGGTTTCGTGGAACACCACGACTTCCGAACGTATTAGCAAGGTGTGGTAATGAGGGTCCGACACTCTGTAAAAAAAGTCACGTCCCGAAACATAGTCGCCCATGCCAATGACCCCGGTAATGTTTCCTGTCTCATCGAACAAGACAACATCCACCGCCCCCTCCATCAAGTGGAACGACTCGCTCTTATTTAAGTGCTTGTGGGGTCTGACATAGATATTCTTGCGGTGAACGATGAACATTTCGTGAAGTGGGTCATCGACATCCTCGTGCGCACATAGCCTGATTCGTCCGCGTTCATTGCCTCGACTTCTTTCTTTCAGCGTTTCGACGTCGCTGCGCCGGACTGTTACGAGCGATTCGTCGGCGTACAGCACTTCCTCATTCTGTTGTCTCGTGATCATGGCATTGAGATGAGGCACTTGCCGGCTTCACCCGCGCGCACGGAATCGAGCGCGCTATTGATCTGCTCCAAGTGGGAGAAGCGATGGGTGATTAGGCGGTCGAGTTTCATTTTGCCTTTGCGCACTAGATTCAGGTAACGCGGGATGTCCACGGTCGGATTGGTGTGGCCACCCTCGCAACCTGTGAGAACTCTCCCGAAGTGCAGCGGCAGCGAGTGGATGGTGATGTCCTGGTCGTGGCGAGGGACACCCACCAGGAGAGTCCGACCTTGCGGGGCGGTCAGGTCGTAAGCCAGCTCGATGACTTTGACCTGACCGGTGTTATCCACCGCGACGTCCACGCCGCTCTTGCCTACGATCTTGCGAAGTTCTTCGCGCGCATCTGCCTGGCTGGAGTTAATCACGTGGGTTGCGCCAAATTCCCTGGCAAGTTGCAGTTTGTTGTCGCGGATATCGATCGCGATGACCGGGTCGGCGGCCACCATCGCCGCGCCCTGCACGATGTTAAGTCCCACGCCACCGCAGCCGAAAATGGCGATGGATTGGCCGATCTTGATCTGTGCGTCGTTATTGATCAATCCGAGCGCGGTGGTGACTCCGCAACCCATCAACGCAGCGACTTCAAAATCGACATCTTCAGCGATGGGAGTGAGACGGTTTTCCGAGACGATGGCGTGTTCGTTAAACGTCGTCACCCAGCCTGCATTCACGGTGCGACCGTTCCACCGGTACTCGGGGGCGGGCGCCTGGATGCCTGCGCCCTTGCGCCAGTGCATGACCACACGATCGCCGGCACGCACATGGGTGACACCGGGGCCGACTTCGAGGACGACGGCTCCGCCTTCGTGCCCGAGGAGATGTGGCAAATACTTATCCGGTCCCTTGTTCCCCGCGATCTCACCGAGCTGCGCGCCGCAGATGCCTGTGCAGCATACTTGCACGAGCACTTGGCCGCATTTCAGCTTGGGTATTTCGATCTCGTCCACTACGAGCGGTGAGTTAAGCTCAGTAAGGATGGCTGCTTTTGTCTTCACTCGAAGTAGATGAATTCGTAATCGCCCGAGTAACCGAAGTGCCGGTAGAGCCATATCCACTCGGCGGTGTCGAAGAATGACTCGCAGGTAAGTGCCCAGCACTGAAGATTGAATTGCTCAAGTTCATTGCGGTAACTCTCGAGCATCACGTATTTCTCCTTCCCGACGCGCTCCACTTCCCCGAGCGCGGTCTTTAACTCAAAGAGGCGGAGATTGTGGAAGCAACCCAAGGATAGAACGAGGTCGAAGTAGTGATCTCCATAAGGATAGGCATCCTGAGCGCGATACCTGAAAAGGCGGTCGCGGATGGGTTCCGGAGCGTCGGCCAGCCCGTGGCGCGAGACGTCAAAGCCATGTAGCTCGGCGTCCGGCAGGAGTTGTTGAAACTCGTGGAGTAAGTGCGCCTTGCCACAGCCGACGTCCAGGATCTTTGCGTCGGGCTTCAAGCTGTAGGTCGCGATCATTTTCTCGGCCACGGCCTTCCAGCGGCCGTCGTATTTGTATCCGCCGTATCCGTAACGGCGGTCGCCGTCCCAGTAATCGGCCTCATACTCCTTGGCCTTGTGCATGCAGTGGACCTTGTCGTCCACCATGCGGGCGAGATAGTCTCGTTTGGTTCTCTTATGCAGCGGGGTAACGAAATTCATCAAGTTATTCATGGGCTTCATGCAAGTGCTGAACGACGGCGATCAGTCGCTCGGATGTGATATCGTAACGTGCCATCAAGCTTGCTTGCGAGCCGTATTGGTCGGGAAATACATCGGGGATGCCGATGCGCTTGAAACGTTTCGCGGGCATGAAGCCTGCCTCGGCCACAATCTCCGCGACCGCGCTGCCGAGGCCGCCCATGAGGGTATGCTCTTCGATGGTTACTATGATCGGCACTCGGGATACGCTGGCGGCGATGGCGGAAGAGTCGAGCGGTTTCAAAGTATGAACATGAAGGACACCGGTGGAGATACAGCGGTTTTGTAACTCGACGGCGGCATCCAGAGCGAGCTGCAAGCAGATGCCCGTGGTAACAATGAGCGCGTCGCAGCCTTCTCGCATTTCGATGGCTTTGCCGATCTCGCAGGGTAAGTCGTCGCGACTCACGATGGGATCGCCACCTTTCCCGAGTCGGATATACACGGGCCCGTCCACGTCGAGCGTCTGTAACATCAGCCTGCGCATTTCCGCGGCGTCGGCGGGTGCGAGAATGGTCATGTGCGGCACGGCGCGGAGGATGGCGATGTCGTCGATGGCGAGGTGAGTAGGTCCGAGCGGGGCATAAACCAGGCCGCCGCCGCTGGCGATGAGCCGGACCTTTGTCTTATGTAAGCCGAGGTCCAGCACGATCTGCTCGTAGCATCGGCGGGTAAGGAAGGTGGCTATCGTATTGATGTAAGGAATCCTTCCCTCCATGGCAAGGCCGGCGGCCATGCTCACGATGTTAGCCTCGCTTACGCCTTCCATCAGGAATTGACCGGGCAGTTCCGCCTTGAGTTGCTTGAGGGTATCGGGCCCGAGATCGGAGCCGATGAAGATCACGCGAGAGTCGCGCTTCGCCAGCTCATAGACCATGTCCAGCGAAGTCTTGCGCATTATTCCGTGGAGAGGGCGGCGAAGAGGGACTCT
Source organism: Chthoniobacterales bacterium (assembly GCA_038238555.1). GTDB lineage: Bacteria > Verrucomicrobiota > Verrucomicrobiia > Chthoniobacterales > Chthoniobacteraceae > JANNXQ01. The sequence continues at coordinate 52,140 of JBBRXP010000009.1, read as the reverse complement.
GCTTCGGCTTGAGTTACTTTTGATTTGTGATGCCAGCCCAGGTTGCCTTCCGTGAAACTTACTCCTTTGCCCTTGATGGTGTGGCAGAGGATGGCGGTCGGTTTGTTTGCCTCGCAAGGAACCTCGGATAGCACGGCTGTAAGTGCGGAAACATCGTGGCCATTGACTTCTCGGACGACGAACCCGAAAGCCGCCCACTTATCCGCGAATGGCTCGACGCCCTGAACCTCGGCGATGGTGCCGTAGGTCTGTTGCTTGTTGTAATCGACCAGGACGGTAAGTTGATCGAGTCGGTGCTTGGCGGCGCAGAGCGCGGCTTCCCAGATGCTGCCTTCGCTGCACTCGCCGTCGCCGACGATGACAAAGACCCGGTGCTTCTGCCCTTCGAGCCTGGCATTGAGCGCAAAGCCGACGCCGATGGATAAGCCATGACCAAGACTGCCGGTCGAAGCTTCCACGCCGGGCACCTTTCCGTATTCGGGATGGCCGCCGAGGATGCCATCCGGCGCGCAAAATTTCAGTAACTCGGCTGCAGGGAAAAAGCCTTTGTCTGCAAGCAATGCATAGAGGGCGAGGCAGCCATGGCCTTTACTTAGAATGCAACGATCACGATCGGGCCACCGCGGATGAGCGGGGTCGTATTTCAAGATGTTGTCGTAGAGCGCGCGCAAAATTTCCACGAGCGAGAAGGCCGCTCCGACATGGCCGCGCCTGCCCGCCGCGATCGCGCGGACGATCATCTTGCGCAGTTCCTTGGAGCGTCGATCGAGGGCGATGGCGTCAGGCGTGGTAAGGGAAATCGCGGTAGTCATTCATCACTTGCGCAAGCAGGCGCCTTGCCTTTGCCAGTTGGTCCGCCCCGCTCCAGACGCCGGCGGCGCCCACTGAGAAAGACCGTCGGGCACCATGCTCGCGCGTAAATTCGTTGAGGAGGATGGCGCACCATTTCAGTGCGAACAAGGGATAAACCGCCCGCACTCGGTGGCCAAGTCCGCGCACTGTCGGAAAGGCATTGAGGATGCTCGAAAAAAAATGTTGCTTGATTTGGAGAGGCAAATCCATGGCGGGATGGAGCAGGAAGTCCGCGATGGTTTTCGCCGGGTCGTCCCAACCGAAGTATTCGAGATCGAGAAAGACGAGCCTTCCGTCCGCTCGCCGGAGGGCATTGTGAAATCCGAAATCGGATGGGCTCAGCGTGCGTTCCGCGGCGGGGATTTCGACGAGAACATCGGGGCCATACTGGAGACACCAGGATTCAGAGACGCGGCGGAATGGCGCGAGATGATTCTGCAAAAAATCGGCGAGCGCGGGTTCCGTGGCCGACGCCTTTTCGAGAGTGCGCATGCGGCCATCGATGTTTTGGAGCACTGCTTCGATGGAGAAACATGCTTCCGAGGCCGGCGGTAAGTGATCAGCGCGTCCTGAGTCGGCGATCTCTTTGAGCGTGTGGAGAAACTCAACTGCTTGATCGATCTCGGCGACGAAAATGTCGCTGGACTGGGGTAACTGCCCGTCGATGTATTCGTAGATTGCAATATCGTGCTGGGTATCCGCGGCGAAGGCGGTTGCGACCTGGCGCACTCCTTCGGACTTCAAGAACTGAAGCGCGCGAAACTCGCATCCCATGCGATCGCGAAGATCATCCGGCGACCGGTAATAGACTTTCGCGGCCAGCGTCGAACGGTCATCGCAATCGACGCGGAAGACGCGGCTGTTGCGGCCGCCTTTCAATTGCTGAAAGTCGTGCGCCTCCTTGTGTAACTCGCGGAGGATTAGTTCGCGGATTAGTTCCGGCACGTCGATGTTAGCGGACATTTTGTAAGTTATTCTGGCAATGAACCAGCCTCGCGGCGAGGGCGCCGCGGGCACTTCCTGCGACGGGGACGTCGCAGCTGCGACGTTGGTTCATCATTTTAGGATGGCTTCCATGTGTTTCATCAAAGGGATGCGGTCGATGGGGCGCTGATTTGCCACCATCCCGACAGCGTGCGCGCCGACGATATTGGCGGTGAAACCGACGACCTCCATGGGCGCGCCTTGCTGGATGCAGAGTGCGGTCACTGCAAAGACCGCATCGCCGGCGCCTACCCGGTCCACGATGTGGGTGGTAAAGGCAGGCACCTCGAAGAAGCCTTCGTCGCGGTGGTAACACAAGCAGCCTTGCTGACCGCGGGTAATGGTTACTCGCGGGCAGTGCAGCCTGCCGGCGACGGCGGTGGTAAGTTGCCGGAGGTCTTGTTCGCGGCTCCGGCAATCGAGGCGGATTTCATTTTCCGAAATACAAACGTAATCGGCGCGCGGATACTTCGAGATGGTGTTGTAGCCGCGATTGTGCGCGTTGACCTGGGTATTCACCGCAAGGAGCGGGGCCTTGCTGGCGAGGACATTCACGGCACGCTGATCTAGCATGCCGTGGCCATAGTCGAGGGCGAGGACGAGGTCGTATTGGGACAGGGTTTCCTCCAGCTTCGAGCATAGCATCTGCGACCCTGCCTCGTGCGATTCCTTGTCGGTGATCACATACATCTCAAACATTTTTTGAAATGGATATTTTTCGACGAAGCGGCGTTTCACGATCGTGGGCTCGCCTTCGAGGTGGATGAAGGTGGGCCGGACTTTCGAGCTTAAGCTCGAACGGATGAATTCTTCGTGGGAGTTCTGCGTGCCGAGAAAGGTAAGGAGATCCACGTGGTCGCAGAAGGAAGCGAGATGGTTTGCAACGGCCAGCGTCCCGCCGGCAAATCGTTCCGTGCGAAGGTGGCGCGCGGCGAGGATGGGTTCCTTGCCGGACTTACCCATCGTCTCGCAGTATTCGTATTCGTCGATGATGGACTCACCGACGAGAAGCACCTTCAGATCCCTGGCGCCTGTGAGATAGCCCAGCACCTGGCCGATGGGGTAACGCTCCGCAAAAGAAGCGACGTAAGCGCCCACTTCTTTGGGGAAGTTGGAGAAGTGGCGGTTAATAAGGTTCGAGGAACTGAAGGTAATATCCTCGGTGATAGCGATCCTCCCGCCGACGGACTCGACTGCTTGCTTCTCGTTCAGAATGCCGCCGGTAATATCCTTGGTCGCCTCGCGATAGTCGGGGCCTTTCACGTAAAAGTCCGGCTTTAAGAGCTTGATGGCTTCCACCGCGCTGGGCCACTGATTGATGGCGACGAGGTCCACGCATTCAAGCATCGCGAGCGCTTCCGCCCGCAGCATCTCGGTGAATGCAGGACGGCCCGGGCCTTTGTTGACGTAACGATCGGGAGTAACCGTGACCACGAGAAAGTCGCCATTCTGCCGCGCCTTCTGGAGATGCCGCAAGTGGCCGATGTGCAAGAGATCAAACACACCATGGCACTGGACGATCTTGTTACCGGCCTTTCGCAGTGAAGCCATCGCGAGGGCGGCCTCGTCGATGGTCTTGATCTTCTGGGCGGGAGTCATGCCTCAGCGGAAGCGAAGGTAACCAAGGCGTGTGTGTAAACCCGGCAATGCCCGCACTCGCAAAGGGGCGGAAGGCTCTCGGACGACTCGAGCCTTTCCAAGACCGTGCCCGATGGGGACGGGCCGGTGGTGAGGTGGGGACTGGCGATCATTTTTGCGCGTTGCTCATATCCCGGCGACCGCGACTTGCACAGCGGATTTTGGAAGTCTCAGAGGGTGTCTAAAAAACTCCGCCGGGGGCCTTTTAGCTTTACCTCCTGCTCCTTCGAGCCGCTTGAGAGCAAGACTCTCGCAGCGATTCGGAGAGGTGGTTGTGATTTGCTTTCCGTCCCTGCCGCGCTCCGTCACACTCTCTGCGCCATGATCCCATCCTCCCGCCGTCGTTTCCTCTCCGTGTCCGCTCTCGGCCTGCTCGCGGGCCGCGCTTCCCACGCCATTGCGCCCTTTGTTCGGCCTGGCGTCGCGCGGCTCCAGCTCAGCCTCGCGGCTTATTCCTTGCGCGCATTTTTCAAAGAAGACCGCGGCAAGCCCACCGCCGACGGCCGGATCGAGATGACGGACTTTATCGACTACTGCGCGGGCCAGGGTTGCGACGGGGCGGAACTCACCAGCTATTACTTCCCGGTCGATGTGTCCGATGACGCTCTGCGCGCCGTGCGCCGCCACGCCTTTCTCCGCGGCGTGCAGATCAGCGGCACCGCGGTGGGCAATACCTTCACCCTCGCGCCTGGCCCGGAGCGCGACCGGCAGATCGCTTCGGTCAAGCAATGGGTGGATCGCGCCGTGGTGCTCGGCACCTCGCACATCCGCGTCTTTGCCGGTGTGCCGCCGAAGGGCATGGAGCGGGAGCAGGCGGTGAAAAATTGCATCGCCGCGCTCGAGGAATGCGGCGACTACGCGGGCGGGCACGGCATTTTCCTGGGAGTGGAAAATCACGGCGGCATCGTCGCGGACGTGGCGGGCGTGCTCGAAATTCTCAAGGCCGTGAAGAGCCCGTGGATCGGCCTGAACCTCGACACCGGCAACTTTCACAGCGCCGATCCCTATGCCGACCTTGCCCAGTGCGCGGGTTATGCAGTCAACGTGCAGATCAAGTCGGAAATCCATCGCGCGGGCGCAAAGGCCGACGAGCCCGCCAATCTTCCGCGCCTGATCCAGATGCTGCGCGACGCAAACTATCAAGGCTGGGTCGCGCTCGAATATGAGGCAAAGGAAGATCCGTGGTTCGCGCTGCCACCGCTCCTCGCCGAGCTGCGCGCACTCCTCCATGCCGGCGCGCCGCCCCACGGCGCGGCGCATTGGTTGCCGCTCTTCGATGGCAAATCGCTCGACGGCTGGAAGCTCACAAATTTCAGCGGCCAGGGCGAGGTGAAGGTGGCCGATGGCGCGATGGTGCTCGACATGGGTGGCGACATCACGGGCGTGAATTACGCCGGCGAAATTCCCAAGACCAACTACGAAGTTTCCCTCGATGCGATGCGCCAGGAGGGTTCGGACTTTTTCTGCGCACTCACCTTTCCCGTCGGCGAAGACTGCGTTACCTTCGTTGTGGGCGGCTGGGGCGGCGGGCTCGTAGGCATCTCGAGCATCGATGACAACGACGCTTCGGAAAATGAAACCACGCAAGTCATGAAGTTCGACAAGGGCCGCTGGTATCGCATTCGCGTGCGAGTGACTCCGGAACTGATCGAGACTTGGATCGACGACGACCAAATGGCCAAGGTGGAACGCGCCGGCAAACACTTCGGTATGCGCGCCGGCGAGATCGAACTCTCGAAACCCTTTGGCATCGCCACCTACCGCACCCGCGGCGCTTTCCGCGACATCAAGATTCGCCAGCTGTGAACGACGACTAACAGACATGACGCTCCACTCGACTTGCCTCCTCTGCACGGCGCTCTTTTGCGCGACTCTCCTCGCTGAACCACGGCCAGCGCCCAAACCACCAGCGAGCACACCCGTCCCCGCGAAGACTTACGCTCCAACCGATCTGGAAGCATTGCGCCCGCTGCTCGGCCAGTCAGTGACCGTTGAAGGAGCGATCGCCCGCGCAGGAGAGAGTAAAACCAAGACGGTGCGTTACCTGAATTTCACCAGCGATTTTACCAAGGGAGTTACCCTCGTTTTCTTTGTGAGCGCTGCCCCGGAGGCCTTCCAACTCGAAGCATTGAAACAATGGGTGGGGAAGAAGGTGCGAGTGACCGGAACGCTCAGCGATTACAACAATGGCCTGCAGATCAAGATCGAGAAAATGGACCAACTCAAGGAGATCCCTTAGCCGGATCGATGAAGCCGCGCACCCGCAGTCGTAGCTGCGATGCCCTCGTCGCAGTAAGTGCCAGCGGCGCCCCCGCCGCTTCGTTGGGAGGCGCACGTGCCCGATTTGCCGCCGTAGCTCTTACGCTCGCGCCCTTCAGTGCCTGGGCGTGGGATCCCGCGGGCCACATGCTTGTGGACCAGATCGCCTGGAAGCACACCTCGCCCGCTGCGCGGGAGCAAGTGTCCGATTTGGTAAAGCGCCTCGATAACCAATTCAACGACAGGCAGCCTTATACCTTTGTAACTGCCGGATGCTGGATGGACGACATGCGCTCACTCGGCGCCGCTTATCCGTGGGCGCGGCTGCACTATGTTACCATCCCCTGGACCGAATCCGGGGCACCCGCGCCCATCCCTTCCCCGCCTAACATCGTCGCCGCCATCGAGGATAACATGCAGACTCTGCGCGACCCGCGCTCACCCTCCGACCAGCGCGCGGAAGCCGCCGGCATGTTACTTCATTTCGTCGCCGACATTCATCAGCCGCTCCACGCCACCGACCGGAATAACGATCGCGGCGGCAATACTTACTTGATTACCGGTGTGCCTTTCTCGGACCTCATCGCCAAACAGGTTCGTAACCTGCACACTTATTGGGACAAGGCGTTTCGCTTCGACGGTGTCGGAGGGAAAGTCATCGAACTGTGGCAATCGCCCCGTGTGCCGGATCGCCCAAAAGAGCCAAAAAATGGAATCATCGCGACGGAGGCCAGAAGGATAATGGCGGCTTACCCTCGCAAGAGTTGCCCCGAAATCCGCGAACGTCCCGACCCCACGGCGTGGGCGCAGGAGACGCACCGCGTCGGCTGCAAAAGCGCCTATCCGCCAGGCGAGCCGCCGACGAATACCGAAGCCCGCGCGCTCACCGCGGACTTTGTACACACATCCCACGACATCGCGACTCGTCGCCTCGCGCTCGCTGGCTACCGCCTCGCCGCGTTGCTCAATGAACTCTTCGCCAGCCCTCCATAACACAATGTCTTATCGTTTGTGCATCTTGTTATTCGTCGTTGCACTCGCCGTGCAGCGGCTTGCATCCGCGGATCCCTACACCGACGCCCTGGCCGAAATGAGCGATGCCATGCGCGCGCGCGACTATCCCGGCGCGCTGCGAGCACTCGATCGCGCTGAGGAAATGGTTCCGCCAAATGCGCGCACACTTACCGCGCGCGGCGCTATTGCACTCCAACGCCGCAAATGGGAGGAAGCGACTAAGTTACTAACCAGCGCGACAAAAATGGACCCCAAGTATTATCCAGCCCGCTTTAACATGGCCGAGTGTCTCTTCATGCAATTGAAGTACGCAGGGTCGCGGGAACTATTTCAGAAACTGCTCGAAGATAACCCGCGGGATGAACTCGTGCAGTTTCGCATCTTTCTCGACTATCTGCTCGAGAAAGACGACGCCACCGCGCGCGCGCAGATCGCCAGAATGAAATACCCCGGCGAAACCCCCGCTTTCTATTACGCCAACGCTGCTTGGGAATTTGCCCACGGCAATCAAGAGGAAGGAAACGCATGGGTAACTCGCGGTAACTGGGCATTCACCTCTCCCGCAAAGACCGCAAACTTCGCAGCTGCATTAGTGCAACTCGGATGGATCAAGCGGCCAGAGTCCGCTCGGCATTAGGGAACCGCTCAGTGAATCGTCTTGGAAGACACGGAAATGAACCCGCGCATAGAGAGGCTTCTCGCGCAAATATCCGACGCTTCCGTATTCTTCCGTGTCTTCCGTGGATAAATCATCCTTAGATGGCCCGGCAATACACTCTCCAGCGTCACGCCGCCGCGGCAGGGCCGCGCATTGACTTTGCCGCGGAGTTGAATCCTCAGCAGTGCGCCGCCGTGACTGCGCCGCCTGGGCCGGCGCTGGTAATCGCCGGGGCCGGCAGCGGTAAGACGCGAACGCTGACTTATCGGGTGGCTTATCTTATCGAGAATGGCGTGTCGCCGCAGAATATCCTGTTACTTACTTTTACCAACAAAGCCGCGCGCGCCATGCTCGACCGGGTGGCGGGCCTTTTATCCGGCGACATCTCGGGCCTGTGGGGTGGCACGTTTCACTCGGTGGGTAATCGCATCCTGCGCCGCCACGCCGAATCCGCGAGCTTCGCGCCCGGGTTCTCGATCATGGATCGCGAGGATCAACAGGACTTACTCGATACCGTCATCGCCACACTTGGCATCGACCCCAAAGACAAGCGTTTTCCCAAAGGCGAAGTGCTGGCCGATGTGTTCAGCTTCTCGATTAACACAGGCCGCTCGATCGACGAAGTGCTGGTGGAGAAATACCCTCACTTTCTCGAGTTCAGCGAACAGATCGCCGGTGCGCAGAAGAAATACGAGGCGAAGAAACGTACGGCCAACTCGATGGACTTCGATGACTTACTCGAAAAGACGTTACTCCTGCTGCAAGAGAACGCGGCGGTCGCCGAACACTTTCAGCGGCAGTTTCAGTTCATTCTGGTCGATGAGTATCAGGATACCAATCGCATCCAGGCCGACTTCATCGACATCCTCGCGCGGCATCATCGCAATGTCATGGTCGTGGGCGACGATGCGCAGAGCATCTACTCGTGGCGCGGGGCTAACTTTAAGAACATCCTCGACTTCCCCAAGCGTTACCCGGAGGCGAAGCTGTATAAGATCGAGACTAACTACCGGAGCGTGCCGGATATCCTCGAAGTAGCCAACGCCGCCATCGCGGCGAACGTCAACCAATTCAAGAAAGAGCTGGTAAGTGCCCGCGAGGCGGCGGCGATGAAGCCCGCGCTGGTGCCGCTCGGCGATTCAAATCAGCAGGCGCTCTTTGTCGCCCAGCGCATCCTGGACTTGCGGGAAGAAGGGATCGAACTCGACGAGATGGCCGTGCTCTACCGGGCGCATTACCATTCGATGGAAGTGCAGATGGAACTTACCCGGCACGGCATCCCATTCAGCATCACGAGCGGTCTGCGCTTCTTTGAGCAAGCGCACGTGAAGGACGTGGCGGCGTTCCTCAAGTTTGTCGTGAACCCACGTGACGAGGTGGCCTTCAAGCGGATGGTGCGGCTGCTTCCCGGCATCGGCGCGCGCAGCGCGGAGCAACTGTGGTCGTCCGTGGCCGGCGCCAGCGGCGGAACTCACCGCGAGATCCTTTTCCCGCTCAAAGTCCCCGCCAAGTCGCGCAAGGCATTCGATCAACTCGCGCACACGCTGGAAGAGATCGCTCCGGGAGGAAAACCCAACCCGCCCGCCGAGATGATTCACAGCGTGATGGAGGCCATTTACGACGACTACGCCAAGGCGCAATTCCCCAACTACGACGTGCGCCGCGAAGACCTCAACACACTGGCTAACTTCGCGCGCCAATACGAAAGCACCGCCGACTTTCTCGACCAACTTGCCCTGCTGACCAATCTCGAAAACGAAGCCGTGGCGGGCCGGGAAGACACCGAAATGGTGACCCTCTCGAGCGTGCATCAGGCCAAGGGACTCGAATGGAAAGTGGTCTTCATTATCTGGATGACCGATGGCATGTTTCCCAGCAGCCGCAGCCTCGAGAGTAACGAAGCCATCGAAGAAGAGCGCCGGCTCTTCTATGTGGCGGTAACTCGGGCAAAGGATGAGTTATACCTCACTTACCCCAGCCTTCGCCTGAATGCGGGTTACGGAGAAATGTTACAACGCCCCTCGCGCTTTCTCGCAGAAGTGCCGAAGCACCTGCTCGAGGAATGGCAGGTCGGCGGAGGAACGTGGTAGCGAGTCGCTGCGGCGTCGCCGTCGCTCCGCGTTCATCCGCCCCACCACGCGTCGAGCCGGGAGCGAAGTTTTTCGACCCGCTCGGGCTGCTCTTTGGCGAGATTGTGTTCCTCGGCGGGGTCGGCCTTGAGATTGTGGAGTTCGGCGGTGGCCTCTGGCTCATTGCGCTTGGCGGGCACCATGAGTTTCCAATCCTCCGAAATCACCCACCGCCAGCGCAGACTCGCCGCGGGGTTGGCGAGATCCTGCGCGGTGTGCGTGAAGCATTCTCCAAACACCGCAGTGCGCGCGGCCACCGCCGCTTCGTCGAGCAGGTTCACACCCGGCAGATTCTCCGGGGCGGGGACTCCGCACGCGGTCAGCAGCGTCGGCAGAAAGTCGAGCGAGCTCACCACGGTGTCCGACATCCGCGGCGCGATGTGCCCCGGCCAGCGCAGCATGACCGGCGTTCGCAGGCCGCCGTCGTATTGCGATTGCTTCGAGCGCGGCGCGTACTTCTCCTTGTCGGGATCTTGAATCCACCCGTTGTCGGTCACGTAGGTGACGATGGTGTTTTTCGCCAGCCCTTCGCGGTCGAGGTAGTCGAGGAGTTGCCCGCAGGTTTCATCGAACCATTCGACCATCGCCCAGTATTTGGCGACGTGTTCGCTCGGCGTCTTGTCCCGATATTTCCCGAGAATGCGCTCCGGCGACGTGTGCGGATCGTGCGGCATCATCGGCGCATACCACACAAAGAACGGCCGGGCCTGCTGCCGCGCATCGGCGATGAAATCGAAGATCGGCTGCATGGTCTTGCGGCCGATATCGAGCCCGGCGTCGCCGTGGCGCGTGCCGAGCGTCATGCCGTGGGTGAAGCCGCCGCGGCTGAAGTGGCCCTGCCACCACTTGCCGGTCTGGAGAGCGAGGTAACCGTGTTGCGTGAGCAGCCGCGGCAGCGTGGCCTGGGCGTCCATGAATTTGTTCATCACCTCGCGGCCGTCCTTAAATTCCTGCGTATTCATCCGCTGGCCCGCAGGCAGCTTTTCGTCGCCGGGCGGGTCGTTGCTCGTGACCTTGTGTTCATGCGGAAAGCGCCCCGTGACGATCGACGCGAGACTCGGGCAGCAGAGGCTCGAAGGCACATAGCCGCGCGTGAAGGTGAGGCTTTCTCGCGCCAGGCGATCGAGATTCGGCGTACGGATGTGCGGGTGACCCATGAACGAGTAATCGCCCCATGCTTGATCGTCGGAGATGATCATCACGACATTCGGCGGGGCATCGGCGGCGTGAGCGCTGGCGAGCGCGAGCAAAGTGAGAACGACGAGAAGGCGGGCGGTCATGGCGAAGAATGAGTGAAGGCTTTCGGCGCCAGTGACCAGCACGCCATTTTCTTAGCCGGAGCGCCGCCGTCCTCGCCCGGCGGCTTGTGAGCCACCGAATCGGTGCCGCACGAGGACGGCGGTGCTCCGAGCCGCAGCGCAAATTCCAAGTCTCCTCCCGCGTGAAGCTGCGCGGTGAGCGTGCCGCCGAGCAACGCGGCAAACTCGGCGGCGAGCCCAAGGCCGAGGCCGTGATGGCTGGCATCGGCGCGCGCGGCGTCCTTGCTCCAGAACCGCTCGAAGAGATGCGGTATGTCGGCGGCCGCGATGTCGCCCGCGCGATTTTGAAAGAGCAGCGTCACCGCGCTGGCCGCGGGCGCCGCGCCGACTCGGAACGGGGTGCCCGCAGGCGTGTGTTCGGCGGCGTTGGCGCACAGGTTGCGGAGGATCACGCCGAGCAGCGCGGGATCGGTGTGCGCGGTGAAGCTGGCCGGCAACGCGGTGTCGAGCATAACTCCGCGCTCCGCGGCGCGCGCGGCCGACGGCCGCCATGCGGCAGCGAGGGCGTGGGCCAGTACCACCGGCTCGCGGTGAACGATTCGCGCGGGCTCTTCCGCGCGCGCCAACTCCAGCAGTCGCAGGGCGAGCGATTCCATGCGGAGCGTGGCTGCCAGAGCATCGCGCCAGGATTCGGCCCGCTCCGCGTCGGTCGCGGGAGCAGCCAAGTTCACCTCGGCCAGCGCGCGCAGTTCGGCGAGCGGAGTGCGCAGCTCATGGGCGGCGGTGGCGGTGAAACGTCGCTCGCGCTCGAAGGCGCCATCGAGCCGGGCGAGCAGCGCATTCAATCGCGCGGCGATGGGACGCAACTCGGCGGGCAGCGACTCGAGAGGGAAACGAGTGGCAAGCGATGCGGCGTCCACCGCGGCCACGCTCTCGCCGAGCCGCTCGAGCGGCGCGAGGCCGCTGCGCACGCCCCAGTGCACGAGCGCGGCGAGCAAGGCCAGCGCGGTCCCGGCCCCCGCCAGGACGATCGCGCGCAGCCTGGCCAGAATGTGGTCGAGCTGCGCGCGGTCGCGACCGACCGTCAGCACGACTTGGATTCCCGGCGTGCTTCGTTTCCCGCTTTCCTCCTCCTGCGGCGTAACGCGCAATCCCGCGCAGCGCATGGCGCGGCCATCGGCAAGCGTGGTGTCGAAAAACACCGGCGCTTCCGGGCTCCCTGCATACAACGCCACCGCGGCGAAACCGAGAGACCGGGAGCGCGCGATTTCCCGCCCATCGGGCGCTCGCAGCAAAAACACTTCCGCTCCATTTGCGTCCTCAAATTGCGGCATGTTTTCGCCGGCCAGTTCCAACTGCACCTTGCCCTGCTTTTGCTCGGTGAGCGTCGCCAGCGATTGGGCTGTGGCTCGCAGCGTCGCATCAAATTCCGCCGTGAGCGCGCGGCGCACCTGCCAGTGCAGCGCAGCGCCAGCCGCGCCCAGCAGCAGCGCGCCGCTGAGCACCAGACGCGAGATGAGTTGGGCGCGCAGGGATTTCATCCGGCCTCCAGCACGTAGCCCAGACCGCGCCGGGTGCGGATAAGATGCGCTCCAATTTTTTGCCGGAGACCATAGACGGCGGCGTCCACGACATTGCTCATCGGCTCCACGAGCGCGTCGTAAATGTGCGTCTCGATCTCCGCGCGCGGCACCACCTGGCCGCGGCGCAGCGCGAGGTATTCGAGCAGCCGCCACTCCCGCGCCGTGAGCTCGACATCCGCCCCGCCGCGCCGCAGCCGGCGCGCGGCGAGATCGAGTTCGAGCGGGCCAATTCGGAGCGCGCCCGACTTGGTCCCGTAGGCGCGGCGGCAGAGCGCTGCCACTCGGGCAAGCAATTCTTCGAGAGCAAAAGGTTTGACGAGGTAATCGTCCGCGCCCAGCCCGAGTCCTTCCACCCGGTCGGCCACCGTGTCGCGCGCCGTGAGCAGCAGCACGTGCATCGTCTTGCCGGCCGCGCGCAACCTCCGCAGCAGCGTGAAACCGTCGAGCTTGGGCAGCATCACATCGAGCACGAGCGCATCGTAATCATTCAACTCCGCTGCCGCGAGACCCTCCTCGCCATCGGCCGCCACATCCACGGCAAAGCCGGCGTGCCGCAGGAAGCGGCGCACCGAGCGTCGCAGGATTTCGGAATCTTCGACGAAAAGAACACGCATCGCACAAAAAGAGCAGGCTCCGCCGAGCCGACAAGCACAGCGGAGCCCGCAGGATTTCAGCCGTCGGCGGGTTGTTACTTTGCGCCAGCGCCGGATTTCACGAGCAGTAGTTTGTCGTCCTGCACGAGCCCCACGCCACGTGCATAGAATTTGTATTCCGTTCCTTTTTCCAGCGGCGTGGTCTCCTTGATCTTCACGCAGTTCTTATACTCGCCCGAGGGAGTCTTCACCGTCTCGGTCACGCTCACGATCTCTGCCCGGTCCATGGCCACCTTGGGCGCGAGTTCCTGGTAATAGGCGGCGCCCACCTTTGGCTTGCCGGGCAATGCGAGCCCGAAGCGCGCGCCAGCCACGCCCGCCAGCCAGGAGCCGCCGCGATTGGCGACTTTGCCGTTCTTGTAAGTATCGCTATCCTCTCCGAAGTAATAGACATCTCCCGTGGACTTGGAGATCGCAAAGTAGTTACGACTTATTTCCTTTACCTCGCCGTCGGTGGTTTCCTTTTCCTCGACCACGCGCGTCTCGACTCCATCGACCTTCTTAGTGTCATGAGTCACGGTGACGGTAAGCACCGTTTTCTTCCCCTTCTCCGGACCTTCAAAGACGGAAACGAATCCGGGCTCGAGCACGAAGAATGGACTCTTGCCCGTCGAAGATAGATCGCTTTTTTTAACATCAAAGGTCTCGGTGAACTTGGGATCCGCCGCGCCGAAGGCGGTTGCGCCAAGGTAAGTGCAGACGGTGAGGGTAATGAGGGAGTGTAGTTTCATAGGTTGTGTTACTGGGTTGTTGTTTCTTTTATTGTTTCGAAGGCAGGACGCCTCCGAGCGACCACCTTCTGACGGCGAAGATGATGAGAAGATGATGGAACGAGAAAATCGCGCTACTTCCCGTCTTTTTTCTCGAGCACAAACGACAAACCCGCGATCGGCTCTTTCGCTTCCCGTTCAAACGGCTGGTTGCCAAAGTTCACGATCACTCGATCGCCCGTGTCCCAGTCGGTGAACTGCACCGAACGGTCCGCGGTCAACCACCCATGATTAACCATCCCGGCAAATCCGATTCGCTCGCGGACGGAGGCAACTCGGCGATAACTGGCGACTAACTCCGCCTTGCGGCTGTCCCACAGGCGCCGATCGATGTGCCACATGGGCATCGTGCCGTAGAGGATGTTGAATAAGTCCTTCTTCCAGGCAAAGGGAGTGCTTTGGAAGTTAGTGTCGCGCCATACCCAGGTGCTTGCGACATAGTCATGGAATGCCAGTTGATAGAGGGGAATTCTTCTTGTCTCATCCAGAGTTATCGCCGCTTGCTCGCGATAACCTTCACCCAGATCTTTATCGTAGTCGCCGGATGGTATCTTGAGCTGATTATCGGCATAAGTGCGCAGCGACATGAGCCCCTCGAAGAAGTCCAGCTCTGGGAGCGCCCAAGTCGGGCAGTTACCCTCCCCGGAACCCACAAGCATTCCCAAGTCACGGGTGTTGCGCATGATCTCGCGCCGCGCCTGCTGGTTTTCTTCGATGGAGGAGGGATGGTCGGGGTGCAGGCAGGGCGCGAGTTGAACCACCAGCGTGTCGAAGTAGAAGAGTTGCAGGCCGTAATCACGGATGGCCTCGCTGGCTTTCTCGGTCCACTCGGGCAGCAGATGCTTTGCGCAGATCCGGTCCCAACTCTTCAAGTTACCCTCGGAAAGTGATCGCTCCGGAGTAACCTTTCCGGTCAGAAGCCCGTTTGGCCAACCTTGGTTCTTGGAGACGTGAAAAAGGTTGCCAGTGGGCATCCGATACATGCCCGCCACCCATCCCAGTTGCTTGATCCCGTCGAATAACGCGCGATCGACTTCGTGCCTGCCGTAAAAGACCGCGATGCCATGCTCGACGCCGGCTGCCTTCATCTCTGTGACGAGGCTTAAGTCTTCGGCCGGATTGTCGCCCCAGAGATAGACATAGACGGCATCTTTCAAGTTAATAACTGCCGGGCGGGTCTGCACTCGTTCACGAAGCGGTTGTAACTCGGGATGCAGACTTAGAAAGTAACTTCGATAGTCTTTAGCCAGCCCTGTATAACCACCCTCCGCAAAGAATGTGTAATGAATCCGCAACGGCACGGCATAGACTGTCTTGTCCTCGGAATGCGCCCGCCCATCAGGGTTGCGGAACGTATCGAGTCGGGCGGCCATCGCGTGTTTGAGATCGGTAAGTCCCCACCAAGGCTGGCTGCCGCTCCAGCCGAACGGCTTATTGATTTCCTCCGCCTTATCCAAGGGCATGAGCATTCCTTCGCCGGTGGTATTCTGTACGTAATACCAATCCTGGCCAGGCGCGGCAA
The DNA here is from genome assembly GCA_038238555.1 of Chthoniobacterales bacterium. GTDB lineage: Bacteria > Verrucomicrobiota > Verrucomicrobiia > Chthoniobacterales > Chthoniobacteraceae > JANNXQ01. Next base: position 36,819 of record JBBRXP010000009.1, on the reverse strand, counting down.
AAGGAAAGGGATAACTGGGTGCGGTAACGTAGTGTTGGCCGGGTAAGTCGAGTAACAGATCGAATCCGTGCGGGCACTCCTTGGTAAGAGAAATGGTAACTGCATGAGTGATCTCCTTTCCCAGCACAATGGCGGAGATGCTCGTGGAAGCGACGCGCACGGTCTCCGGCGCGACTTGAAACCCTGGCCGCGCCTGCTGGCGCCAGACCAGCCCGCTGCGCTTGTCCTCCACCGCCAACGAGGCATCCTGGCGCGAGAGCGATACTCGGAGCACCTCGTTTTCAAGACTCTCATCGCCAAAGCACACCGAGAGCGACAGCAGCAACAGACAGCAGCGAATGCTTTTCATGGGAGAACTCGTAGCAGAGTGTCTCCGCCGATCACACATCATTTCGCTTGAGCGCCACGGTCCGGGCACGTTGTCTTGCCCGCTCTACTCAAATGATCTACCCGCTCTCGCTGGAACTCGCGCTCGTCCTCACCGGCTTGTTGCTCATCGGCATCCACGCCATCGCGCTGGCAAAATCCCGCGAGACACAAGGCTGGCTGCGGGCGCTGCCCCGCTCGAAGACGATGGGCTGGGTGCTCTTTACGCTCGCCGCAGTGTGGTCGGAGATCCTTGTCTATGTGATCGATCTCGGCGAATTCACACCGTGGCGCCCGAAGCTCCTGGTCTTGATTCCGATCGCCTACTTTTTGACGCTCCGCTACGTGGAGGAATTCCTTGCCGCGCGCGCGCTGGGCATGGTCGTGCTGCTGGCCGCGGAGCCCCTGCTCGAAGCCGCCTTCCTGCGCCCCGAAATGTCGCGGCTCTTTTTAGTCACGCTGGTTTATGTGGCGATCGTGTTCGCCCTTTTTTGGATCGGCATGCCTTACACGTTGCGAGATCAGGTTGGTTGGTTGACTGGCGCCCAAAGCCGCTGGCGGGCCGCGACGTGCGCAGGGCTTGCCTATGGCGTGTTGTTGCTAGTTGTCCGCGCCACACTCTAACGGATCCCCGTTGCGCGGGCGAAGAGGCGGCTGGATGGCGTAGCTTCCGCTCACAGTTTATTTCACATGCCTCCCAAAAATTTGCGGAGTGCCAGGCGCGCATCAAGGAGTGGCACACTCCTGTCGCCGTGCAGCGGCAATCTGGTCGCGGCTGAGTCCGCGAAGGGGCGACAAGAGTGTCGCCCCTCCCTGGTGCTGGCCCGCGACGGGCGATGGTGCGGCGGAGGAATGCGGAACCTGCCAAACAAAAGCGCCGCGCTCCGTGGGACGGAGCGCGGCGCAAAACGATCGTCGGCTAGCCGACGCGCGGGGAATTACTTGTTCTTTTTTGCGTGACCGCCGGCCTTGAACTCGTCGAGAGTCAGAGAGCCGTCGTTGTCCTTGTCTTTGCTCTTAAACATTTCTTCGGCTTTGGCGGCGTCTTTCTTGCCCATCGGGCTGGCCTTCCACTCTTCGAGGCTCACTTTGCCGTCGTTATTGGAGTCCAGTTTCTTGAAGAGTTCGGCTGGATCGCGTTTCGGCTTTTCAGCGCCGGCTTCGGGTTTCTTGTCTTCTGCTGCGGCGAAGCTCGCGCTCAGCGCGAGCGCCGCGAGGATGGAGGTGAGGGTTTTCATGGTTCTGATTCGATTATGTTTTTGTTTTTGTTGAATGCGCCACAAGCCTTGTGAGCCGTGGCGCGGGTTTTACTAACGCATCATGGACGGCGAAGTAGCGAGGAAATTCATGGCAACCTCCGCGGCACCGGCCGACCGCGAAATTGCTATTGCCCCACCACTGTCGGAAGTTGGCGCTCAATGAATCGAGCCATTCTCCAACTTCTCGCTGCCGCAATTCTTGCCACGGCCGGCAGCGCCCTCGCCACATTGTCGCCCGCGGAATTGGCGAAGCTTCCGCCCGCGGCGCCGCGGCCGGTGGACTTTGAAAAAGACATCAAGCCGCTCTTCGAGGCCGCGTGCGTGAAGTGCCACGCCAAGGGCAAGGACAAGGGCGGCTTTTCACTCGAAACGCGCGAGGCATTGCTCAAGGGCGGCGACACTGGGGCCGGCGCCGTCGCTGGGCAGAGCGCGGAGAGCCTCATCGTGCACATGGTCGCCGGGCTCGATCCCGACAGCATCATGCCGAAGAAAGGGACGAAATGGACGCCGGAACAGATCGGCGTACTGCGCGCGTGGATCGACCAGAACGCGCCGTGGCCCGCGGGCATCAGCTTTGCAAAACCGCCGCCGCAAAATCTCCGCCCGCGCGCCGTGGCGCTGGCCGCGCGGCCGAGCGTGCATCCCATCGACAACTTGCTCGCGAGTTACTTCGCGGAAAAAGGCGTCGCCTTTCCCGGGCCCGTGGATGACCGCACCTTTGCGCGCCGCGTGTATCTCGACCTCATCGGCCTGCTGCCCACACCCGCGCAGCTCGAGGCATTTCTGCGCGGCGCCGGCGGCGACAAGCGCGTGCGGCTCGTGCGCCAGCTTCTCGCCGACCGCAGCAACTACGCCGACCACTGGCTCACATTTTGGAACGATCTTCTGCGCAACGATTACAAAGGCGCGGGCTTCATCGACGGCGGGCGCAAGCAGATCAGCGGCTGGCTGCACGGGGCGCTGGTGGAAAATATGCCGTACGACCGATTCGTCGCGCAGCTCGTGAATCCGAGCAAGCAAAGCGAGGGCTTCTCGCGCGGCATCCTTTGGCGGGGAAGTGTGAACGCCTCGATGCTTCCGCCGATGCAGGCGGCGCAGAGCATCTCGCAGGTTTTTCTCGGCGTGAATCTCAAGTGCGCTTCGTGCCACGACAGCTTCGTCAACGACTGGTCGCTCGCCGATGCCTACGGTCTCGCGGCAGTGTATGCGGATGAACCGCTCGAGCTGGTGCACTGCGACAAGCCCACGGGCCGCAAAGCGGATGCGCGTTTTCTTTACCCCGAAGTCGGCACGCTCGACGCCCGCGTGCCGAAAACGGCACGCCTCGAGCGTCTCGCCGCCATCATGACGGGCAAGGAAAACGGCCGGCTCTCGCGCACGCTCGTGAACCGGCTTTGGGCGCGGCTGCTGGGCCGCGGGCTCGTCGAGCCGCTCGACGACATGGAGAAGCCGGCCTGGAATCGCGACCTGCTGGATTGGCTTGCCGAGGATTTCGTCGCGCACGGTTGCGACATTCAGCACACGCTCGAAGTCATCTGCACATCGACCGCGTATCAGCTTCCCACCGTCGAGGGGCTGGGGGAAAAAGAGGAGTTTGTATTCCGCGGTCCTTTCACCCGGCGCATGACGGCGGAACAGTTTTCCGACGCCATCAGCGCGCTCACCGAAGACTGGGCTCGGCTGCCGTCGTCGCTGGAGTTTGATTTCGCCGCGAGCGGACTGGTGCGTGGAGTGAAAATGCCGAAGTGGATTTGGACCGACGAGCCCGTCGAGCTCGGCCCGCAACGCGCGATCCAGCGTGCCATGCAACCGCGGATCGACGCGGGAAAAAAGAAACTCGCCACCGCGCAGATGACCGCCGCCAACGCCGCGGCGCGCGGAGACACGCAGCCCATTGCGGCCGTCGAAGAGGCCGCCGGCGGGTTGCGCGTGGTGGAGAGCGAACTTGCCGCCGCGCTCGTGCCGCACGCGCCGCCGGTGCTCGGCACCGATCACGTATTGCCCGAGAGCGATCGGCACAAAGTCGTGTTCCAAAAAAAACTCACGCTCAAGGAAGTGCCGTCCGCGGCCGATGCCGTGGTGCTCGGCAGCCAGCGCTTCGACCTGCAAGTCAATGGCCGCGAGGCGAAGCCCGTGCAGCGCGACGGCTTCCGCAACGGACGCATCGTGCTCTTCAATCTCCGGCCGCTGCTCGTCGCCGGCCAAAACCTGGTAACCATCAACATCTCGAGCCACACCGAGAAACAGCTCAACGATTCCGAGCGCGCGAAATTTCCTGGCGCCATCACGCACCTCAACGCGCGCAACGGCGTGGCCTTCTACGTGCGATGCGGCGCGGCGGAGGAAATCGTGAGCGATGAAACGTGGCGCGTGCGGCGCAATCCCGACGGCGCGTGGAATTCGGCGGCGCTCGCCGATGCCGACTGGGCCGCGGCCACGCTCGTGCCTGCCGGAGAAGAGCCCATCGACGAAGGCCCGTCGCTCGCGCCGCACGTGCGCCACGACTTTGCCAACATCCCCGTCGAACTCGGCCCGCAGCTCAGCGCCGTCGTGAGCACCGCCGCGCACGCCGGCGAAATCCGCGCCGCTCTGCTCGCCGCCGATCCGCTACAAGTCGCCCTCGACCGCCCCAACCGCGAAGTGATCGTGCCCGCACGGCTGAGCGCCGCCACCACCATCCAGGCTCTCGAGCTCACCAACGGCGCGACCCTCAACACCCGCCTGCAAAAAGCCGCCGCGAAATTCGCGCCGCTCGCCGCGCGTGATCCCGCCCCGTGGCTCGACGGCATTTACCGCCACGCCTTTGGCCGCCCGCCCACCGCCGCCGAGCGCACGCTCGCGCTGGAAGTGCTCGGCCACCCCGTCGCGCCCGAAGGCCTCGCCGACCTGCTCTGGGCCGTGGTGAACTTGCCAGAGTTTCAGCTCATCAATTGAGCCCGTCGCTTGCTGGGCCAGACTTTTGAAGTAGCCTCGCGCATATGACCGCCGCTCTTGAACACCACGTCCACGACTTTGAACGTCTCGTCGAGATCGCTCGGCAAGGAGAGGAAGTTGTTCTGACCAAAGACGGCCTTGCGGTTACAAAGCTCACGGCTCTGCCAAATCCGCGGGACATGCCGTCTGCCGCCGAGTTGACCCTGCGCCGGCAATGGCTTGAGGACGTAGCAAAACATGCGCTGCGCGCCAGCACAGGCAAGCCCGGTAGCCCGACGAGCGAAGAAATTTTCGACGAAATCCGCGCCGAGCGTTGCTGATGAGCTATTGGAGTTCCTGATTTCTTGTAACTTGACCCATGAAAGTTCCCGCCTCCTTGATCGACACGAACCCTGAGATCCTCGGTGGCACTCCCGTTTTCACCGGGACACGAGTGCCGGTGCAAAGTCTCTTCGATCATTTGAAGGCGGGCGATTCGATCGAGGATTTTCTCGAAGGTTTTCCGAGCGTGAAGCGGGAGCAGGTGGTGGCGTTGCTCGAATTATCGGGCCGCGAATTTCTAACCGCCGCATGAGGCGTGAGGATACTGCTCGATGAAAACCTCGACTGGCGACTGCGGCGTGAGCTTCCCGGACATCAAGTCGAGTCCGTACCGCTTATCGGTTGGGCCGGGACCAAGAACGGCGACTTGCTTCGCCGCGCGGAAAAGATTCTTCGACATCCTTGTCACGATGGATGGCAGCATTGCCCGCCAGCAAAATATCGCGCAGTGCGAGGTCGCGGTGGTGGCGCTTCAGGCTCGCAGCAATCGCCTCGCAGACACTCTCCCGCTAATGCCGAAGTTACTCTCCTTCTTTCGACTTTCCGTCCCGGTACATTCACCTTGCTGACGAACTAGTGTCTCACATCCATGAACATTCACTCGACCCGCCGCGACTTTCTCAAGACCGCTTCCGCTGCCACGCTCGGCGCGCTGGCTGCGGGGGCGCCTCGGGTTTTTGGGGCGGCGCCGCTCGAGAAGATCGTGCCGACTGCCGATACGCTCATTGTGCTGTGGATGGCGGGCGGCATGGCGCACACGGAGACCTTCGACCCGAAACGGTTCACGGCATATACCACCGGCATGGAGCCCAACGGAGTGCTCTCCACTTTTCCGAGCATCCCGACGAAGGTGGACGGCATCCGATTTTCGGCGGGGCTCGAGAAGTTGGCGGCGGTGATGGATCGCGGCGCGCTCGTGCGTTCGAGCGTGGCGGCGGACCTCGGTTTCATTCTGCACTCGCGGCATCAATATCATTGGCACACTGGCTATGTGCCGCCGCAAACGGTCGCCGCGCCGCATCTCGGCGCGATCATCGCGCGCACGCTCGGGCCGCGCGATCCGGCGGTGCCGGCCTTCATCAATATCGGGCAGCGCTTCGATCTCGGGGAAGGTGAGGAGCTCAAAGCGTTCACCACCGCTGGTTTTTTGGGCAGCGAGCACGGGCCTTTTAACATTCCTTTTCCGCACGATGCCGCGGCTGCGGTGCGGCCGCCCGCAGGCATGACGTCCGCGCGTTTCGAGAGCCGCGACAAATTCTACCGCCGCCTGCGCGATGCGAGCCCGGTCGGGAAATACGGCAGCGAATATCAGCGCGAGTCTTTTTTGCGCTCGATGGATCATGCGCACCGGCTGCTGAGTTCGCCGGCGGCTCGGGCATTCGATCTCTCGCTCGAACCGGCGGCGAGTGTCGCGAAATATGTGCCCGCGGGATTCGATCCCGCGAAGATCAACTCGGCAAAACAGAATCGCGATGGCGACTACGAAGCTGCGACGGTGGGGCGTTTCGGTCTCGGCTGCCTGCTCGCGCGGCGGCTCGCGGAAGTGGGCGCGCGCTTCATCGAAGTGACCACGGAATACATTCCCTTCCTCAACTGGGACACGCACGAAAACGGCCACGCGCGCGCGGTCAACATGAAGAAGATGATCGACGCGCCCATCGCTCAACTCGTGCTCGATCTCGAGGAGCGCGGCTTGCTCGATCGCACGCTGGTGGTGCTCGCCAGCGAGTTTAGCCGCGACATGATGATCGAAGGCCGCGAAGGCTCGAAGCTCCGCGAGCAGGCGAAGGTGCCCGACCGCATCGAAGACGCGAAGTATTACGGCATGCACCGCCACTTCACCGAGGCCGGCTCCGTGCCGATGTGGGGCGGCGGCGTGAAACGCGGCCATCTCCACGGCGCCACTGCCGACGAGCGGCCGTGCAAAGTGGTGAGCGATCCGGCGCCGATCGAAGACCTGCACGCGACGATCTTCCGCGCGATGGGCATCTCGCCGCGGCTCGCTTACATGGTCGAGGAGCGGCCGTTTTACGTCACGCGCGATGGGCTGGGAAAGCCGGTGCAGAGCCTCTTCGCGTAACGCCGTCCTGCTCGCGGCCGCACTAGCGGCAAGCGGGTGCGATGCGCGGAGAAAAAGCACGATGATCGAGCCGGGCGTGATCACTTACGAGGCCACGGGCGTGCTCCGGGAAACGCTGGCGGGCGGACACAAGGCGGTCATCGCGCACGAGCCGATCCCTGGTTACATGGAGGCGATGACGATGGAGTTCGACGCGCCCGAGGCGCGGGATCTCGCCGGACTGGAGCCAGGAGACACGATCGCTTTCCGCCTTTCCGTCACCGACAAGCACGGCTGGATCGACCACGTGCGTCGCACTGGACACGTCGCCTTTGCACCGCCGGCAGCCTCAGAAGCCGCTCCAGCGCTGGATTCCGGGGCGATGCTGCCGGAGTGCTCGCTGGTCGATGAGCGCGGCCTACGCATTCGACTCGCCGATTTTCGGGGCGGCGCGCTGGCCATCACCTTCATCTACACCCGCTGCCCGTTCCCGGATTTTTGCCCGCTCATGAGCGATCGCTTCCGCGAAGTGCAACGCGCGCTCGCCGCCGAAGGAGCGGGCGGAAAGTGGCGTCTGCTCTCTGTCACCATCGATCCGCAGCACGACACGCCGCAACGCTTGTCGGAGTATGCGCGAGGATTTCAGGCCGACCCGTCGCACTGGAGTTTTGCGACGGGCGACGCGGAAGAGATTCAGAAACTCAGCGGCCTCTTTGGGATCGCCGTGATCCGCGAGGGCGCTCAGTTAAATCACAACTTGCGCACCGTCGTGGTCGATGCCGCGGGCCGGGTACACAAGATTTTCACCGGCAACGCGTGGAGTGCCGGCGAACTGATCAAGGCGATGAACTCCAGCTCAGCGCCGCCGCCGTAGAAACGCCACGCCCATCATCACGCCCCCTGCGAGCAACGCCGCCGAGCCCGGCTCGGGCACCACGGTGAAGGTCGTGCCCGCGTTGTTGCGCACGGTCGTCGGGTTGGCCGTCACCGCGTAATCCGCCGAGTTACCGGTGCTCGTCGCGGTGGCCGCCAAGATGGTTCGGATTCCCTGTAACGCGGAAGTGGGAGGGGCGGGCGCGGGCGATCCAAAGTTACCTGTCGCACCCGTTGTATTCGCGGCCAGACCCGTGTTGGGTGAAGTCGTTCCCGTGTAAGCTCCGAATGCGAGCGACCATTCGATGACCCCGGCGTCGCTTTCCCAAGTGACCTTCCCCCCCGTGAGATAACTTGCCGGGATGGTGCTGGCCAGGGTGAAGTCTGACGAATAGCCGGGCACGGAACCCATCAGTGAATTAAAGGCTGCAGAGGCCAGCAGGACATTCGACCCAGCAGCCGTGTTGGTGGTTACGTTTGTCGTCACGTCGAGCAGCAGCAGAGGGTTGGCCCCAGCGGCATCCCAAGCTCTGAGCCGACCATTACTCACGACGCTGTGTCCATTGGCGCGCAGGCGCAACTGGATGGCTTGGGCGTTAGTATTGCCGTTCACTCCGCCGATGAGTTCCTCGATCTGCATGAAGTGAAAGTTCGCTTGCGAACGGGAGGTGAGAAATCCAAGGGCGATGGCAGCGAGAAGGAGTGAGCGAGGGTTCATGGTGGGAAAATATTTGGATGAGTTTTATTATCGAGCCGCCGAGGGGCAAGAAGAAACTTCATTTCATTTCGCAGCCGCCTCACAGGGCCCACCCAACATCCAACATTTGAGGGACGTGGTGTGGGAAAGGGCACAAGGAGAGGCGACACTCCTGCGCGCGCCTCTTCGCGGCGAAGTCGCTCAGCACTGGCGTGTCGAGTGGCGCGCGGTATATGGATCGCGCCGAATGAACCCTTTTCGCCCCACTGTTCTTCCAGCGGCGGATTGGCTGTTGCTGCTGGCGGCGGCGGGGATTCCGCTGAGTTTGTTGTGGGATTATTCGTGGGAATCGACGGTCGGCATCGATCTGCCCTGGTCTCCGCCGCACACTGCGAACTACCTGGCCGTCACGCTAGCGGGCGCCGTCGGGCTGGGGCAGATAATGAAGACGAGCCGCGATGGCGTGCGGCTGGGGCGTTGGCGCGCACCACTCGGAGCTTGGGTGGTGGTGTGGGGCGCCCTCGCGTTTGTCGCTGCTTTTCTTTTCGACCGCTGGTGGCAGGCGAGCTACGGACTCGCGGCGGGCATCTGGCATCCGCCGCAGTTGCTCAAGGCCGTGGCGTTCTTCGCGCTGGAGGCCGGCGCTTGGTTGGCCGGGCTGCAGCGGGCGGAAGAAGCCGTCCGCGCTCCACGTGTTGCTTGGAGCGCTGGCGGCCTCGCCCGCGTGGCGAGCGGGGTGCTGCTCGCGCTGATTTTCACGGTCACGCTGGCCGTGAATTTTCCAAACCGTCAGCATGGCGCCGCCTTTTTTCAGATCGCCTGCGCCACTTATCCCATCGTGCTCGTGGCGGTCGCAATGAGCGGGCGATCTCGCTTTTCGGCCACCGCCGCGGCGTTCGTCGGAATGCTGATGGTATGCGTGATGGTGTGGCTGCTGCCGCTCGTGCCGGGCGCGCCGCTGGTCTCTCCGATTTATCATCCGCGCGATCGCTTGCTGCCGCCGCCTTTTCCGCCGCTGCTCTTCGCGCCGGCGCTGGCCCTCGATGCGCTGTTGCGGGTCTTTCCAAAACGCGCGGCCCGCGAACCCGGCTGGGTGCAGGCGATCGAGGCGGGGCTCGCATTCTTCGCCGTCTTCCTCGCGGTGCAGTGGCCCTTTGCGAAGTTCCTGCTCTCGCCCGGCGCGGATCATCGGTTCTTTGCGGGTGGCGGAAAGCAGTGGCCGTTTTTTCTGCGCATCGCGCCGTCTGCCGAGACCGCGTTTTGGAAAATGCCGGGCGACGAATTCACCCTCTCGAGCGCGCTCATCGCCGCAGGCCTCGCAGTGCTCGCGGCGCGGCTCGGCCTGTGGCTCGGCGCACGGATGCGACGATGAAATCACTCGCTGTTTTGTTTTGTCTGCTCGCGCTTTCGGCGCGCGCGCACGTGGGCAGTCCCAATGTTTTCTTCGAAGGCCACGCCGGGCCGCATGCGGTGCGGGTGGTGATCCGCCCGCCGGCGACGGTGCCGGGCATCGCGCAGGTGGATGTGCGGGCGGGCGTGACGGGCGTCACGCTCCAAGCCGCGCCGTGGGAAACGGGAGACAATGCCGCCGCCGAGCCGGTGCGCGCGATGCCGGTGGCGGGTGAGGCCGGGCTCTTTCACGCGCCGCTGTGGCTGCTGGCTCGCGGCTCTTATCGCGTGCGAGTGTCGGTCGAGAGCGAGCGCGGCGGCGGCGTGGTCTCGGTGCCGCTGCTTTCCGCCGCAATCCAGCGGCCGACGATGCCGCCGGCGCTCGGCGCGCTGCTTGCGATCTTGGGCGCGGCGCTCTTCGTGAGCGCCGTTGCGATCGCTGGCGCGGCGGCCCCCACGCACCGGCGCAACGCCACAGCCATCGCCACGCTGCTCCTCACCGGAGCGGTGGCCGCCGGCGCGTGGCGTTGGCGGACGATGGACCGCGAATTCAGCACCCATGGGCTCTCCCGGCCATTGCCAGTGGAAGCCAGCGTGCGCACCGCGGGCTCGCTGCACTTGCTGCGGCTCTCGCAGCCGGCCGATTCCACCGAGCCGGCGTGGGACTCGCTCGTGACCGATCACGGCAAGCTCATGCACCTCTTCCTCTGCCGCGAACCGGACGCGCGCACCTTTGCGCATCTGCATCCCGTGCGGCGCGACGGCGCGACTTTTGAAAACGTGCTCCCCGCGCTGCCCGCCGGCTCTTACCAGCTCTACGCTGAGATCACTTACGAAAATGGGCTCAGTCAGACTTTAGTCTCGCGCGTCGCCGTGCCCGAGGCCCTCGCCACATCGCCGCCGATGGCCGCGTGGAAGATGGCCAACGAAGTGTGGTGCCAGACGCCCGCGATCCCGCTCGGCAACGCCGCACAGCCCGTCGCCCTCGACGCCGACGATTCGTGGCACAGCGCCGAGCCTGCGCCGTCCCCGGCCGCGCGCGCGCTCGTGTGCCCGCTCGCCGACGGCAGCCACATGGTCTTCCTCAACGCCGGCGATCTCGTCGCCGATCGCGAGACCTCACTGCGTTTCGCCGTCTTCACCGCCGCGGGCCGGCGCGCCGCGCTGCAGACTTATATGGGCATGGCCGGCCACGCCGTGGTGCGCCGCGCGGACGGCGCGGTCTTCACGCACTTGCATCCCGGCGGCACCATCTCGATGGCCGCGCAGCAAATGCTCGCCGAGCGCGAAGGTCCCCTCATCGTCCCGCTCGCGACCAGCACCGACGAGGTCACGTTTCCCTACGCCTTTCCCCGCGCCGGCGAATACCGCGTGTGGATGCAAGTGCGCCTCGATGGCCGCGTGCAGACTGGAGTATTCGAGGTGACCGTCCGGCCCGAGCCGTAGAGTCCGCTGGAGTCCCTCTCACTCCACGGCTTGTTGATTCACCTATCGTGCGCAGCGCTCCTTGTTCAACCTCCCCTTCGATGAAAATGCCCGCCGCCATTTCTCTCGCGCTCCTTGCCCCCGCTCTGCTGCTCCACGGGCAGATCGGCGATAAACCGGGCGAGCCGCAGGCGGCGTTGGTGCCGGCGGCGCTCATCCCGCCTTCGCCGGCGCTCACGGCCGAGGAGGAGATGAAAACTTTCCAAGTCGCGCCGGGCTTCCGCGTCGAGCTCGTGGCGAGCGAGCCTTTGGTGGGCGATCCGGTGGCCATGGCCTTTGCGCCGGACGGGCGCTTGTGGGTGGTGGAAATGCGCGGCTACATGCCCGACCTCGACGGCACCGGCGAGGACCAGCCCGCGGGCCGCGTGGTGGTGCTCACCGACACCGACGGCGACGGGCGCATGGACAAGAGCGAGGTCTTCCTCGACGGGCTCGTGATGCCGCGCGCGATCACGCTCGCGCGCGGCGGGGCGCTCATCGGCGCGCCGCCCGTGCTGTGGTTTTGCCGCGACACGGATGGCGACGGGCGAGCCGACGAGAAGATCGAGATCGCCACCGATTACGGCGTGCAGGTGGACCCGGCGCGACCGGCGCTCGCCAATCCCGAGCGCGCGCCCAACAGCCTGCTCTGGGCGCTCGACGGCTGGATCTACAGCGGCGCCTACACCGCAAAATTCCGCTGGCGCGACGGCGCATGGGAGCGCGGCGTCACCAGCTTCCGCGGCCAGTGGGGGCTGAGCCAGGACGACTGGGGCCATCTCTTTCACAACTCCAACAGCGACCACCTGCGCGCCGACATCGTGCCCGCTCACTATCTCGGCCGCAACCCGCACTTCTTCCGCCCCGCGGGCGCAAATGTGAAAGTGGCCGCGAAGCAAGCCGTGTGGGCCCATCCGAGTAAGCCCCGGCATCAACCGCGGCTACCGGCCCGAGATGTTGCGCGACTACAAGCTCAAGGATTTCACCGCCGCGTGCGCGCCCCTGATTTATCGCGGCCATCTTTTTCCGGCGGAATTTTACGGCAGCGCATTCATCTGCGAGCCGGCGGGCAATCTCGTGAAACGCGACATCGTCACCGCCGGTCGCGGCACGGTCGTCGCGCGCGAGGCGTATGCGCAGCGTGAATTTCTCGCTTCGACCGATGAGCGCTTCCGTCCCGTGAATCTCGGCGCCGGGCCGGACGGCGCGCTCTACGTGGTGGACTTTTATCGCGGGGTGATCCAGCACCGCATCTCGCTCACCACCTACCTGCGGCAGCAGAGCGTGGCGCGCGGCCTCGCCCAGCCGACCGGCCTCGGCCGCATCTGGCGCATCGTGCCGGTGGAGCACAAGCCCGCCACCGCCACGTTGCCCGCAGACAAGACGCCCGCGCAGTGGGTCGCTCTCCTTTCTCACGCGAATGCATGGCAGCGTGAAACCGCGCAACGGCTGCTCGTGGAACGCGGCGACAAGTCCACGGTGCCCGCGCTCGAGTCGCTCGCGGATCAAGGCCCAGAGCCGCTCGGACGCCTGCACGCCTTGTGGACGCTCGATGGTCTGCGGGCCATGAGCGGAAAGGTCGCGGACCATGCGCTCGACGACTCCGATCCGCGCGTGCGCGCCGCCGCGCTGCGCGTGAGCGAGCCGCTGCTTGCCGGTGGCGAGCGCGCGGAAGTGCTGGCGAAATGGATCGCGATGGCGCGCACGGAGTCCGCGCCGGAGGTGCAACTCCAGCTCGCGCTCAGCCTGGGCGAAGCGCGCGACGGCGCCGCGGATGCCGCGATGGCGGCGCTTTTCCAGCGCAGCGCCGGCGGCCATACTTTCCTGCGCGAAGCCGTCTTAAGCGGACTCGCCGGTCGCGAACTCGAACTGCTGGAAGCTTTCGTGGGAAAGAGCGACGCCGATCCACTGCTGGCCGGCCTCGCCCGCTGCGTGATGGCCGAGCGCAAACCCGACCGCGTCGAGCGCCTGCTCGATCTCATCGCCGCGCTGCCCACCCAAGCCAGCGCGCACCGGCTCGCGCTGCTCGCCGCCGCGGCCACTGAGCCTTCCGCGATTCGCAAGTCCATCAAGCTCCCCGCGGAACCCGCGGCCTTAGCAAAGCTGCGGGAAAAATCCAGCGGCTCCGCAAAAGCGACCGTGGAAAAAGTCGCTACCCTGCTCGTGTGGCCGGGCAAGCCCGGCGTGCCCGAGGAGCCGCCGCTCATCGCGCTCACCGCCGCGGAACAAGCGCGCTTCGAGATGGGCCGCGTGCTCTTCACCGCCGTCTGCTCCGCCTGCCATCAGCCGCACGGGCTCGGCATGGAGGGCCTCGCGCCGCCGCTGGTTGATTCGGAATGGGTGCTCGGCCCGGTCGCGCGCCTCGGCCGCATCGTGCTCAACGGCGTGCGCGGCCCGCTTAAAGTAAACGGCGCTCTCTACTCGCTCGACATGCCGGCGATGGGTGTCTTCGACGACGAGCAGGTCGCCTCGATCCTCACCTACATCCGCCGCGAGTGGGAGCAGACCGCCGCACCCGTCGAACCCGCCACAGTAAAAGAACTGCGCCTCGCCGTGGCCGGCCACCAGGACGCATGGACGCAGGAGGAACTTTTGAAAGTGCGGTAGCCGCGACGCGCGCACTTGGGCGCGCCTTCGTCGCGGAGGCGAGAGGTGTCACCTCCCCGGAAAACTCTCCACTTCCCGGCTGACATCCGCAGCGTCCTTGTCTTCGCGCAACCCGACAAACACAGGATGCCGCAGCTTGCCGTCCTCAGTCCACTCTGCAAAGCGCACCTGGCAGATGAGGCGCGGCGCGGTCCAGTGGCAGCGCTTCATTTCGCGCGGAGTGATGTTCTGCGACCAGCGGCCCTGCTTCTTTTCGGGGAGATCGGCAAAGGGACACGCTTCCTGAGCCAGGGCGCGCATCTTCCCGTGCAGCGAGCGCAAGAGGGTTGCGTTAAAGCCGGTGCCGACCTTGCCGGCGAAGCGCAGCTTTTTCTTTTCAAATACTCCGACGAGCAGCGCGCCGAAAAATTTCCGGGCGCCCTCAGGTGGCGTGTAACCGCCGATGACAAACTCCTGCTCCTGCACGCACTTGAGCTTGATCCACGCGCGGCTGCGCCGGCCCGCCTCGTAACGGGAGTCGCGTTCCTTGCCGATGAGGCCCTCGAGTCCCCGCCGGCGCACTTCGTCGAGCAGGCGCCGCGGATCGCCTTCGATGGTGGCGGAAAAGCGGATCGGCTCCCGAGCGTCTCGAAGCAGCGCACTGAGAACCGCCCTGCGCTCGTGCAGCGGCTTGCCCGCGAGAGCGGCGCCGTCCTTGCGCAAGAGATCGAAAATGTAGAAGGCCAGCGGAGGCCGCTGCGCGCCAATCTCGGAGGCTTGCAGCAATTGGAACTTGGGTCGCCCTTGGGAATCGAGCGCCACGATTTCGCCGTCGAGGATCGCCTCGCGCACAGGCAGCGCGGCGAGCGCTTCCACGATCTCGGGGAAGCGCGGCGCGAAATCCTTTTCATTGCGAGAAAGCAGTTGCACGTGGCTTCCGCTCTTGAGCGCCAGCGCCCGGTAGCCATCGAACTTCAACTCGTAAAGCCACTCGCCGTGCGCGGGCGGATCGGCCACGAGGGTCGCCTTCATCGGCTCGACAAAGTGCAGTGTCGCGTGGGCCTTTTCCTTCTTCGCTGCGGGCCGGTTCGATTGCCACTGCGCGTCGGCGTCGCGCGCGATCTGCGCCATGCTGCGGCCCGTGAGGCACGACTCGTCGTCCGCTTTCTTCGCGACGGGTTTCACGTCCGCGCCGCTCTTGATGAGCAGCCACTCATTGCCCTCGCCGCGCCGGGTGCGCACCAGCGTCCATTCGCCGCGGAGCTTCCGGCCCGCGAGCGCAAAGTGAAGTTTGCCCGCCGCGAGATCCTTCAGCGCGCTCGACCCGAGATTTTCGTACGTGCCCGTGTCCCACAGCATCACGGTGCCGCCGCCATACTGGCCTTTCGGGATCGTGCCTTCAAAGGCCGCGTAGTCGATCGGGTGATCCTCGACCTGCACCGCCAGGCGCTTGTCGCCCTTTTCAAAAGGCACGCCTTTCGGCACTGCCCACGACTTGAGGGCGCCGCCCATTTCAAGCCGGAAGTCGTAGTGCAATCGCGAAGCCGCGTGTTTCTGAATCGCAAATCGCGGCGCGGCGTCCGCGGCTTTGCCTTTGGTTGCGCGCGGTTCCGCCGTCTGGCGGAAGTCGCGCTTGCGGGCGTATTCGCGCAAGGAAGAGGAATGCTTGGCGGGCATGGCGGGCAATTTTCAATATTCAATCTCCAATCCGTGGATCAGCGAAATGCGATGTGACCGGCGGCGGAGGAGGAATTGAGAATTGAGAATTGAAAATTGAAAATTTGCAGACCCAGAGCAAGGCATCCACCCGCAAGTCCGACCTTCCCGATTCATCCGACATCCCCCGGCCCCATCTCCGCGCTCCCCGCCGGCGCGAAAAATTACATGACGCCGCAAGGGAAGAGAAAGCTGCGCGAAGAGCTCGAACAACTCCTCCGCGTGGAGCGTCCCAAAGCCGCCGCGGGAGACGATGAAGAAACCGGCAGGAACCTGCTGTTTCTCGATATGACAGATTCTTCACGCAGGCCACGCATTGCCCTCGGTGACGCCCAGCGCATCCAGAACCCCACGGTCGAGGCCGCGGAGAATTTGCCGCATCAACTCGATGGTGCCGTCGTTGGCAAAATAGGCGCCGTGAACGGCGGTGCCGCTGACCTTCGGCGGGAAGAAGCTGGAGCAATCGACGTCCCACACGTTATCGGTCGCCGGCGGGGAATCTACGAGCGGCGGGCGATGGGCCAGGCCGGTGCGGCCGAGGCGGCGAGTGCCAAAGTGTTTGAGGCCCGAAGAGGCGCCGAGCACGGCGTCGCGTCCGCTGTAGAGAGCGGTGATGCGATAGGTGAGATTGGCGATGGCCGCGCCGTCGTCGTTGTCAGGCGCGCCGGTATCGAAGAGATCGTTATCCACGTCGGCGGCGACCATAAGGAGCTGGTTAATGAGGCTTACCAAGAGCGGCTGATTCTTGCGCGTCCACGCCGCGTGCATGGCTTTTTGCACCACATAATTACCCATGCTGTGGGAGATGAGGGAGACTTTGGCTTTGCAAGCTACCTGCGGGTCGCCGTCGCTCTTGATCGCGTCCTGCTGTTTCTTTACGAGCCAGTCGAAGAGCTCGGCCAGGATGTCGGTAAGGTCGCCGGCGCATTCGCGGGCGTGGGCGCGGTCGGGCTCGTAACCAACGATGGTGCCGAGCGAAGGCCAATCGTAAAGGATGCAGAGACCGAGACTATCGGGGCCGGTGAACAGCCGCTTGCAGAGGTCTTGGTAAAATGCGGTCGAGTGCGTGAAGCTAACGTTAAAGCCGTGGACGAGGATGGTCACGTGGCTCTGGTTTTCGTTATCGCCGTGGGGCAACGCGGGGAAGGCATCGGCCGCCGCGGCCAGCAGCGTGCGAAACTGAGTGGGAGTTACTTTGCGCCAGTTGGCGATGTTATCGAGCGGACCTCGGTCGCTCACAAAGTAACTAAGCCCGGCCACGTTGCGCCCGGTGCCAACGCCGCCGTGATTGCGATCGCTGATGAGCCAGTATCGGGGCATGACTTGGAAGCAAAAGTAACTTCCCCGGCCTATCCTTCCTCCGAGGCGCGGATGGTCCAGAAGTCGTCGGATAAGTTACGATCCTCCAAGTAAGCGTAGGGGATGGTGAAGTAACCTTTCTTGCCCCACTTATCCCCCCATGAGTTACGGATCAGGAAACGCTTTTGTTTGTCGTTGTAACCCACCGCGAGCACGGCGTGTCCGCCCACGACACTCTCGGTCTTCTTCGGCATGCTTAAGGTGCCGGTCCTGGCGACTTGAGGAGACTCAAAGCCATCATAGACCGTGAAGCCGAAGACGAAGGGATACCCATCAGCCAGGCACACGCGCATCTCGTGGACGGTATTGATGCGGTGATAGGAAGTAATCTGATGATTGGTCGCTTCGGAGTAACAAGCCTGCGGAGGCTTCTTGGTAAAAGCACCGATGGCATAAGGCCACTTGCCCTCGCGACACACTCCCTGCTTGGCGAGCGACTTTACCCCGTCGCGCAGGAAAGCACCGCTATCCTGGGCCACGGTATCTTCGATCACGCGTTCGTTGTAATAGACAAAGAGCCGGCTGAGATCGGCGAAAGGCGCCCCATCTTTCTTCTCGAGAAACTCAAGCGCCCCCACCAGCGCGTTGGCCGTGCAACTGCCGAGCTGCCCCTGATCTTCCACCGGCGGGCAACCCGCCTGGAGGCTCACGGAAGGCGGCAGCGCCGCGATGCGCGGGGCGATCTTCGAGTAGAGAAGATCGCGGTAATCCGGCAGGTCGGGCAGCCAGCCGTAGTGTTGCGAGGAATGGGTTTTTATTTTTGCGCTCATGGGATTGGAGTTCGATTTTTGGGAGGACGAAGCCCGCGAGTCGAGCACACCAACCTCGGAAACGGAATCAGGAAAATGAAAAACGCTCACGCCGCGTAACGCGGTCGCTCTTACTCGATTCAGCGCCCCACCGTTTCCGTCGTCCAATAGAGATCCCGCCAGAAACCGAAGTTTGTAGTCGCAGTCTTCGGCGCGAATCGGGAGAAGTCTCCGTGATGCGTCGGCTCGAGGATAAATGGGCCTTTCGGAGCCGTCTTGCCGACGGTGTAGTTGATCTGTGACCTCGGGCGGTCGCGGCCGAATTGCTTGATTGTCATCCGATTCAACACGGCGGCGGGAATGTCGTCGGTGGCAAGCACAGCGTTCTCCCAACGACCAAAGGTGCGATCGTTCTCACTTTCGGGATCTTGAAAGAGCGTATCGATCCACACCAGGAGGCTGCCGCGGGCGGCGAGGTCAAATTCGCCGGGATATTTCTCCACCCGCTCGGCTGCGTCGTTAAGGCAGAGATTGTAGAGCTTCGTGCGCTGGTTCACCTTCTCCAGGAGATAAGGTGCGACCTTGTTCTTAAAGTCATTGACGCTGCATGCCGCGGCCATCAGGACGACGCGGTCGAAGGGCAACGCGCTTTGCGTCTCGATATCGTGCGAACGATGGAGCATCTCCGCCACGACGATGGCCCCCATGGAATGTCCAATGAGCGTGATCGTCGGAGGCTTGAAGCCGGGGCGATTCTTTTGTGCCGCGAGGTAAGCCGAAGCTTGTTTGCAGAAAACGCGAGTCGCCCCTTGCCGCGCACTGTAGTTGAGCGCGTCGTAATCGGGCTCTTTTCCCGTGAGCTCCGGGAGAAAATTCCACTCGCGCTCAAACATCGTCCGCGTCCGCCGGATCATGTTCTTCCAAGGCTGCACTCCCAATGTGTCGATGAGGGGCAGGGTCGCTACCTTTGTCGGCCACGTCGCCACCCAGCGCGCTGCGTCCCACGTCTTGCCGGCCAGTCGCGCTCGTCGCCAAGATCGATCACCTGCGCTCCCGGTTGCCTTGGTTGGTTATTCGTCTGTTGCACGAGATATCTTGCCCGCGCCTCCGCCAGCCGATGCCGTGAAAAGCCGTTGGGATTTATCGACTCCGCATCATTGTAGAGCAAATCGATCGAGCGCAGCGGCAGACGCGCGAGTGCCGATCCGACATCGGCCAGGAGCGCCGCCGGCGAGCTGAGGATCGCCCGCGCTGGCTGCCGCAGACCCTCGCGGACGCGGAAGAGATGCTCGTAGTAAGTGGGCCCCAACGCCGAGTTCCAGCAGATACCAATGTAGTAGATCTTCTTCTCCGGCTCTTTCGTGCGGAAGTAATCGGTTAGATACGCTGTCTTCCTTACCGCTCCCTCCACGTTATTGAGCCCGCTGTGGACATAGATCACGATCTCCTGGGCATGCTCCTGTTCCATCTTCTGGAACATCCCATTGAGATAATTCTCGAGTTGCTGGCGGTATCGTTTCGCATTGGCCAGTTCGTGCGTGCGCTCGTCCTTCATCCCGTAGAGCTGCACGTCGTATTGCGGCTGCCCGTTCCTGTCATCATGCCGCTTCACGACGGGATAAAGTGCCGACCCGTGGTTATCCACCACCAGCATGTGATGCTGATAGTCGAGCACCTTCGGGTCCGAAAGCTCGGGAAGCGGATGCGCCGAATCAATGTAAGTAATCTCCGCCACCGCTGGCAACGCGCAGAGGTTTTGGGCGAGGAGCAAAGACAGGATGGAGAAGCGGGTTTTCACAAAAGAGCGATGAGTTGGGTCTTGTTAGTTAAAGTTTCTTGGGTAGGAACGCGATGGCTGAAAGGCGGCATCACACAGGGAGCCGCCTTCTCCTGACGCTTACCGCTCTTCGATCCGATTGCCCGCGCCGCTCTCGATGAGGATGGGCGTGAAGGCGGGCTTCTCCTCGCGGTCGTCGCGCAGGAAGCAGCCGTGGAGGAAGCTGTCGCGCACGTTGTGAAGCAGCAGGCCGGCGTGGTCGCTGTCGAGCACGGTGCAGTCGGCGATGTGCAGGCGGCGGCAATCTTCCAGCACGATGGCGGCGAGCTGCCCGTGCACGCCGAGGAGGTGCAGGCCATGCAGGGTGCAATCCACGCAACCGCGCAAGAGCACGCCTTGTTTCGGTTCTTCCTTCTGCCAGAGCTCGTAACCGGGATTGCGCTCGAAGTTATTTTCCCCGATCACCACGTTACTGCTTTCTTCGACGAGTAAGTCCCGGTCATAACCCTCCCAAAATGTGTTACCCGAAATAACAATGCCGCGCGCCTGGTGGATGTGGACGTTTACGCGCACGTCGCTGAATACATTTCCCGTGATGGTAACGTGGCCCCACTGCGGGCTCTTGCGCTCTTTATCCGCGGCAGTGCGATCGGCGCCGGGGCCGAGGATGCGCACGTTGGCGGAGCCGGGTGACTTACTGTTGTGCTGAAGCGTGCAGCCGGTGATGGCTACCTCGGCGGTCGAACCTCCGCGAGAATCGAGTAACACATTGGCCGTCTCGGGCGCGTCGGGCGTCATGTTACTTTCGATGTCGCAGCCGGCGATCTGCACGTTGCGCACTTCGCCGCCGCGAGTAACCAAGCCACCACCCGCGCAGTAACTAATGTGCGTGCCGGTAATGTTCGATTGGTGAAGGTTCACCCCGTCGTAGAAGATGCCGATGCCGCGGTTGTCGTAGAGGTGGCAATTCGCCACGACGATGTTGCGATTGCGCCCCACGAAATGAATGGCATGGCGCACGTGGCTAATGCGCGTGCGAGTGATGGTGAGTTGCAAGGTGCCCGCGGCCTCGATGCCATCGGCCTCGGCGTGCTCGCCCACGATTTCCAAGCCATCGACCATCGGCATCCTCTCGCGCGCGAGCACCTCGGGCTTCACGGACTCCGGCGCCGCCGTGCCGCCGTGCGTGCCGATGAAACGCAGCGCCGGCCCGGGTCCGGCCGCGACGATGCGCGCCGAGCCATTGGCGACAACGGCGGTGAACCCCGATTTCTTGAGCGTGATGATGACGGGCTGCGTGGTGCGGTAAATGCCCTCGGGGATGAGCACCGAGCCCCCGGCATCCACGGCGCGTTGCAGCGCGGCGGTGTCGTCCGCCGTGCCATCGCCCACCGCGCCGAAGCCGCGCACATCGCCAGCGAAAGCGC
The DNA here is from genome assembly GCA_038238555.1 of Chthoniobacterales bacterium. Lineage (GTDB taxonomy): Bacteria > Verrucomicrobiota > Verrucomicrobiia > Chthoniobacterales > Chthoniobacteraceae > JANNXQ01. The sequence continues at coordinate 15,843 of JBBRXP010000009.1, read as the reverse complement.
ATGACGAGAGTAAGGCCAGAGGAAGCAAGAACCGGGTGAACATGGACGAAAGAAAGTTGCGCAGACTACGGCGCTATTCGCCAGTTGATTTGCCGAGGCCGCGCACCATGTCATCCCACGAGGCGCGCAGCGCAGTGCGCACGCGAAAGATCACGTCGATGCCCGGGTTCGCCGTGCCCGCTTCGACCCGCTGCACATCGCGCCGATCTATTTCGGCAAGCCCGGCCCGGCTCCGCTTCACGGCTGGCCCCGGTGCAGGATCGTCTGTAATTCCCCGATCAAGGCGGTGTGCTCCGGCTGCGCGGCGAGGTTGTGATATTCGAGCGCGTCGTTGGTGTGGTCGTAAAGCTCGACGCCCGCGCGGCCTTCGTCCCATTCGGTGTAACGCCAGCGGTCCGTGCGCACGCTGCGGCCCATGAGATTGCCGCGTGTGGTCTGCGTGAAGGCCGCGGGCTTGCCAGGTTTTGACGGATCCTCGAGCAGCGCGCGGAAGCTCGCGCCGTCTTGTTTCGATGGCGGCGTGAGGCCGCAGAGTTCCGCGAGCGTGGGATAAATGTCCACAAACTCGACGATGCCCGCGGTGCTGCGGCCCATGCCGCTCGCGCCAGGCGCCCAGACGACGAGCGGCGTGCGCGCGCACAGCTCGAAGATGGTGAACTTCAACCACCAGCCGTGCTCGCCGAGGTGATAACCGTGGTCGCCCATCACCACGACGATGGTGTTATCCCATAACTTTAATCGATCGAGGGTATCGAGTAACTTGCCGATCTGCGCGTCGGTGAAGGAAATGCCGGCGAAGTAGGCGCGGCGGAACTCGCGCCGGTCTTGATCCGTAAAGTGATCGAAGACCGTCTTGTTCTCCCCCTTTGGCACGGCCAGCGGCAGCTCCGCGCTGCGGTCTTCGGGATCGTGCGCGAGTTGGATTTTGTCGGGCGGGTAGAGGTCGAAGTATTTCTTCGGCGCGTTGAATGGGTCGTGCGGCTTGTGGAAGCCGACCGCGAGGAAGAACGGCCCGTCGCGATGCGCTTCGAGCAGCTTGATCGCCTCGGCGGCGTTCTGGCCGTCGGGCTGATCTTCATCGGTGCCGTCGGCAGCGAGCCAGCTTGCCCACTTCAATTTGCCGCCGGTAAAGTTGCGTCCTTCGCCGAGACGGCCCGTCGGCGTCGCGTTGAAGCCGCGGCAGTCATCCCACGACTTCGCATCCTGGAAGAACGCGCGCTTCCCGTTCGCATCCAGACCCGCGTGCATGATTTTGCCGAGGCTCGCGGTGAAGTAACCCTGCTCGCGAAAAAGCTGCGGCAGCGTGACGACCTCCGGCTGCCTGATGCGCAGCGGCGTTTCATTTTCCAAAATGCCCGTCGTGTCCGGCCGCCAGCCGGTGAGGAAGGACGAGCGGCTCGGATTGCACACCGGATACTGGCAGTAGGCGCGTTCGAACTTCATCTCGCGAGCGGCGAGCCGGTCAATGTTCGGCGACTTCACCTGCGGATCGCCATAGCAGCCGAGGCTGCACCGCAGATCGTCGGCGACGATGAAGAGGACATTTGGCTTGCCTTTACTTTCTGCCGCGATCGCAAGCCGGCCCGTAAACGAAGGCAGCAAGACGAGCGCGAGGAGGGTAAGTCGTTTCACGGCGGGAAGCCTGCAACGTAGGGATCGAACGGCGAATGCTTTTGGTGGCAATGCCAGGTCGTGAGGCCCACCGCGAAATCGGGCCGGCTGCTCTGATGCTCGACGGGATCGGCCGCGCCACGGCCGCCTTCGTCGAAGTTGGCGGCGAGATTCATCGCCAGATTGGCGCATTTCGAGTTCGTTCCGACCAGAGCGCAGATTGAGGGGGATGCCATGAGCGCGCTCGTCGTCACGCGAGAAGCTCAGAGATGACGTGCCCATGCACGTCGGTGAGCCGGCGGTCCGCGCCGTCGTGGTGAAAGGTGAGTTTGGTGTGATCGATGCCCAGCAGGCGCAGGATGGTTGCGTGGATGTCATAGACCTCCGTGGAGTGAGATCGGTCGAGCGGCTTGTAACCCCACTGGTCGCTCTCACCATAAGTAATGCCGCCCTTGATTCCTCCTCCGCACAGCCAGTTGGTGAAGACGTAAGGATTGTGGTCGCGGCCTTTGCCGCCCTGCGTGGAAGGCATGCGGCCGAATTCGGTCGTCCAGAGGATGACGGTGTCGTCGAGCAAGCCGCGTTGTTTCAAATCGAGGATGAGCGCCGCCGCGCCGCGTGCCATGCCCAGCGCCATCGGGCCATGGTCGCGTTCCACGTCCTCATGCGAATCCCAGTTGCGGCGCGGGAAGGCGTTGTCTTTGCCGCTCCAGATTTGCACGAAGCGCACGCCGCGCTCCAGCAGCCGGCGTGCGGCCAGGCACTTTCGTCCGAAGTTATCCATCTCTTCCCGCGCATTGATTTCCTTCGGCCACTCCTTTGTCACGCGATCAATGCCATACTGGTCGAGGATGTAGTCCGGCTCCTTTGAAATATCCAAAGTCTCCGGCGCGGCGAGTTGCATCCGCGCGGCGAGTTCGTAGCTGCGAATGCGCGCATCGAGGCGTGCGTCTCCTTCGCGCAAGGCGGCGTGTTCGCGGTTCGCTTGCGCCAGCAATGCTTGCGCCGCCGTCTCGCTTTCGCGTGTGATGAAGTCGCCATTTTTGTGCGGAAATAAATCCGAGATCGGGATGGCCGCGCCCGGATAAATCACGGTGCCGCTATGCTGCGAGGGCAGGAACGCCGCGTCCCAGTTCTTCACGCCATTCGAAGCGAGGCCGCGATGATCCGGCAGCACCACGAAGGCGGGAAGGTTTTCGTTTTCGGTGCCGAGGCCGTAGCTCACCCAGCAGCCCATGCCGGGAAAACCGGGACGGTTGAAGCCGGTGGTTTGCAAGAGCGTGGCCGAGCTGTGAACGCCGGTCTTGCCGACGAGATTGTGGACGAAGGCGATGTCATCCACGCACGAGCCGAGCGCGGCGACCGGTTCGGAAATCATCTTGCCGCACTGGCCGTGGGGTTTGAATTGCCACACGGGTTTTTTCCACGGGCCGAGGCCGTTTTGAAATGCTTCGACGTGCTCGCCGAAATCACTGGGCTGGCCGTCGCGCTTCACCAACTCGGGCTTGAAATCCCACAGGTCGATGTGGCTCGCGGCGCCGCCCATAAACAACTGCACCACGCGTTTGGCCTTTGGCGGAAAATGCGGCTGGCCCAATACGCCACGCGGCGTGGCTTCCGCAGCGAGCAGCCCTTCGCGATTCAATAAACTCGCGAGGGCAATGCCGCCCAACCCGCCCGATTGCCACAGAAAATCGCGCCGGGAAATGGAGCGATGTCGCGGCAGTCGATGAAATGGCGAGTCGTTCCTCATCGCTCAATCCGCAAACGCGAACTCGTTGAGGTTGAAAAGCACGCGGCAGGTGTTGGCGAGGCCGTATTGCCGCGCATAATCGGTGAATGATTTCCGTTCTTTGACCGTGGGCTCGCGTGCAATGGCCTCGCGAAACGCGCGTTCGATTTTGGCCGGGAGGTCGCCGCCGCTCGCGTCGAGTTTCGCGGCGAAGTGTTTGGACATGGTCACCATGAGGCCGTCGTTGAGCAGCGCGAGGGCTTGCAGCGGCGAGAGGCTTTCGTTGCGCTTGTCCACCTGCATCGAAGGGTCGGCGCAATCGAGCGCGGTCATGAACGGTTGGAGCTGCGAGCGCACGATGAAGCGATATATGGAGCGGCGGTGTGAACTCGGGTCGTCGGGGTCGTGGAATTGATACTCGTAATGCGGTGAATTTTCGGCCTGCTCCACAACGAAGTCCTGAAAGCTCGGTCCCCCCATCTTCGTGTCGAGCTTGCCGCTGACCAAGAGCACGCTGTCGCGCAGCGTTTCCGCATCGAGCTTCCGGCGGTTCATGCGCCACAGAAGTAAGTTATCCGTATCTTTAACAGAAGGTAACAAAGGTAACGAAGGTAACGAAGTAGTTATTCCTTTGTTACCTTCGTTACCTTCTGTTGATACCTGCCGATAAGTCGCACTCGTGACGATAAGCTTGTGCAGATTCTTTAGCGATCCACCGCCATCGCGGAACTCGCGTGCGAGCCAGTCGAGTAACTCAGGATGCGTGGGCTGCGCACCGTTGCGACCGAAATCATTCGGCGTCTCCACCAGGCCGTGACCGAAGTGATATAGCCACACCCGATTGACAATGCTGCGCCACGTGAGCGGTTGCTGCGGACTGGTCAGCCATTGCGCGAGCGCGGCCCGGCGCTCGCCCTCCGAGTGGTTTGGAGGCAGCTCAAATCGCGCAGGCAATCCAGCCACTGCCGTGAGCGCCCCGGCACCGGCTTCCACGCCCGGCTCCTTCACATCGCCACGATGGAGAATGCGAATCACGCGCGGCTTGCCGCCATCGGGGCCGGTGCCGCGGAAGTTGCCGTTTCCCGTGTGCACCGCACCCGCATATACGAGCTTGGGCGCGGGCAAGTCGCGCAGGGCAGCATCAGTCCCTCGCAACTCGCGCTGAAGCCTGGCAAGCTCCGTTCGCATCGCCTCCTCGGCAAAGGAAAGCAGCAGTGCATCGCGTTGCTGCACGAGTTGGTTTCGATCTTCCAACGAGGCAGGTTCGGGCGCGATGCCATCGGTGAGATTGGCCTTGCGCCAGAGCGGCGGAGCTTCGATGGAATCGAGCGCTGTTACTGGATGCCTGAGCGCGAGGTTATTGCCGGCTTGGTCAAAGACCTTCATCTCCGCGAGGGCGAAGATGAAGTCATGACCGCGCGGCGCAAGCTTCACGGCAGTGACTCGCACATAACGGCCCTCGATCCCGCCCATGCCGGACTTTGCCGAAAATGGCCTCATCCCAGGATTGGGAAAGTCACCCATGAATGTCTCGTGATGCCGCGCCCCGAACAGGGCCACGCCCGTCTTGAGCTCCGGATCGTTACTCGCTTCGATCTTAAAGCGCACGGGGAAACCAAAGCCCGCTCCGATGGTTGGGTAGTTATCGTAGGATGGCACCAAAGTGACGCTGTCTATGTTGACGCAACTCCCGAGGTCCACCTGCACCCATTTCACTTGGTCCTGAGTCTTCGAGACGGCGCTGTGATAACCAAACTCAGCGCGTGCGTTACCGGCTAACCCGGCGGCTTGGATCCGTCGATTGAGTTCCTTCAAAGCCTCTCCCGCCTTTGACTTCACAGGTTGCTCCAGCACGGCGATGGCAGCGAGCAGCTTGCTCCGCTCACCTTGCAATTGGTTATACCGCTTCGTTACGGCATCGTCGGGGAAATACTTCACCTCCGTGCGATCCACTGCAGCGAACACGGCCTGAAGACTGTAATAATCCTCCTGCGAGATTGGGTCGAACTTATGGTCGTGGCATTGCGCGCAGCCGATGGTGAGCGAGTTAAAAGTAAGGATGGTGTTTTGAACCATGTCATCGCGGTCGAGATGGCGCGCGATCTTGCCGTCGATCTTCGTCTCCGGCACCTCCATGTGACTAATGACATCCCACGGCCCCGCCGCGATGAACCCGAGCGCCTCGATCCCATCGCGCGTGCTGGGGAATAACACATCGCCGGCAATCTGCTCCTGCACGAAACGCGCGTAGGGCTTGTCCTCGTTGAAGGCGCGGATGACGTAGTCGCGATAAGGCCAGGCGCTCGGACGCTGCCGGTCCTTGTCGTAACCGTGCGTCTCGCCGTAGTGCACGACATCCAGCCAGTGCCGCGCCCACCGTTCACCGTAACGCGGCGAGGCGAGGAGCTTGTCCACGCGCCGCTCCCACGCCAGCGGGTCGGAGTCAGCGAGGAAAGCATCCACCTCCTCCGGCGTCGGCGGCAGTCCCGTGAGGTCGAAATAAAGCCGGCGGATGAGTGTCCGGCGATCCGCCTCGGCTGAACGCGCCAGTCCTTTCTCCGCGAGCTTTGCGTCGATGAATGCGTCGATCGGATGGCCGTCGCCTTTCGGAATCGCCGGCCGCGCGATGGGCTTGAGCGACCACCAGTCGCGCTTGTCTGGCAACCGCGCATTGGCGGCATCCGGCCATCGCGCGCCCTGGTCGATCCACGCGCGCAGCACGGCCACTTGCTCCGGCGTGAGCCGCGCCTGGTCGCTCTTCTTCGGCGGCATCAGCATCTTCTCGTCGAGCCCGGCGACGTATTGGACGAGCGGGCTTTCCGCGCTCTCTCCCGGCAGGATCGCCGCTTCGCCCGAGTCGCCGCCTTTCATCGCCGTCTCGCGGCGATCGAGCCGATACTCGCTCTTCTGCTTTTTCGCGCCGTGGCAACTCACGCAATGGTCGCGAAAAATCGGCTGCACGTCCGTCACAAAATCAATCTTCCGCGTGGCCGCAACCGGCAGTGCCCCAGCGCCACGACTAATGCCACATGAGAGCGCCAAGCCAAACAGCCCGGCTGTTTAAAACCAACCGCGAGGCAAGCGGAGTCACTGCGACTGATCGAAGGGCGATGAACGTCAAGGGAATCAGCACCTCGTCTTTCTCAGCAAGTCTCGCAAGTTGCTCTTTCATCTTATTCAACGTGCTCTGTTCGCCAGCTCCATGCGCGAGGTTTTTCAGTTTACGCGGGTTCGGTTTGCAAGTCGTGGAGTCGGCGCCGTGGCATCCGGCTCAGAGCGCTTCATGAGGATTGATGAAGGATTCAGGATTTGGGATCAATCCCTCATGCCTCGCGTTCCAATCATCATGCCGCAGCTTGGCGAATCCATCGCGGAAGCCACCATCGTCCGCATTCCCTTCAAGGTGGGCGACGAGATCGAGAGTGACCAGGAGGTCATCGAAGTGGAGACCAACAAGGCCACGATGGGCGTGACTGCGCCGTGCAAGGGGCAGCTCGCGGAGGTGCTCGTCGAGGTGCAGCAGAGCTATCCCGTGGGCAGCACGCTCGGCTGGCTCGATGTGAGCGAGGAAGACGCGCGGCGGCTCGGCATCGATGCGCCCGCGCCGCCTGCGGCGGAAGAAAAATCCGGAAAGCCCGCGCCCGCGATGAAGTCCGGCGTGGACCCGACGGTGCGCGGCCTGCCTGTGCCGGCGCATGCTGCCGGCGCGAGTTACATGTCGCCGCGCATGAAGGCGCGCATGGCGGAGCTCGGGCTGCACGCCGCTGACCTCGCGGGCATCGCGGGCAGTGGCGCGGCGGGGCGCGTGACCGTCGAGGATTTTGAAACTTTTCTCGCCCGGCTCGACGAGCAAAAGCTTTCCCCCGCCTCCACCATGCGCGTGGCCGTGGCCGATGCCATGCGCCGTTCGTGGACGCGCCCGCTGGCCACCGTGGGCCGCGCCGTGCAGCTCGACGCCCTGCTCGCGCACCGCCGGGCCAGCGATCCGCGGCCCGGTCCCGCGCTCTACGCCTTGCGCGCGCTCGCCATCGCTCTCGGGGAAAACAGCGCGCCCGCCGGACGCCTCATCGGCGATCACATCGTGCATCCACGCGCGCTCGACGTGGGCTTCGCGGTGGAAGCGGAAGATGGCGTGCTCGTCCCCGTGCTCCGCGCCGCCGACCACACGCGGCTCGGCGACATGGTCGCGCGCTACAATGAGCTCGTCGATCTCGCCCGCCAGCGCCGGCTTCCCGCCAGCGCGCAAGGCGGCTCGGTCGCCACGGTCACAAATTTCGGCAGCTTCGGTCTCGAGTGGGCCACGCCCATTCCGCTGCCCGAGCAGACGATGGTGCTCGGCCTCGGCGCGGGCCGCGTGGAGCCCACGTGGGATAAAGCGATGAGCACCTTTCTCCCCACGACCCGCGCGCAGCTCACGCTGAGCTTTGATCACCGCGTGCTCGACGGGGGCGGCGCGGGCCGCCTGCTCGAACGCATCGCCACCTTGCTCCAGACACCGGAGAGCTTGTAAAGCGCGGGCTAGTCCAAGGAGCGGCGATTTGCAATCGCCGAACCAAAAACTCGAGCGGAGCGCGCTCGAAGGCGGCAACGCGGAGGCGCTAAGCGTCGAGGATTGGCTCGTGTAATGGTTCGGCCGTGAATGGAAGTGCTCGCGACGCTCGAAGCGTTTGGATCGGCGATTGAAAATCGCCGCTCCTTGGCTCACCGCAGTTGGACGCGTCGGAACGTGACCGCGGCGCCTTTGCCGCGCGGGATTTTATTCCAACCCCATCAGCTCTCGTTGCCAGGGCATCATCCTCGCGGCGGCTGCGTCGCGGTCGGCGGCTAGATTTTCGAGCACGGTCTTGGGGGCGATGAGCGACGGATCGAGGTGCAGCGCCGTGGCAGCGGCATCGCGTTTCTTTTTGAATTCGGCGAAGCGCGCATCCTCCTCGCGCGTGGTGCGCGGGCGCGGGACTCGCACGATCACGGGCCACTCGCTCTCGGGCAAAGCGAGGGCTTTTTCCGCGGCTTCGTAGAAGCGGCGGTGGCGGCTCCCTTTGATGTGATCGAGCTCGACGGGCGCGCCGCGATCGAAGCGGCCCGCGGCATCGACGAGTTGCTCATTGTGCAGGATATGAAAGCTCGGCCGATCCACGGCCTGCGCCTCGGCATCGCGCCAATGCCACAACGCCCGCAGCACGGCGCTCGCGCGGCCGCGGAGATCCTTGCTGCCCGTGATGCGCCACGACTGGTCGGGGTCGCGATCCTTGGTGATGGTGGATGCGACAATCGCGCGCTCGCACGATTGTTCGAACCACGCCCAGCGTTCGAACTGCCGCAGATTTTCTTCGAGCAGACTGGCGATCTCCAGCAGGTGATGGGTGTCCTTCACGGCATACTCGCTCATCTGCGGCGGAAGCGGACGGCGCGCCCAGTTTGCCTTCTGCGAAGCCTTGGCGATCTCGAGTCCGAAGTAACGCTTGAGCAGCGCGGCGAGGCTGAATTCGGTGAGGCCCGAGAGCCGCGCGGCGATCATGGTATCGAAGACGCGCGCGGGTCCGGCGAAGCCCACGCGCCGGAGCAGCCGCAGATCGTAGTCCGCGCCGTGAATGACGAGGTGCTTGCCTTCGAGCGCGGCGAAGAGCGGATCGAGCGCAAAGCCGGCGAGCGGATCGATGAGGAGGTCGTGCCCTGGGACGCTGATCTGGATGAGGCACAGCTTCTCGAAGTAGCAGTGCAGGCTGTCGGCTTCCGTATCGATGGCAATGCGCGCGTGCGGCGCGAGCGCGGGCAGCGCGGCGGCCAGAGCGTGGGAGGTGCCGAGCAACGGTTGCATTAACCGCGCAGTCCCGTGAGCAGCAACTCGGCGTTGCTCTTGGTTGCCTTGAGCGCGTGGATGAGCACCTCAGTCGCCTCGAGCGGGGGCAGCGCGGCGAGCTGGCGCCGCAGCACGGTCACCTTTTCAAACTCCTGCGGATGATACAGCAGGTCGTCCCGGCGCGTGCCGGACTGCAGGATATTGATGGCGGGAAAAACGCGCTTGTCGCTGAGGCCGCGGTCGAGCTGCACCTCCATATTTCCGCTGCCTTTATATTCCTCGAAGATGAGATCGTCCATGCGGCTGTTGGTCTCCACCAGCGCCGTGGCGAGGATGGTGAGGCTGCCGCCTTCCTCGGTGTTGCGCGCGGCGCCGAAGAATTTTTTCGGCTTCACGAGCGCCTTGCTATCGACGCCGCCGGACATCGTGCGGCCGCGGTTTCCCTGGAGATTGTTGTAGCCGCGCGAGAGCCGCGTGATGGAGTCGAGCAGGATCACCACATGGCGCTGAATCTCGACGAGCCGCTTTGCGCGCTCCCCCACCAGCTCGGCCACGGCGGTGTGCCGCTGTGGGCCTTCATCGAAAGTCGAGCTGAAGATTTCGCAGTTCACCGACCGTTTGAAATCGGTGACTTCCTCGGGCCGCTCATCGACGAGCAGCAGGATGAGGTGGGTCTCCGGCGAGTTGTTCAAGATCGCCTGCGCGATGTCCTTGAGCAGAATCGTCTTGCCCGTGCGCGGCGGCGCCACGATGAGCCCGCGCTGGCCGCGGCCCAAGGGCGCGATGAGATCGATGGCGCGTCCGCTAATGGAGTGGCTCTTTGGATTCTCGAGCACCACGCGTGCGCGCGGATGAGTGGCCGTGAGGTACTCGAATTCCTTGGTCTCCTTCCACTGCGCGACGGGGATGTCTTCGATCGAGATGACTTCGTCGAGCGTCAGGAATTTCTCGCGGTCGCGTGGCAGCCGGATGCGAGCCGAGAGCCGGTTGCCCGCGCGCAGGCTGAACTGGCGCTCGGCCTGCACCGGCACGAAGACGTCCTGCGGCAGCGAGCGGAAGCTGTAACGCGGCCACCGCAGAAAACCGCCGCCTTGTGGGTTGAGCTCGAGGATGCCGTCGGCGAAAAGTTCCGTGCCGAGCGAGGCGTAGGCCCGCAGCAGATCGAAGACGATGTGATGGCGCGTCTTGTCCGCATTCAGCCGGAGCTGCAGGCGCGCGGCGCGAGCGAGGAGATCGTTGAGCGGCTCGCTGTTGAGTTCCTCGACCCAGAGTTGCCGGGGCGTCTCGGTGGACGCGGGCGCGGTGGCTACGTCCGATTCGGGTGTTGAAGTTTCATCCATAATATTGGCGGAGCCATCCGGCGAGCAGCGCGGCCTGCCCATCGAGGCAGGCTTCCGTGGAGTCGTTCCAGATAACGTGATCGGCTTTGTTGATTTTCATTCCGAGATCGAGTTGCGCGGCGATGATGCGGCCGCCGGCTTCCGCGTCGAGCCCGCGTTCTTGCAAGCGGCGGCGCTGCGTGGCGGCGGAGCAGGCGACGACGACGATGCGGTCAAAATTTTCCTCCACTCCGGTCTCATAGAGCAGCGGGATATCGACGCACAGCCAACCGCCGGCGCGCTGGGTCTGCGCCGCCAGCGCGGTCCAGCGGGCGCGGATGGCGGGGTGGAGTATGTCTTCGAGTCGCCGGCGTTGCAACTCGTCGGAGAAAACCATTTCACGAATCCGCGCGCGATCGGGCCGCCCGTCGCTATCGAAGACTTCCGCGCCAAACGCCGCGCGCACCGCGTCCTGCGTCGCCCGATCGCTCTCGAGCAACTCATGCGCGGCGCGATCCGCATCGAAGAGCTCCGCCGGAATGCGCCGCAGCAGCACGCGCACAAAGGAAGTCTTGCCCGTGGCGACCCCGCCGGTGACACCGAGCACTAATGACGAATGACGAATGACGAATGACGAATGTCCAACCGCCGAGCGTTGGTCCGCGCCTTCGTCATTCGTCATTCGTCATTCGTCATTCCCTCTCACTTCGGCATCAACGGCAACTCCAGCGACGGCAGGTTGACCTCCGGCGGGGGCAGAATCTCGACCAATTCTTCTTTTTCCTCGTCGATGCGCACCGGATCGCCCGCGGGATTCATGAGCCGGGCGGAAACGAAGATCACGAGATTGCGCTTGAGATGTTGATCGACATTCGAGCGAAAGAGGCGGCCGATGAGCGGGATGTCGCCGAGGAAGGGAATCTTGTCCTCGACCTTCTGCACGTCCTCGCGCATGAGGCCGCCCAGCGCCACGGTCTGGCCATCGAAGATGCTCACGCTGGTGGTGACTTTGCGCGTGCTGAAGATCGGCTGATTGATGACGTTGGGCGTGATGACGGTGGTCTCGGGGACACCGGTGATTGGATTGCTGCCCGTGGTTTGAATGGGGCTGCCGTAATTGATGAAGCCCTCAAATTCCACCACCTGCGGAATGAGATTGAGGTCGATGGTGTAGCCGTCGGGGCCGATCACGGGCTCGACTTCGAGCGTCACTCCGGTGTTGCGCGTCTCAAAGGCAGTGGGCGTGGTCGGTGTCACAGGAAAGGAACGCGGCGACTGCCCGACCCCAGCCCCAAGGTTAATGTTGCCACCCTGGCTGCCGAAGTTTTGGGGAATCTGCGGTGGCTCAAACTCAGTAGGGTAGCGAAATTCGCGGATGATCTCAATGACGGCGCGCTGGCCGCTCTTGGTGGTGACGCGCGGCGCGGAAAGGAGATCCACGCCTTTTTTCTGGTTCAACGCGCGGATGACGACTTGAAATTGCGGATCGGTGAATACTCCGGAAAGAGCAAGAGCGGACGGCGCCAATGCCGATGCGCCTGAGCTGCCAAAGAGGAGCGCATCGATGGCATTGGCGCTGATGGCCAACTGGCCGCTGCGGTTGCCGGCGGTCACGGGATTTTGCCCGACCGGCGTGCCGTTCTGGACGAAGGGGAAGTCCCCGGCGTTGATCTGCGGTTGAAAGCCAGGAGTGCCGCCGCCGAAAAACAGGTGCTTGTTGCCGGGCGTGTTGGACGGGCCGAGCAGCCAGTCGAAGCTCAGTTCCTTGAGATTGTTTTGCGTGATCTCGATGAACTTCGCTTCCACATCCACCTGCTGCGGCCCGGTGCCGCCGCCGCTTGCGATGATCGTGTCGATCTGATCGAGCATCTCCTGCGTATTGCGCACGATGAGCCTGCTGGTGCTCGGGATGTAAACGGCCGAGGCGCCCGAGGGAAACAAGATTCCGTAAGCGGTGAGCCAATCCTTGGCGGCCTCGATCTGGCCGATCCCGGAGCCGCCTTTGGAGGCATCCGCGGGAGCCGCCGCCTTCGGTGCAGCCAGGCCTTCGCCGCCGCCAGCGGCGGATGGCGCTCGGCTGATCAAGTCGGGCCGCACCTTCCACTCGCGGTTGAGCAGCACATCGGTGCTCACGCCTTGCGGCACGATCGAGACGGCGAATGGCTCCACCTTGAATTTGAGATTCGCGAGGCCAGTGACGTAACGCAGCGCTTCGATGAGCGGGATGTTTGTGAGTTGCACGGTCACCCGTGCGGCGTTGGGATCCACCGCGGGCAGAGCGGCAGCCGCGGCGGCGGGCGCTGCCGCGCCGGGCACTGGCTCCAGACCTGGGATCGCGGGCGCCGCCTGCGCGGGAGCCGCTTCCGGCAGCGGGCTGCCGCCGCCGCCTTCTAGCTTGAGTACGATATTGACGCCGCGGTTGGCCGCATTCTCCTCGGTGGTGTCGAGATCCTTGCTCTTTTGCTTCAGAAAATCCACCGCCTCGCGGATCGTCGCCTCGCGCAGTTCCAGCTTCGGGATGATGATGCGTTCGAGCTTCTTCTGGATACGCGCGACGTTGCCGGCATTTTGATCCACCTGCGACACCACATCCACCGGCCCTTGCAGGTTGAATCTCCGCAGCGGCCGCGACCAGCCGAGATCGACATCGCGCATCGCCCGCGCGCGGCTTTCATTGTAACCGGCGAGGCCCGTGTCGGACATGGCCCGGTCGATCTTTTCCTTCATCTGCTGCGCCGCGATGTTGTAGCGGTCGAGGTTGAGGATTTGTTCGCAGCGCTTGAAGGCGAGATCGAATCGGCCCGTCCGGTAGTAGCCTTCCGCCTCCACGAACCACTGCTTCACTTGCTCGACGTTGCTGCGGAATTTCGGCGTGATGGTCTTGTTGTAGTAGTCGGGCGTCTCGAGCCGCGCGAGGATCACGATGGCCTGCTTGCACTTCGGGTCGTAATTATCCACCACATCGCGCAGGCCACCCTCGGCGTCCGCGTACCGGCCCTCGGTGATCCGTTGCTCGGCGAGTTTCACGCTGGCGTCGCAGAATTTCCGCAGCGCGCCGTCGTAAGACTTGCGCGTGTTGGCCGCATTCGGGATGAGCTTCACGGCTTGCCGGTAAAATTCGACGGCCTTCGGGTAGTCGCGCTCCTTCATCGCCTTGTCGCCCAGCACGAGAGCTTCCCGGCCGCGCGCTTCGTCGTTGTAACGGCGGGCGAGTTCGCGCTGCACGGTGTTTTCGACCGATGCAGCCGAGAGCGTCGTCAGCGGCGCGGCGATCAGCGAGGCGACGAGGAACGCAGTGAGGGAGGAAGCGAGCGACGGCGTGGTCATGGGGGATAGGATGGTGGGGAGGTTGCGGAGATGGCTAGGAGAAAAATGCGCGGCTCACTTCTTCTTTTTCCGCGGGTCCGGCGCAATGATCATCGGCTCGCCCGTCGGCGGTTGAATGACCGCCTGCGTTTCCGTCACGTCGGTGAGCTTGTACTTTTTACCCGGCTCGGGGGGCAGCTCGAACTCGCGGAATCTCCGCACCTCGGGAATCTTCGGCGCTTGCGGCATTTCGTAGTCGAAGAATGCCGAGACATCGGTCGAGGAGACATTCTTTTCCTTCACCAGCACCACCCGCTCGTTGGTCTCGGTATTGAGCAGCGTGACCTCGGAGACGTCTTTGGTTCCCGCATTTGGATCGGGGATTTCTTTGAAGTCGAATTTTTCCACTTTGAAATAAGTGCCCACGACCATCGAGCTGATCTTCACGAATTGCGTCGCGCCGGTCTTGGTCAGCGGATTGATCTGGATGTTCACGCTCTCGGGCATCTTCGGATCGCCGTCCCACGCTTTGAATCCCAGCAGGAAAGGCCGCGAGCCCATGTGATCGAAAAAAAGTTTTGTGATGAAGGCGGGATGCGAGGCCTTGTTCTTGGGATCGGTGGATTTGCCCGTCGTCAAAGTCTCGCGCCATTCGTCTTCGTTGAGGAAGCCGTCGCCGTCGGGATCTTCATTGGCCACATTGGGGTCGCGCGGATTGAGCCCGTTATCCAGGAACCATTGGTTGGGAATTCTCTGCCCACTCAAGCTGTCCTGGCGCAAGCCGCCTTCGCCGATTTTTTTCGGAGTCTTGGTGGTGGGATCGATGATGAAGACCGGCGGCACAAACGCGAATCTCAAGGCCTCCTTGGGCTGCCACTTGACCGGCGTGGCGATCGCCTCTTTGGCTTGCTCAAAAGCCGAGATGTCGAGCGGCGGCGCGTTGGTCTTCGGCGTGGGCTGCACACGCGCGGCGGCAAATTGCTCCTCGAAGCCCTGGGCCTTGAAGATGAGAAGCCCCGATACCGCCAGCAGCGTGAGCGCGAGGAGCGCAAGGGTCGCCTGGTCGAAATGTTTTTTGATCCAGCTCATGTTTATTTGCTCGCCACGTCGGCGAAGTTTGCGGCCTCCAACCGCAGATTCAAAATCACCCGCTCTTCGCCCACGATAAACTTCTCGCCCGCTGCCGCCCCCGCGGGGTTTGGCGCCGTTCCCGGCGGGGCCGCGGGCGCCGGTTCCGGCGCGCCTAGCTCCCCGCCGCGCGACGGAGCTTTGGGATTATCGCTTCGAATTTCGACCACGCGCGGAATCAGGAAGTGTTCTGTGGATGCGACGATCGCGTTGAGCGCCTTTCGGATGGCCTCCTGGTCGGCGAGCACCGTGAGGTCGAACCCGCTCTTGGTCACCAGCGGTTTGCCACCGGCATCGCCCTTCGGCGTTCCTTTGTCCGTGCGGCTTCGCGAGCCGGCGGCCGTTTTTTCTTCTTTCGCGGTTTTTGCGCGGCCGGCTTCCTCCGGCAATTCATCGCGCTTGAGTTCGCGGATCTCGATGGCGTTGGCGTCGATGAATTTTTCGATCACCCACACGATGGTCTTGAGTTGGCGCGCGAGCGGCCCGGTCGCGTCCTTGTCGGGAGGCGCCGTCTCGTACTTATCGAAGCCGAGATAGAATTTATTGCCCGGTGGAATCCGCGGGCCGGCGAGCCCTTTCACTTCATTGACCGCGGTGCGCAGATCGTCCTGAAATTTTTCCGGCGTGATGGCTTCGAGCGGGAGCTGATTTGCAGCGAGACTTTTTTGCAGCGAGTCGATGGCTTCGACGGCTTGGGCCTTCTCCTCCTGGAGGGTCTTGAGATTCACCGCGCTGGGATACGGCACGAGATTGTGCAGCCGGTTGCGATCGTTCTTCTGCGTTTCGTAGGCGGCGGCGGCGTCGTCGTACTTTCCTTTCGCGGAAAAAAGCAGCCAGCCGAAAGCGCCCACGCCGGCGAGCATCACGATCAGAAAGCCGGTCAGGAATTTATTTTGTTTGATCCAAGTCATACTAATCAGTCTGGACAGATGCTTTCAGGGGAATGG
>JBBRXP010000008.1:0-60753 GCA_038238555.1 Chthoniobacterales bacterium | reverse complement strand
ATTTGAGAGGCTTTTTGAGCATGTCACGCTAGAAAAGGAAACGGCTCGCAAACTGTTGTTTTCGAGCCGCTTAAAGTGGTTGCGGGGGCAGGATTTGAACCTGCGACCTTCAGGTTATGAGCCTGACGAGCTACCGGGCTGCTCCACCCCGCGATTTGGAGAGGCGCAGATTAGTGCGGCCCGCGAGCGGCGCAAGTTTCTTTTTCAATCTTTGTCCACCGAGAAGCGGCCGGGGCCGATGAAGGCGAGGCTGAAGAAGACGACGGCCATCTTGAGGGGATGCGAGTAGCCGGTATTGAAGTTGCGCGTCTTGGGGTCGTGCGACATGTGGAGCGTGGCGACGATCATGTTGAAGGTGAGCAGCAGGCACACGGGGCGGTAGAATGCGCCGAGCAGGAGCAGCATGCCGCCGATGCCTTCAGTGGCGCCGGCCATGAAGCCCCAGAATGCGGGCCACTGATGGATGCCGACGTTGCCCATCGCTTCGCCGATGGCGCTCCA
The DNA here is from genome assembly GCA_038238555.1 of Chthoniobacterales bacterium. GTDB lineage: Bacteria > Verrucomicrobiota > Verrucomicrobiia > Chthoniobacterales > Chthoniobacteraceae > JANNXQ01. The sequence continues at coordinate 60,252 of JBBRXP010000008.1, read as the reverse complement.
CATTTTCATCCCGCCGGCGAGTTTGGGGACGCCGTGGATCATGAAGGCGACGCCGAGACCCAGGCGCAGGATGAGGAGCCCGGCGTCGCGATATTTTCCGAGGAATTTCAGGAGCATGGCGGCGGAGATTACGAGCGGTGCGTTGGGTCGCGAGGTTAAAAAATTCCGATGAGCCGCAAGGCAGCCACGGCGGCAAAGAGGAGCAGCAACGCGTCAAAGAGTCGTTGCGGGATGCGGACCACGAGCCAGCGTCCGGCGAGAAGGCCGAGACCGACGGCGGGAATGAGCAGCGCATTCAAGAGGAGCGTGTCGCCGCGAATCAAACCCAGGCTGGCGCTGAAGGGGACTTTGAAAGAGTTCACCACAAAAAAGTACCACGCGCTGGTTCCCACGAATTCAAACTTCGGCAGCGACACGGCGAGAAAGTAGAGCGCCATGATGGGGCCGGCGGCATTTGCCAACATGGTGGTGACGCCGGCGAGCAGCCCCATCGTCCACGCAAATGCGGCGTGATGCGGCACGTGTTCGAAGAGGCGCGGACGCGCGAGTCGAAAGAGCTGGAGCGCGGTGAGCGCAAGGATGACTGAGCCGACGATGGGCTTGAACGCTGCATCCGAGAGCCGCTGCATGAGCAACCAGCCGGCGATGACGCCGATGGCCGCGGGCGGCAACATGCGCCGGATGTAATCCCACCGCGCGTGCTGGCGGAATGCGAGCACGGCAAAGATGTCGCCGACGATGAGCATCGGCAGCACCACTCCGGTGGAAGCCCGCGCGCCAAACATCCACGCGAAGAGGATCACGTGCAGCAAGCTCACGGCGGAGAAGCCGCTCTTGGCGACGCCGATGCCCGCGGCTCCTAGGATGGCGAGCATCCACTGCAGCGGCGTGAGATGAGGCATCGAGCGCGAAGATTTTCAGGCCGCGAGCCGGGCGGCAAGAGCCGAGCCGGATCGAATTTTGCTAGAAGGTTGCGCAGCCGATTACATCCGATTAAATGACGCGGCCCAATGAAGCCGCCGCACCATGGAAACAGCCGTTGAACCGAAAGATTACGCAGGCGCCCAAGTCAACAAGACCCTCGCGGCGGAGGAAAAAATGCGCTTCTTGCGCGAGATGGTGCGCATCCGCCGCTTCGAGCAAGCCTCGCTCAAGCACTACACGAGCGGCAAACACATGGGCGGCTTTCTTCATCTCTACATCGGCCACGCTGCTGGGAAAAGACGATCACGTCATCACCGCGTATCGCGATCACGGCCACGCGCTCGCTGTCGGCATGTCGATGAATGAGTGCATGGCCGAGCTCTTTGGCAAGGCCACGGGTTGCTCGAAAGGCAAAGGCGGCTCGATGCATTTTTTTGCGCCGGACAAAAATTTCTGGGGCGGCCACGGCATCGTCGGCGGCCAGACGCCGCTCGGTCTCGGCATCGCCTTTGCGCTGAAATACAAGGGGCTCGCCGGCGCGTGCCTCTGCTTTCTCGGCGACGGCGCGGTCAATCAGGGCTGCTTCCATGAGTCGCTGAACATGGCCTCGCTGTGGGATCTGCCCGTCATCTACATCATCGAGAACAACCAGTACTCGATGGGCACGAGCCTCGAGCGTTCGAGCGCCTTTCGCTCCTGCCTCGCCGAACGCGCCGAGGGCTACGCGATCGACTGGGACCACTGCAACGGCGAAGACCTCTACGAAGTCCGCGCCAAGACGCACACGGCTCTCGAACGCGCGCATCGCCAATCGCGCCCCACGCTCCTCGAGATCAATACCTACCGCTACTACGGCCATTCCGTCGCCGACTCGAAACACAAAGGCGGCTATCGCAACGCCGAGGAGATCGAGCAGTACAAACAAAATCACGACCCCATCCGCCTGTGGAAAGCGCGGCTGGTGAGCGAAGGCGTGCTGACCGAGGAGCAATACGACGAGCTCGATCAAGCCGCGCGCGCCGAGGCCGAGGAGTCCGTGAAATTTGCCGAAGAAAGCCCGCTCCCGAGCGAGGCGAGCATCACCGAGGATGTTTATTTTGAAGTGGACCGCAACACCGAAGCCGGCCGCACCGGGCGGCACTTCTTCAATTACTAACATGCCGAAAATCCCCTACCGCGTCGCCCTGCGCCAGGCCTTTGCCGAAGAGATCGAGCGCGATGAAAACGTCGTCCTCCTGGGCGAGGAAGTGGCCGAATACGACGGCGCGTACAAAGTCACCGAGGGCTTGTGGAAAAAGTATGGCGACAAGCGCGTAGTCGATACGCCCATCAGCGAGGCTGGCTTCATCGGCATGGGCATTGGCGCTTCTATGCTCGGACTGCGGCCCGTCATGGAGCTCATGTTCTGGAGCTTTGCCTACGTCGCGTGGGATCAGATCATCAACAACGCGGGCTGCATCCGCTACATGAGCGGCGGGCTGATCAATTGCCCCATCGTCATCCGCGGTCCAGCCAACGGCGGCACCAACGTCGGTGCCACGCACTCGCACACGCCCGAAAATTTTCTCGCAAATACCCCCGGCCTCAAAGTCGTGTGCCCCGCCACGGCTTACGACGCAAAGGGTTTGATGAAGACCGCCATCCGCGACAACGACCCGGTCATGTTTCTCGAAAACACACTCCTCTACGGCGAGGAATGGGAAGTGCCCGTCGAGGAATATCTCATCCCGCTCGGTCGCGCCGACGTGAAGAAGCAAGGCCGGCACGTCTCGCTCATCGCTTATGGCCGCGCCGTGCTCACCGCGTTGAAAGCCGCCGAACTGCTCGCCGCCGAACACGACATCGACGCCGAAGTCATCGACCTGCGCTCGATCCGCCCGCTCGACGACGCGGCGCTCCTGGCCAGCGTCCGCAAGACCCACCGCGCCGTGGTCATCGAAGAAAACAAACCCTTCTGCGGAGTCGGCGCGCAGATCGCCGCGATCATTAACGAGCAAGCCTTCGACGATCTCGACGCCCCCGTGCTCCGCCTTTCCGCCATCGACGCTCCCGCCATCTACAGCCCGAAGCTCGAAGCCCGCCAGCTCCCCCGCCCCATCGACATCGTCGAGAAAGTGCGGACCATTTGCTGAGCAATCAAAGTGCGCGCTTGCCGGCGGCGCAGGAATTCGTCGGCCGACGCGGCGTCCTCGTCGGCGTGCGTAAGTGCACATAATGCATCGCTGCTCAGGCGCGTCGAAGTGACCTTCGCGTGGTAGGGCGGCAAGCCGACGCTCCAACCAGAGCCCTGGTAGGCCGGAAGAAAATTGCCCTCCCGATTTGTTACATCCGTTCGATCGCTCGTTCCGATTTGTAAGAGATCATTCAACCCCGCTTCCGCCAAGAAATCGAACCCCACACATTATGCACATCATTGGTACAATCCTAATTGGACTGCTCATCGGAGTGGTCGCAAAATTTCTCATGCCGGGCCGCGATCCAGGCGGCTGGATTATTACCATCCTCCTGGGTCTGGCCGGCTCCTTCATCGGCGGATATTTGGGGCAGGCGCTCGGCTTCTACCGCGCCGGTGAACCGGCGGGATTTATCGTTTCCGTGATCGGGGCAATTATCCTCCTGGTCCTCTACCGGATGTTTGCAAAAAATCGCCCTGTCTGAACAACACGGCGCCCCGATGTATCACCATATTAAGAAGCTGATGTATAGCGTGCGTGTCGGCACGCCCGACCCGCGGTTTGGTAACATGCTGCTCGAGCAATTCGGAGGCGCCAATGGCGAGTTGGCCGCCGCGATGCAGTATTCGATTCAGGGGATCAACTGCGATAACATGGCCTGCAAGGATCTGCTGATGGACATAGGAACCGAAGAGTTAAGCCACCTCGAGATCATCGGCACCCTGGCGCGGATGCACCTTAAGCCAATGAAGAAGAACGCGGACGCCGCGGAGCACGATCCTTTGATAGCCATCGCCGGAGGCGGCGGGGTCGCGCTTTGTAACTCGATGGGTAATTCCTGGACCGCCGATTACCTTAAGATAACCGGGGAACTCGATGTGGACTTACGAAGTAACATCGCCGCGGAAGCGCGCGCGAAGATCGTGTATGCGCGGCTGATTAACTTCTGCGACGATCCCGGCACCAAGGACGCTCTGCAATTCCTGATGACCCGCGAGATCACCCATTTGCGCGCTTTCATGCAGGCGCTGGATAGCATGGGCAAAGGCGCGCTTTCCATCGGGCAGATTCCGCCGAGCCCCGGCATCGTCGATCAGTATTACAACGACTCCACCGGGAAAGGTGACAACGGCGAAGTCGATGCTGACGGACCTTGGAGAAACGAAGGCGACCTCACAGTCATCGATTCCCCTGCGCTCCACGAATTCCAAGTCCTCAAGGCAACGCCGAAAATGAGCCGCACTACATTCGACGACATGGCGAAAGGGCAGTCGAAGAAGGCGCGGAAATAGTTGGGAGTTGAGTGTTGAGTGGCGGGAAAATAGAGGAGTGTGGAGTTTGATGAGAGCGGCGTTGCGTGCGGCGCCTCTCATCTCTCAACTCGCTGCACTCCACATTCCCCATGGCCACCTACATCGAAATGCCGAAGCTCGCCGACACCATGACGGAGGGCACTCTCGTGAAGTGGCGCAAGAACGAGGGCGACAAAGTCGAGACCGGCGATGTGATCGCCGAGATCGAGACCGACAAGGCGACCATGGAGATGGAAGCCTTTGACGATGGCGTGCTGCACAAGCACCTCGTCGCCGTCGGTACGAAAGTCCCCGTCGGTTCGCACATCGCGCTGCTGCTCGGCAAAGGAGAGCAGCCGCCCGCCGGGGGCGCGCCGCCGCAGTCGAAGCCGGCACCGGCACCGGCCGCTCCAGCTGCGACTCCCGCGTCGAAGGCTGCGGCCGCCGCGCCCGCTTCTTCCGGCGCCCGCGTGAAAGCCTCGCCGCTCGCGAAGAAAATCGCCGCGGAAAGAGGCGTCGATCTCAGCACTCTGGCGGGCACGGGGCCCGGTGGACGCATCGTGGCGCAGGATGTGGAAAGTGCGCGGCCAAGCGCGGCGCCCGCGGCCAGGGCGGCGTCCCCGCCCGCAGCCGCCGGCGATCGGCGCATCCCCCTCGGCGGCATGCGCAGCATCATCGCAGAACGGCTGCTCGCCAGCAAAACTACGATCCCGCATTTCTATCTCTTCATCGAAGTGGATGCCGCGCCGCTCATGAAATTGCGCGCCGATCTCAACGCCGCGAGCGAGCCCGTGGGCGGGTTGAAATTCACCGTCAACGACTTCGTGCTCAAAGCCGTCGCCGCCGCCGCGCGGAAAGTGCCCGCGGTCAACGCGAGCTTTGCGGGCGACGCGATCGTCCAATACGGGAGTGTGCATTTGAGCTTCGCCGTCGCCGTCGAGGAAGGTCTCGTCACGCCCGTCATTCGCGACGCGCACACAAAATCGCTGCGCGAAATCAGCGACGCCGTGAAAGACCTCGCCGGCCGCGCGCGCGGCAAGCGACTCAAGCCCGAGGAATTCGCCGGCGGCACGCTCACGGTCTCCAATCTCGGCAGCTACGGCATCGAAAGCTTCAGCGCGATCATCAACCCGCCGCAGGCCATCATTCTGAGCGTGGGCGCGATCGTGAAGAAACCCATCGTCGGCCCGAACGACGCGATCGTCCCCGGCCAGCGCATGTCCATCGGCCTGAGCGCCGACCATCGCGTGGTGGATGGCGCGATCGGCGCACAGTACCTCGCCGAACTGCGCAAGCTCATCGAAAGCCCCGCGCTGATGCTGCTGTAAAAGACTGAGTAAAAGTCCGGCGATGGAGCGCGGGCGGCCTCGCCCGCCTTTCGCCCACGCCTTGCAGTCGCGGGCGGACGGGCCGTCCGCGCTCCATGCGCCGGCCCGGCGGGCTTTACACGGCGGGCGATGGTGGTGGAAGTTCCGCCGATGCGTGTGCTGCTCCTATTCTTCCCACTCCTGCTGGCCATCGCGGGGTCGCGCGCGGAGCCGGACACCGGGCAGCTCGTGCATGAATTTTCCGGCAGTCTCATCTTCATCGAGGGCGGCGGCGGCGCGGGCAGCGGGTTCATTTGCCGGATGAAAGATGGCGTCTTCGCGCTTACAAATCAGCACGTGCTCGCGGCCATGGCTTCGGTGAAAATCACGCGGCTCGATGGCACGCGCGTGCCGGCCAGCGCAGTGCAGGCCGCGGTGGGGTACGACATTATGCGGCTGGCCACCAGCGACGTGCCGCATCCGCTCGTGGCGGCCGACGACGTGGAGGCCGAAGCGCGCATCGGCGACGCCGTGGTGGTGCTCGGCAACAGCGAAGGCGCGCGCGTTATTCAGCCGCTCGCCGGCACGCTGCTCGGGATCGGGCCGGATCGCATCGAAGTGAGCGCCGAGTTCGTGCCGGGCAATAGCGGCAGCCCCATCATTCACTTGAAAACGGGCAAAGTCCTCGGCATCGCGACCTACCTCACGCGCCGACGCTTTGCGGAACTCGGCGAAGGCCGCGAGAGCAAGGTGCGGCGCTTCGGTTTCCGGCTCGACAGCGTAAAGAAGTGGCAGCCCGTGGCGTGGTCGGCTTATCAGGCCGAGAAGGCGGAGGTGGACAGGATCGAGGCATCGACCAAAGACCTCGCGCGCCTCATCGAAGCGATGCGCCGCGACACGACGGTGCATCCTGGCGAGTTTGGCAACAGCGCGATCAGCCGCCCGGTGCGCGACTTTCTCCAGGCCATGGAAAGGCAGAAGCTCAGCGCCGCCGATCGCGGGCGTGTGACCACGAGCTTTCTCACCTCCCTCCGCTCGGCCACGCAGGGCGACATCGCCCAGGCGCGGGGGCGGTTGCACTACGATTTTTTTCGCCGCGCGGTGGATGAAGAGGCCGAGGTGCGCGACGAGATGTACAAGCTCTTCGACGGCTTGCTGAAAGCGAAGCCATGATGAGCACAGAGGCGACAAGAGTGTCGCCTCTCCTTGGGGTGCGCCTTCACTCGCGCGGTTATTTTCAGGATTGTCGCGCGCCGCGCGGCGCGGCACCGTGAGCGCCCATGGGACGCCAATGGCTGCTCGCCAAGCGCGAGATTAACGCAAAGAAAAAATCCGGCATCACCTCCAAGCTGGTGAAGGAAATCGCCGTCGCGGCAAAGCTCGGCGGCGCGGATGCGGACGGCAATCCGCGGCTCTTTGCGGCGGTCGATAAGGCGAGGCGGGAAAGCGTGTCGCGCGATGTGATCGAGCGCGCGATCAAGAAAGGCGCGGGCACCGGCGACGAGAAGATGACCGTGGAGCATGTGATCTTTGAAGGTTACGCGCCGCACAAGGTGCCGCTCATCGTGGAAGTGCTCACGGATAACAACAACCGCACGGCGCCGGAAATCCGCGTGCTCTTCAAGAAAGGGCAGCTCGGAAATCCGGGCAGCAACAAGTTTCTCTTCGATCACGTGGGCCTGGTCGAAGCGCACCACGCCGACATGAGCGCCGACATCGAGACGGCAGCGATCGAGGCCGGTGCAAATGAAGTCGAGTCGCTCACGCACGCGCAGAACGACGACATTCCGGCGGGCGTGACGGGCGCGCGCTTCATCACAGGCCGCACGGAACTGCACGCAGTCTCACGCTGGCTGGCGCAAAACGACTGGACCGTGGTGACGAGCGAACTGGGCTATGTGCCAAAACAATTTCCCGAACTCAACGACGCGCAGCGCCAGGAAGTCGGCGAGTTTTTGCAGACCCTCGACGATCACGACGATGTGCATCGTGTGTGGGCGGGGGTGGGGTGAAGAAGTTGAAAGTTGAGAGCTGAGAGCCGCGCCGTTTTCGAGCCAATCGCGCGGATCAGAACCGACGGCTCTCAACTCTCCGCAGCAGCGGCAGCGCGATGCCCCAGGCGATCGCGATCTGAAGGACGATGAGAATTTGAAAGTAAGAAAACGCGGCGCCGCACGGCAGAGCGAGCGCGCTCCACGCCGGCGGGAAGTGATCCTTGATCCAGCCAGCCGTGAGCGGGCCGAGCGCGCCGAGCAAGCCGACGATGGACCAGTGTACGGCCATCGCCATCGTGCGCCCGGCATTGCTCGTGTGCTCCTGCATGAGCCGCAACTGGCAGAGTTGCATGCCCGCATACGCGCCGCCCACTGCGAGTGACATCGCGCTGATGAGCAGCACCGGCTGCGGCAGCGGCGTGGGCCCGAGGCCCGCGATGTGCCATCGCGTGCGCGAGACAAAAAACCACGCCAGCGTGCAGAGCGGGCCAAAAAAAATGAGTCGCGTGGCGATGGCACGCGCGCCCCGGAGATCAATGGCATGGCCGATCGGCGGCCCCCAGATGACCGCGCCGAGCGCGGAGGCGATGACGATCCACGATGCCTGCGAGTAGCTCGCGTCAAAGGCTTCCTTCAAGTACACGACGTTGAAAAATCCCGGCATCCCATTGCTGTAACCGGGTAGCGCGAGCGCGCAGGCCCACGCGCCGTAGGCAAAGGTGAGCCGGCGAAAATCGCGATCGCGCAGAGGTTCGGCGATCCGCCGCCACCAACGCTCGTGCCGCGCGCCGTGCTGCGGCGCGGGCTCGTGCACCCAGCAGTGCACCGCGATGTCGCTCACGCCGAAGATCGCGGCCACCGCAAAGACCAGCGCGAACCCGAGGAACTCGTGACCCGGTTGAGTGAACACATCGAGCATCACGCCAAAGCCGAGCGAAGCGACGATGAGCGACAGCGAGAGCACCCGCATGCGAAGCCCCCAGAAGCGGCCAGCGCGCGCGCCCGGCAGCAGATCGGCCATCCAACTCAGCCACGACGCGACGCTTGCATTGGCCATCACATCGCTGCAGCCGAGCGCCAGGATGATCCCGAGCGGCCACCATTCGCGCCGCGCCGGGAAGACTATTGGCAACAGCGCGGGCACAATCCACACCGCACGGTGCGCCCCGCCGAGCAAGGCCCAGAGCGGCTTCCGGCGCGGAAAGCGTTCGACGAGGAACGCGCCGGGAAGTTGCGCGAGCATCGCCGCCTGCCGCACCGCGGCGAGCACGCCGAGCTGAAAGCCGCTGGCATCGACCGCGCGCATGAGCAACGGCAGCGGCATGCCATAAGCCACCGCGGCCCACACCATGCCGAGCACACCCGCCGCGATATTCCTGCGCATCGAACGCTCGACGATGTGGTCGGCGAGCGGCGGGATCGGAGAATCGGCGGGCATCGGCGGGCCGCGCATTCTGTCCGTGCGCCGCGCGGCGGCAAGCTCCGGGGAGCGCGCGCTCCCCGCGCTGGTTGCGGCGTCTCGCCGAAACGAACTTTCGATGGCGCTCTGCACGAGAGGACTTCGCGCCCGGAAGGACGGTTCGCAAAGTTCGTTGCAGCGGGGCGCCGCAACCAGCGCGCGAGACGCGCGCGCTCCCCGGATCTAGTACGGCTTTGCGATAATGCGCCGCTGCGGATCGGTAGCTCCAGGAGTGCGAAAGATGGACGCCGGCGCGACCGCCTTCACCTCATAACCCTTCAGCACAAACTCCGGATAAAATCCGTTGCTCGCCGGCTCATACACCGTTTGCCCGGAAAATTCGCCGAGCAGCTTGTACTCGTAGTTGTTATCCGCGCCGAGTTTCCCCAGCGCGCGATCGGGCGCGAGCCGCTGCTGCTCATTGAGCATCACGAGCTTTGCCGCGGCCCACGACTCGCCGGGCTTGCGGATGTAGCCCCAGAATTTGTAGTCCGCTTTGTAGTAGCGTCGGCCCACGTAGTAATTGCCGGGTCTTTCCTTTTTGATTTCCTCGAGCATCGCCGTGCGCGCGGCGCTCGAGCTCTGCGGATCGGCCGTGGCGCAGCCGGCAAGAAAGAGAAGCGAGAGAAGGAAAATGGAGCGCCGGAGCGAGAGGTTCATGAATGGTTTCTGATCTTCGCGAGGAAGGGCGCGAGCCATTCCGCCAGCGCGTCTTCCTTCAGCGAATGAGGCTCGGGCACGGAACCGAAAAGATGCCAGGTCTCGGTGTGCCCCACGCTCTCGCCCGGCGCGAGTGCGCGCAGCGGGCTCAAGGTTTCCATCTCGAGCATGGCGGCATTGGTGAAGGTCTCGAAGTTGCAGCCGAGGTCGGGATATTGCGCGCCCTCTTCGTAGGCAAAAGTTTTGAGGAAGAGCGCGTTCTTCATCAAGTAGCCGACCCACCTGGCGCGGTGCGCGAGGCCGAGCTTGGCGGGCGAGCTGTGCTCGGTCTGGCGCAGCGTGATGAACTGCCGGCCCCAGCGCCAGCGTTCGTCGAGCATGTCCGTATAAGGCCACGGCACGAGCACGCGCTCCGGCAGCAAGTCCCGCGGATGCTCGCCCAGAGCCGGCTGCGGGATGATCTCGAGCCCGCCGGGCTCCATCACGGTGACGCCCCACGTCGCGAGTTGCGCCGGCTCGCGGCCTTCGTTGGTCGCGCGGTGATCGAGCCGCACCGCGGAACTTTCCGCGGCCAGCGACACGGTGAGTTGCTTGCCGATGAGCCACGGCGCGACGGGCACATTGGTGAGCCGCACAGAATTGGGCGCGACGATCTCGTGCTGCACCGGCCCGTTGTCGGGCGCGTAAGTCCGCTCATTTTCCGGCGCCAGCCACAGCCGATGGCCGCCGCGCAAGACGAACCCAGGCTCCCAGCTTTTTCCAAATTCCTCCGGGTTGGTCTTCAGCACATTGTCGCCGCCCGGCACGCGGTAGGAAATGACGCGCGGGCCCACGTCGAGCGTGAGGACGAGCTCGGCGTGTTCGTTCGCGAGGCTCAGACAATTTTTCCAACCGCCAAATTCGACCGGTTCAATCTTCATGCGACGCTCTGCGGACCTTGGCGAGGAGCCCGCGCTGCCCGCGCAGATGCCGGGTGAGCGCTTCGATCGCGCGCAGGGTGGGTGGGCTGATGTGGTGCTCCATGCCTTCCACGTCGTGATAAATGGTCTCGTCGCGGAGGCCAAGGAGTTTGAGGAAATCGCTGAGCAACTGGTGCCGGCGCGTGATGTTGCGGGCGAGCGCTTCGCCGGAGGAAGTGAGCACGAGGCCGCGATACTTCTCGTACTTGAGCAGCCCCTCGCCATCGAGCCGCTTCACCATGCTCGTGACGCTGGCCTGGGAAATCTCGAGCCGTTGCGCGATGTCCACGACTCGCGCGTAGCCCTTGGTATTGATGAGTTCGAGGATGCGCTCGAGGTAGTCCTCCATGGTGGAGGAGGCGCGTGGCTTGGAGGTGCGCGGCATGAAGCGAGCGATTAAACGGCGGCGCGGACCGGGGTCAAGCAACGATCTTAAAATAAAGTTAGAATAATCTAACTTTGTTGTTGTCAGCCGAGAAAGTTCCAGTTTCCTTTGTTTCCTTGATGCACCGCCTCCTCTTCCTTCTGCTTCTGGCCGGCGCGCTCCACTCCGCGTCGGCCGGGCCGGTGGAAACGCCGCGGGACAAGCGCGGCTACGATCTGTTCCATCCTGTGCCGCGCGCCTTGCTGCGGGAGTTGAACACGGACCGGCCCGACAAGACGGAGAGCCCCTACACCGTCGATGCCGGCCATGTGCAGATCGAGATGGACGCGGCCACTTTTAACTCCGATCGGCACAACTCCGACCGCACCGATACGCGAGTCGAACGCTGGTCCTTTGGCGTCACCAATTTCAAGGTCGGTCTGCTCGACTCGCTCGATGTGCAATTCATCATCGCGCCTTACACCGTCGAGCGCACCGCGGAGCGGCCCACCACCACGCGCCGCAGCGGCTTCGGCGACTTCACCGTGCGCGCCAAGCTCAACCTCCGGGGCAACGACGGCGGAGCCGCGGCCTTTGCGCTCATGCCCTTCGTGAAGTTTCCGACCAACGAGGATGGCCTCGGCAATCACGCCGTCGAAGGCGGCCTCATCCTCCCGCTCGCGGTGAAGCTGCCGGGCGACTGGGATGTCGGATTGATGACCGAGGTGGACATCCTCGAAGACAACGACGGCCGCGGACGCCACGCGGAATGGGTGGACTCGATCACCTGCTCCCACGCACTCGTCGGCCGGCTCAGCGGATACGCGGAATTTTTCAGCGCGGTGAGTGCCGAGTCGCGCCAGCCGTGGGTGGGCACGATCGACTTCGGCCTCGTGTGGGAGCTGAGCGCCGACGTGCATCTCGATTGCGGAGTGAACATCGGGCTCACCCGCGCGGCCGACGACGTGAATCCATTCGTCGGCGTCTCCTGGCGCTTTTGATTTTAATGTCTCGATCCATCCCAGATCACGCCCCGCTCGAAGGCTGGCAGCGGCGCGGCGAAGCTTCGCTACCCGAAGTTTTTCGCTCCGTGCCCGTGCCGGCCGACGCTTCGTTTTGGAAAAAACTCCTCGCCTTTGCCGGGCCCGGTTTCCTCGTCTCGGTCGGCTACATGGATCCAGGGAATTGGGCCACCGATCTCGCGGGCGGCGCGAAGTATGGCTACACGCTGCTGTCGGTCATTCTGATCTCGAACTTAATCGCCATCCTGCTCCAGCACCTCTGCGTGAAGCTGGGCGTCGTGACCGGACGCGACCTCGCGCAAGCCTGTCGCGATCAGTATTCGCGGCCCGCGGTCTGGGCGCTGTGGGTGCTGTGCGAAGGCGCCATCGCGGCGTGCGATCTGGCGGAAGTCGTGGGCTCGGCCATCGGCCTGCAATTGCTCTTCGGCATCCCGCTCGTGTGGGGCTGCCTCATCACCGCGCTCGATGTGCTCATCGTGCTCTTCCTGCAAAACAAAGGCTTCCGTTACGTCGAGGCACTCGTCATCGCGCTCATCCTCACCATCGGCGGCTGCTTCCTCGCGGACTTGCTTTTCGCGCGGCCCGACTTCGGCGGCATCCTGCGCGGCTTCGCGCCTTCCGCGGAAATTTTGCGAAACAAGGACATGCTCTTCGTCGCCATCGGCATCCTCGGGGCGACCGTGATGCCGCATAATCTCTACCTTCACAGCTCGATCGTGCAGACCCGCAACTTCGCGCGCACCGACTCGGGAAAGGCCGAGGCCATCAAGTTTGCGACTATCGACTCGACCTTCGCGCTCATGTTTGCGCTCTTCATCAATGGCGGCATCCTCATCCTCGCCGCCGCCGCGTTTCACTTTACGGGCCACGCCGATGTCGCCGAAATCCAGGACGCCTACCAACTGCTTAGTCCCGTGCTCGGCATCGGCGTCGCCAGCACACTCTTCGCCGTGGCGCTGCTCGCGAGCGGACAGAACTCCACGCTCACCGGCACTCTCGCCGGGCAGATCGTGATGGAAGGCTTCCTCCACATCCGGCTCGCGCCGTGGCTGCGGCGGCTCATCACGCGACTCATCGCCATCGTGCCCGCCGTGGGCGTCATCGGATATTTCGGCGAAGGCAAGACCACCGACCTGCTCATCTGGAGTCAGGTGATTTTGTCGATGCAGTTGAGCTTCGCCGTGATCCCGCTGCTGCTCTTCACCAACAGCAAGGCAAAGATGGGACGCTTCGCGAATCCTTTGTGGATCAAGGTTCTCGCGTGGAGCTGCGCCGCGATCATCGTCATCCTGAACTTCAAATACCTCTTCGACAAATTCACTCCGCAGTCGTGGCAGGACGCGCTGAGATTTTAGAGAACACCGAAATGTACCGCAAAATTCTCGTCGCCCTCGACAACACCGCCGCCGACCAGGCACTGCTGCCGCACATCACCGCGCTGGCTTCGATGTTCAAAAGCGAACTGCTCCTGCTGCACGTGGCCGATGGCTGGGTCGCGCGCAATTACGAGCAACTCAACCTCGCCGATTCCGAGGAGATGCGCGACGACTGGAAGTATCTCCAGGACACCGCCGCGCGCCTGCGCTCGGAAGCGGCGCTGAGCGTCACCACGCATCTCGCGCTCGGCAATCCGCCGAGCCAAATCCTCAAGGTCGCCGAGGCCGAGCACGTCGATCTCATCGCGATGGCGTCGCACGGCCACCGGCTCGTGGGCGACATCCTCCACGGCAGCACCATCGACGCCGTGCGGCACCGGGCGCGGGTGCCCATCGTCGTGGTGCCGCCGCTGGCGACGTGAAGCGTAGCGCAGGCATCCTTGCCTGCGGCAGTCCTGCGGCTTCCAGCTTGCAGTGCAGGCAGGGATGCCTGCGACACTCCCGCAGGCTGGAAGCCCGCGCCACGCTCGTCATCCCTCGCGCGTGAGAAGTGCCGCGCTCGCCTGGTGATTGAAGCCGAGCACGGACACCAGAGCGCTCTGTGCGGCGGTGCTCGCGAGAGTTTGCGCGGCGCAGACCACCTGCATCAGCGCGCCGGCGCCGAGCGCTTCGCCCAACGCGCGCTTGGGAAAATAGCGCGGCGTCTTCGGGCACACGCAGGCGAGCGCGGCCTCCTCGGCGCGGTCGATGAAGGTGCCATTGCCGCAAGCGACTACCGCCTCCGCCGATGCGCCGCCGACTTCACGCACCGCTCTCTCCAGTGCAGCCGCGGCTTCGCTGCGTTTGAAGAAAGGGATCCCGTCATGCACTGCTCGCAACTCGCAGCGTCCCGCTCGCGCGAGCACCAGCGCGGCCGCGCCTTCGGCCAGCACCGCGCCGCGTTGCGGATTGGCGAGCCGCCAATCACGGTAGGCCTCGCACAAAATCCAGTCGAGCTCTTCGCAGCCCACGACCACGCAACGATCCGCCGCGTCGAGATCGAGCAACTGCTCCGCCATCTTCAGCGCGCTGAGGCCGACGGTCGCATCGCCCACGAGCGTGTAGGTCGCCCCGTCGATGCCGAGCAGCGCGGCGAGATGACTGGCCGGCGCGTTGTGCACGGTCTCGGGAAAAAGCAGCGGGCTCGCGGCATTCGCGCCTTGCTTCACGATCTGCTCGTAAAAGCGCCGCGTGTAGAGCACGCCGCCATCGACGATCGCAAAGATCACCGCCGTGCGCGCGGCCATCTCCGCATTCATCTCGATGCCCGCATCCGCCAGCGCCGCGAGAGCCGCGGTCACCGCAAAGTGACTGATGGAACTCGCGCGCCGCAGCCGCGGATGCGCGACGAGCGCCGGCTGCGCCAGCGCGCAGAGGTGCGTGCGGCCGCTCTCGGGATTTGTGATCGTCGTGAGCGGCGGAGCCACGCCGCGCGCGACACATTCCCACACCGCGTCGAGCCCGGTGCCATGCGGCGTGACCCAGCCTATCCCGGCGACGTGTGCGCTCATGGATCGCGCCTCTCCTCAAACACGACCGCGGCATTCGTCCCGCCGAATCCAAACGAGTTCGACATCACGCAACGCACCCGGGCGGCGCGCGCTTCGTTGGCCACGATGTCGATGTCCCACGCCGGATCGCGCTCGTGGAAATGGATATTCGGCGGCAGAAATTGGTGCGCGATCGCGAGGACCGAAAACACCGCCTCGATCGCACCCGCCGCGCCGAGCGAGTGCCCCATCATCGACTTGGTCGAACTGACCGGCACACGCGGGCCAAAGAGTTGCGCGATCGCCGCGCCCTCGGTGGCGTCGTTGAAGGTCGTCGCGGTGCCGTGCGCATTGATGTAGTCCACGCCCTGCGGCTGCCGGCGCGCGTCGGCCAGCGCGCGTTCCATCGCGAGCCGCGGGCCGATGCCGCTCGGGTGCGGTTGCGTGAGATGATGATTGTCCGTCGAGATGCCGTAGCCCGCGATCTCCGCGAGGATCGGCGCGCCCCGCCCACGCGCGGTCTCCAACTCCTCGAGCGCCAGCAGCGCCGCGCCTTCGCCGAGCACGAGGCCGGAGCGGTGCTTGTCGAAAGGCCGAATTTTATCCGGCGTCGCAGCCTGGAGCGAATCGAAGCCGACATACACCAGCTCGGAGAGCGCGTCGTAACCGCCGCACAGCACGCGCTGAAATTTTCCCGCGCGCACAAGTTGAAACGCGTGCCCCACTGCATTCGAGCCCGACGCGCAGGCATTGGCGATGATCTGCGCCGGGCACGCAAAGCCGCACGCCTCCTGCGCATCGAGCACCGCTTTGTGCGGCAGATAATTTGCCAGCCACGCCGCGCGCTCGCGCGGCCGCCGCCGCGCGACCTGGGCGCGATAGAACTCCTCGCCAAAGCTCATCCCGCCGCTGGTCGTGCCCACCACCATCATCTCCGGCACAAACCCGCGGTCGCCATCCCGCAGCTCCATCGCGGCCGCGATCATCATGCGGCTCGCGGGATGCTCAATTGAAAATTGAAAATTGAAAATTGAAAATTCTCCAACCTGCCCCGCCGTCTTCGACCGACACCGCGACACATCGAAAGCCGTGACAGGCCTCACGCCATCGCGCCCTTCCCGGAGCGCCGCGAGCGTCGCCGTGAGGCCCAGTCCGAGCGGGCTCACCACACCCATCGCGGTGATGGCCACGCGCCGATGGTCGGAAGTTGAAGTGCGCTGCACCGTCCGTCTTTCGCAAAAGAATCTGTCTCGCGCCAGTCTTTGCAGCTACGCCACTGGCCATGCAAGCTCTCTACTTCCTCGCGGCGGCGTGGCCCGAATTTCAGGTCTTCTTTTGGAAGATTCAATTGCACCCGTGGAAGGTCATCGGCCTGCTCGGCATGCTCACATTTAGCATGCGTTTCATCATTCAATGGATCGCCTCGGAGCGCGCGGGCCGCAGCGTCATCCCGTTTGGTTTCTGGGAATGCAGCGCGGCGGGCAGCTTTCTCATGCTCTCCTATTTCGCCATCTACCAGCACGACTCCGTGGGCGTGCTGCAAAACATTTTCCCGCTCCCCATCTACCTGCGCAATCTCTACCTGCGCTACCGCAATCGCGAGCCCAGGCACCCCGGCAATGTGCCTCGATCAGAAGAATAAAATTTCCCGTTGACGCTCTCGTTCGCCGTGATACATCACCGCATCATGATTGATCGATGTATCCGATCGAATCACTAAACTACCCACCCACCCGCATGTCTCGTCGTTATATCTTTTCCTCCGAATCCGTCGGCGAAGGCCACCCCGACAAAGTCTGCGACACCATTTCCGACGCCGTGCTCGATGCCTGCCTGTCCCAGGACAAACACAGCCGCGTCGCGTGCGAGACTTACGCGAAAAGTAACGTAGTTATCGTCGGCGGCGAGATCACCACAAAGGCCAAGGTCGATTACGTGCAGATCGTGCGCGATGCGGTGCGCGGGATCGGTTACGTGAATGACGACGATGTCTTTCACGCGGACAGAATATTCGTGACTAACATTCTCACCGCGCAATCTCCCGATATCGCGCAGGGGGTGGACGCCAAAGCAGCCGACGGCAAAGGGCACACCGAACAAGGCGCGGGCGACCAGGGCCTCATGTTTGGTTACGCCTCGGATGAGACGCCGGAACTGATGCCGGCACCCATCATGTTTGCCCACCGTCTCGGGCGCGAACTTACCCGCATCCGCAAGAGCGGCGAAGTGAAATGGCTGCGGCCCGATGCGAAGAGCCAGGTCTCGGTGATTTACGAAGGCGGCAAGCCGGTGGGTATCTCCAATGTCGTCATCTCCACCCAGCACGCCGAGGGCGTGAAGCACAAGGTCATCAAGGACTTTCTGATTCAGCGCATCATCAAAAAGTTTCTTCCCGCCGAGTTTCTCGGCAGTAAGACGGAATACTTCATTAACCCGACCGGTAAGTTCGTCGTCGGCGGACCGCAGGGAGATACGGGACTTACCGGGCGCAAGATCATCGTGGATAGTTACGGCGGCATGGGAAGGCACGGCGGCGGGGCCTTTTCGGGCAAGGATCCCTCGAAGGTCGATCGCAGCGCCGCTTACATGGGTCGCTGGGTGGCCAAGAACGTCGTGGCCGCCGGGCTGGCTAGTAAGTGCGAAGTGCAGTTTGCTTACGCCATCGGTCATCCCGATCCGGTAAGTGTGCACATCGACACCTTCGGCACCAATCAAGTCGATGAGACCAAGATCGAGAAAGCGGTCAACGAAGTCTTTAACTTCAAGCCGGCGAAGATAGTGGAGCAACTCAAGTTACTCCGACCCATCTACAGCAAGACGACTAACTACGGACACTTCGGCAAAGACGACCCCGACATTACTTGGGAAAAGACCGACAAGGCCAAGACATTACGAGCCGCTGCACGCTAACCTTTAACTAACATGACCACACTTACCAAGACCAACGATTACAAAGTCGCCGACATCAAACTGGCCGGCTGGGGCCGCAAGGAAATCGAGATCGCCGAGAAGGAGATGCCGGGTCTCATTTCCATCCGTGAGAAATACGCGCCGGGCAAGCCGCTCCAAGGCGTGCGCATTACCGGGTCCCTGCACATGACCATCCAGACGGCGGTGCTCATCGAGACGCTGGTCGCGCTAGGCGCCGATGTGCGCTGGGCTTCTTGCAATATCTTCTCGACCCAGGACCACGCCGCGGCGGCCATTGCCAAGGTCGGCGTGCCGGTCTTTGCGTGGAAGGGCGAGACGCTGGAAGAGTATTGGGACTGCACGTGGAAGGCGATCGTGAATAACGAAGGCAAAGGCCCGCAACTCGTAGTCGATGACGGCGGGGACGTGACGCTCTTCCTGCACAAAGGCTACGAACTCGAAGAAGGCAACGATTGGGTAAGTAGCGAGAGCGGTTCGCACGAGGAGAAGGTCATCAAAGACTTGCTCAAGAAGATTCACGCGGAGGATGCCTATATCTTCCACGAGCTGGTCAAGGAATGGCGCGGCGTCTCCGAGGAAACGACAACCGGTGTGCATCGCCTCTACAAACTGCACGAACTCGGCAAGCTGCTCGTCCCCGCCTTCAATGTGAATGATTCGGTAACCAAAAGTAAGTTCGATAACTTATACGGCTGCCGCCATTCGCTGGTCGATGGCCTCAACCGCGCGCTCGACGTGATGATCTCCGGAAAAGTTGCCGTGGTAATTGGTTACGGCGACGTGGGCAAGGGCTGCGCGCAATCCCTGCGCGGACAAGGCGCGCGGGTCATCGTTACCGAGATCGATCCTATCAATGCGTTACAAGCCGCCATGGAAGGTTACGAGGTTACGACCGTAGAAGATACTCTTGGCCGCGGGGACATTTACATTACCACCACGGGTAACGTGGACGTACTGACCATCGAGCATATTTCGAAGATGAAGAACCAAGCGGTGATCGCCAACATCGGCCACTTCGATAACGAGATTCAGGTCGATAAGCTGGTGCACTATCCCGGCATCCAGCATGTGAACATCAAGCCACAGGTGGATAAGTACCGCTTTCCGGACGGTCGCGAAGTCTTCCTGCTTGCCGAAGGCCGGCTGGTCAACCTCGGCTGCGCCACCGGCCATCCGTCCTTTGTGATGAGTAACAGCTTCAGCAACCAAACCCTCGCTCAGCTCGACCTCTGGAAGAACAAGGATAGTTACAAGCCCGCGGTGTATGTCCTTCCCAAGAAGCTCGACGAGGAAGTCGCCCGCCTTCACCTCGATAAGATCGGCGTGAAGCTTACCAAGCTAACTCCGAAACAGGCAGCCTATCTCGACGTGCCGATCGAAGGCCCCTACAAGTCCGCGCATTACCGCTACTAGGGCGTGTAAACTGCCGCGCAATCCGGGCTTTGCGCTCGGCGCGGATGAACGAGCGTCTTTGTGCGAGAATCTCGTGGAGGACCCTCTCAAGGCGGCCATCCGGCGGCGCATGGCTGCCACCGGCAAGCTGGAACCTTCCGGGGTGAAGCTCGCCATGCTGGCGGCACACAACACACGAACGAGGTCTTTTTTAGAGCCGGCGAGAGAGAGATGCGGCGGAAATCTCATTGCTTTCCAAGGTTCCATTGCTGCCGCAAGAGTGGCAAAAAACCCATTTTTTTTCCGAATGACATTCGCCTCTCGAATATCTCCGCAAATTGCTTATTAAGGATTTTGCCGCTGGAGCCGGCAATCGCGCTCGAACCGACGACCTGCTGATTACAAATAAGAAGGGCTATGGCGTTCTGTGCAACGCTTTATGGAATTTCACTCTTTAGGGCGTGTCCGTCCGCGTCCATTGGTATCCGTCTTCAAACCTCTATTTTCGGCAATAACGGCAATAAACGGCAATGGAGATCGCGTGGGGTCGGCCTGCTGATTTCCGAGAGTTCTTTTTGCAGCGAGCGCGCTCGTCTGGGTTTGAAACTCGGCCGTGCCCCAGAGCGCAGTCATGAGGCAATCGCCGGGTTTGCGGCGAAGGAGCGGAGGAGGACGAGACGCGCGTCGAAGGTGATTTCGCCCGTGCTGAAATCGTAGCCGAAAATTGGCGAGAACTGCCCCATGCCTAACAATGCGTCGCGCTCGCGTAACCATTGCTCGAAGCCGTCGGGCGCAGCTCCGCTCCGGACCAGAATGCTCAATGCGGTCGTGTTGCGTGTCGTGGAAAGAGGGTGCGCCACCTCCTGAAAAAGCCAGGCCGCAGCTTCGCCGTCCCAGCCAGCGCGATGGGCCAGAACACTCGCAGCTTCACGAAACGCGATGGCGAAATCGTGTTCCGCCGCTGTGTCGAGATCGGCCCAACGCTCGGCCAGTCCAGATGTTTTCCCGACGGCAAAAGCCACCGGCCAGAAAGCCTCCCAGCGAATTTTTAGCTCATTCTGCCTGGCATGATCGAACCATTGCTTAAGCTGCTCGGACCTTGGCCATCCGTGAGCGAGCGCGATTGCCGTGGCTTCAGTCCACTGCTCGACAGACACCGCTGTGAGGAGAGTGAGCACCGACTCGGCGCCGACGAAATGGGTGCCGAGCAGACGCGCGGCCGTGGCTCGCTCGTGCCACTGGTGAATGCTTTCCCGGTCCGCAACGCGAAGCATCGCATCGACGGCGGCCGTCTTCAGTGCCTCCGACTGTGGAGCCGCGCACGCGAGCAGCGCGAGATCGACCGAGCGAGGAGGACGCTCAGGATCGCGGCGCTGCCGCTCGGCCACCAGCCATTTAGCCAGCCTACTGCCTGCGGGAGCTTGTTGCGGGATGTAGTGGAGGGCATTGCTCCGCTCCAGAAATTCGCGAAGCGCGCTCGCCGCATCGTCGGGCAGCGAGGCAAGGAAAGGCTCCCATTCTTCTTCCAGCAAGCGCACGAAATTCGGCGCATCGTGCAGGGCGAATCCACTGCCCTCCATGATGGCCTCAAGTGCGAGGTCGGGCAGGCCGGAGATGGGAAGCCACTCAGCGCGATGAGCGGCAATCAAACCAGCCAATCCTGCGAGCCGACGATGTTCATGAAAGGGACCGCGCGTCGTGAGCTTCGCGCGAAAATCGGCAACCGTTTCCTCGCCCAGGCGGTGCTGCCGCCGGAGACGCCGTGCGCAAGAAATCGCCATTTCGAGCTTTGGCGCGCATTCCTTTTCTCGGTCGTAACCCGCGAGCAATTCATCCACCCATGTTTCTTGCGCAGGGAAACTCGCGAGCGTTTTGGCGATGAGCTGGCGCAGCTCGTCTGGAAGTGGCGTCGTCAGCGGGAGCAGCGCTGCTGCCAATTCGGGATCATTGGCGGCGGCGATTGCCACGGCGCTCCACGGGCCGTCCCGCTCCTCAATGGCAGCGAAGGCGAGAGCACGCACGTCGGGATGCCGCGTGCCATAGGCAATCAGGCGCGGCTTCACCCAATCTGGCCATGCGTCGTCGCGTGTGTCGCGCAGGCGCAGACATGCTTCCATTAGGTCGGGTGCCGCGAGATCGCCGTCGAGCTGGCGGAGGGAATCGAGAATGTTCCCCAAGGCAATGCCGGACTCTGGAATGAGCCCCGCGACCAGCTTGCTGCGCACGGCGGCTCGATCCTCCACGAAATCCATCAGGAGTTCTTGCGCCTCAGCGTAACCAAGCGGCGCTGTCTGCACGTAAGCCCGTGCGACGGCGTTCACCTCGGAATCTTCAAGACCCCACACGCGGACAAGGACGTGAAGTTCCAGTCCGAAAAATGTTTTTCCGTCGCGCAGTCTCGCCATGAGCCGCTCTTTCATCCGAGCGGTTTTTACCGCGTGGTAGAACTCGATGACCGCGTAGCCGTGGAGCGTCCCCTTTCGCTCGAACCACTCTTCGAACGCCGCAGTTAAACCCGCGTGCGCTTGCCACGCTTTGGCCGCAGAGACGAGCGCTTCGCGTGACGGATAATCCTGGTCGCGATTGAAATGAAAATGCTCGTGCGCGAGGTAGCCAGCGATCGCCTCCGCAGCGCTGCTGTTTCCAGCGAATCCGCCGAAGAGAACTGCGAAAGCTAACGCGCTTTCGAATTCGCCGGTTTGCCGGATCGGGTCCTTCACTGCGCGACTCATGCACTCCAGCACGGTCGCGTCTCCCGGCCAGCCTTCGAGCAGCGCAGCGACGAGATCGGTTCGCCAGGCTCGATCCACACCGACTCCCGCGGCCCACAATCCGGCGCGCAGGATGCGATCTCGATCAGCATCGTTCAGCTCGCCGTGAGGAGTGAGGCAGCGGATGGCCACGAGCGCCACCTCGGTTGCGCCCGAGCCGCGCATCTGTCTCGCCAATTCGAGGACGCGCGGATCGGCGGGCCAGCCGAGCCGCAAAGCTTCGAGCGCCGCGGCACAGGTCGCAGGGCTCACTGCGCTGCGCGTCAGCGCGATGAGTTCCTCACAAAGCGCGGGATCGCCACCCGCGACCTTCGCCAGCGCACCAGCCGCGGCCTTGGTGTTGTCATGTTCGGGATCGTGGAGATTCGTCACGAGTGCCTCGATCAGCGCAGGTGAGCGCGGCCACGAGGCCATTTCCTCCAGCGTGCCGGAACGCCAGGTGCCGCGGCTCGGGAACCACCGATCCATGCGCGTGCGAACGAGATTGCGCGCCTGCGTGACTCCGCCGCGCAAGGCGGAGAGCGCGCTGCTGAGCAACCGCTCACGCGTGGGCATGAAGCGACCGCGTTCGATCCATTCGAAGCTGAGGTGGATGAGTTCGCTCCGCCGGGCGCCAGCGAGCGAGTTCGCCTGAAACGCCAAGTCACTTAACAACGCTTGCAGTTCCTGCTGCCCGCTCAGTGACGCGACCGACATCGCGCCCTTCAAGTCTTCCGTCACGGCTGCCAAAGTTTCGCTCGAGAAAAGGCGGAATGCTCCGAGCAGCACTTCACGCCACTGAGGTTTCAGCGCGTGGGTGCTCACGATGTTTCGCTGCTCTTCCGGAGTCAGCTCCCGCATCCACTCCGCAGCCAGCCACTCCTGACAACTGCGATGAAGAAATCCGAAGTGCCCTTGTGCCGGCTCGACGAGCAGGCCGAGTTCGCTTTCCGCTTCATCCAAAAGCGCACGCGCAACTTTGTGCGCTTCGCCGCCATCCAGGCAGACGCTCCAGCGCGGCGCTTGGAGGAAATCCACCAGCCACCGCACCGCTTGGGCGCGCTCGGCATGACCGCCGGGTGCGTGCTCCTGCAACGCGAAGGCCAGAGCCGCGAAGGCCAGACGTGTCTCGCGTCTTCCAAGCTGCGCCGCTCGGAGTATTGCGTCGCTCGCGCTTTGCACACGATGAGCGGCCTCACGACGGCGCTGAGGATGTTCTTCCAAGAGCAGGTCCACGAGCCGTGCACAGGCCTCGAAGCGATCCTCGGGCAGACGCTTGCCCTCCAAAGCGAGACGCACAAAGGAGCCGAGCAGCAGGGGCACTCCAGCCAGCTCTGACAAGCCGGGCGCGTCGCCTACCTCCCGGATGAAATCATTGGCCCGCCGATCCGCCTCGAGGTTGGCCTCGTCCGCAGCAAGATTTTGCGCGCTTGCATCCGCCCGAAAAAGAACCCGCGCAAAAGATTCCTGCTGCGACCGCGAGAGCGGCGCCAAGACGGCCCGCGGCCATGTTTTCAAGCCGCTCTGCAGCGCCTCGAACCCGTGAGGACGACTCGCCAGCAGCGCAGGCACTCCGCGCCGATCGAGGAACGACAGCAGTTGCTGGAGAACCACGCCCGCAGCCTTCTCATCCGCGTATTCGTCCACGCCGTCCACCAGCAGCAGGAGGCGGTCATCGTCGAGGGCTCGCTTGATCAGCGGCCAGAGTTCCGCCTGATGTTCCCGCTCAAACCATTCCCGCAACATTTCCGGCAGCGTGCTCGACGCACGGTGGTGCGCCAAAACCTGCACAGTCCAATACGGAAACGGCACCCACACGGGGAGCAGCAATCCCCAGCGCCGCGCGACCTCCGCAAACCTGGGCGCGTCCGAAAGAAGATCGACGGCGATCACCCGGAGCAGCGTGCTCTTGCCGATGCCCGGCGCACCGAGGATCAACTGGCGCGGCTGCGTTCCCAGCCACCGCTCCGCAGCAAGGCGCGTGTCCATTCCGCGCGCCGCGCCAGCACCGCGCCAGAATCCAGCCGTTCCGTGCGCGCCGAGTAAAAGTCGCGGCAACGGCGCGTAAAATCCGACAGTTCGGCCGGCGTCAGCCGCCTCGCAAAAGCAACCGGTTCTTCGCCGAAGAACGCCGTGAACCACGCCGGGCCGAAGAAATCGAAGACGATCTCGCGTTCTTCGCGCAGCAGCTCCGTCAGTTCGTCGCCATCCCAGCGCACCGCTTCGATGCCGCGCGCAGCGAGCGTTTTGGCGACCTTGCGCCACGCTCTATCGAGCGCCGTCGAGCGAAGGGAGCGATTCGTGCAAAACGTAAAGACCTCAGTCTCGGCCGCGAAATCTCTCGCCAGGAACAAACCAGCGGCGTTGTCCAAAAGGCGGGCAGTGAGTGCCTTCACCTTCTTGCATTGATAGACGCTCCATTTCGCACCGGATTTCCGCCGCGAGTAAAGGTCGATGCCCTCCTGTTGATCGCCGGGCACACCATACAAGCGGCATTCCGCGACATCGCCGCGTTTCCGCGCCAGCCGAAGACACAGCCGTTCGAGATCGTCCCATTTCAGCTCACCGAACGGCAATATCCCGCGTGCGCTCGGCACCGGCGGTTGAATACCGCCGCTGGCATGCGTTTCGAGCCGGCTCGGTATCGGCTCGAAGTCTTCGGATCGAAGCATGTTGATCCTTACTGATTAACACGGACGACCCCATCTCCTGATGCATCTTCTCGCAAAATCGGAGACAGCGCCTCGGTCGCCTTCTCCGCAGCCATTGCGCAGTCAGCTCTTTGTTGCGGGGCGTGGAGCATCGAACTTCTCAGCCGCACACCTTCCCAAGATGCTTACTGCAACCTGGATTACCGCACGCGGTAGGCACCGTCGCCATACACGTGAAGTTGCAGTTTGGGCAGTGGATGATCGAACGTCGCGGCAACGGAGGTGCGCGCCCGTTGCGCGGCGGCGCTCATCGTTGCGCCGTCTTCGGCGGCTTCGAGGAAGGCTGGCAGCCAGCGATCCATCACGTCCACATCCATCGGCCACGGCGGGGCAATGACACAGCGCACGCCAGCGCGAAGCAGCGCCGCCGTCAGGCCGAGCGCCTCTTCGCTCCCGTGCTGCGCATCACTTTTCCCGCTGGAGCAGATGGCAAGGATGGCACAGCCCGTGTTTGCGAGAAGCGCGGCAAAATTGGCCGGTGAGAAATGCACGACGCGATCACCGACGCCACGGAAGTATTGGAAAAAGCCGGTGCCCCCGTGCGCTCCAAGCAGCGCAAGCTGGGAATCTTCAAATCCCAGCGGTTCATCGCTGCGATCGGTTTCGAAGTGATGCTCCTCGAGCACGCGTTCGACCCGCCCTCGCAGGACGTGGAGCGTGTAGTCATCGGTATGTCGCGAACCAATCCATGCTTTCCGCTTATCAGAGCCACTCCAGGCATGAGTGCGGCGATGCACGAGCCAGAACGCCGATGGCGCGACGGAGACACTTGTCGCGTCCCCCAGGAAGCCTTCGCCGCAACGCGCCAGATTGAAGGAGAAACCGAAGAGGTGCGTCGCTGGGATCACCACAAGTTCCTCCGGGAGCGGATGCAGCTCGACTCGCAAGTCCGCCATGAATTTGAGCACATCGGAAGCGGGCGGCTGAATGGCATCGAGGATGTTCCGCGGCAGTAACCAATCGAAACGTCTGAAGTAATTTCGCCGCCATTCGTAGAACGCTCCTCGACTCCATTCCGCCTCTGGCACGAGGCTCGGCGCAGAGACTGTGGATTTGGTCACGAGCATTCGATAAAGCGGACCGCCCGGCTCACCCGTAAGGATGAGCGCAGACTCGCCATCGCGCAGGCAGGCCTGCAGTTGCGCCAAACCAAGCTGCGTCAGCGGTTGGAAAGAAAAAGCATCGGCCGTATCGATGCCTGCCTTGCCAACAAGGCTTGCTGCCAGCGCCGGTTGCGACAGCAGGCTGGAAGCGAGGAGAAAAAGCTCTGGGTCATTCTTTGCGCAAGCCGTCGCGAGCCCGTTGCAAACGAGGGGCAGGATGGGAGAAATTTGAAAGCCGAGGTCCTCCGCAAAGCGCGCTTCGGACAACGCTTCGATAGCCGCGACGAGTTCCTCCCGTGTCACCTCCGCGCGCGCCGCCCCTTCCAGAAATCGACGAAATCCCTCCGGCAGCGAGGCGATTCGGCTGTGGAATCGCTCTGCTAAATCAAGGGGCAGGGCAGCCTCACCGAGGTGACGAATGAGATTCGCCTGCATCGACAGAATCGGCGCCGTCTCCGTCTCGATACCGACTTGAAGAAGGTCGTCGCCTGTGCGCAGAAGATCGAGCAACTCCGCATTCGTGCCGGAGCGCAGCTGATCACGGACGCTTGCTTGATAGAAAAACACCCTGTGGCGATGCAGCGCGGCTTTGTTGTGTGGCACTTGCTCCAGTAACCGTCGCTCGATCGCTCCAACGACATGCAATGCAGGTGACATGTCTATGTCGCGAAGGACGCGCGCACACAGCCGGTAGAGTTCCAAGAGGGATTCGACCTCGTAACCGGGGCCATCGAGCGCGAGCAAAGCAAGATATGCGCAAGCACCAGCGGAAAGAAGATTGCCAGATCGGTGGAACACATCGCCATACACCAGCCACGAAAGGCAGGTTCGCCAGCCGACGAATTGCGGCTGCGTCTGCGACCACCGTTGCAATCCTGTTTCGGCGAGGTCCCGCGCTTCCTGTGCATCGCCACTCACGCAACGCAAAGCGGCGATGCTGCGGAGGCAGCTCAGGTCCGCTGACGGATCACCATGCCGCACACACAGCAGGACGAGCAGGTGCAGCACATACCGACACATGAGCGGATCGCTCTTTACTCCCGGCTCATCGAGCGCATGTCGGATCGCAAGAATGGCTTCGGTTCCCAGCTCCTTGGCGAACAGCTCCGGCAGATCCCCCAGACCAATGTGAATCTCTCGCCCCGCCAGGGAGTCAAGATACTGCTGGAGAGCGGCACCGAACTTTTCTCCGTCGAGGGCTTTCATCTTTCCTTCGAGTTCGTCGTTCAACGTTCGGCTCGCGGCGATCGTTGCAGCATCGTGAGCGGACTGGCTCTGGACGGCATGCATTAGCACGGCGCTCAGCAGAATCTTGGCACTCGGCTCTTCCATGCCGTGCTCGATCAGCCAGAAGATCTTCTCACGAAACGCGGGCTGCTCGGGTCGTTGCGCCGCGATTCGGCAGAGCGCAGTGAACTCGTCCAAGTAAATCCCTTTGTGACAGCGCGCGAGAGCACGGCTCAGTGCTTCGATGCGGAGGGAATACGCCCGAAAATACTTGGGGTGGGCACTCGCGACTTCGCGGCACCACGAAATCGCATGTCGGTATCCGCCCCGGAGAAGCGCCTCTGCAGCGCATTCGACAAGCGCGCCTTCGCGATCGTGAGCCTTGGCCGCCTCTGCGATGAACGCATCTGCGCGCAACGTTTCAGACGAGAAGGCGATCGACTGCGCCATCAGAATGGGATCGTTGAGCCGTTGAGCGATTGGCACCGTCTCGTCAAAGCGCCGCCTCCGAAACAGCCAATTCCAATTGATTGCTTCCGCTACGCGGTTGCGGGGAAACCGTTGAAGTAGTCGTTCTCTAAACCGAGTCTCCAGATCTTCGAGCGCCGCCGCTTGCGCGGTGTGATACCCGATCGCGAGCGCCTCCAATGGAAGGGCCTGCGGATGTGCCAGAGCTGCTTCAAGAAGCTCGCGTTTCCCGCTGACAACGTGGGTCGAGCTCAGCCGAGCCGCTGCGACGAGATGCTCGGGAAGGAGGTGCTCACGCGCGGCCGGATGAGCCATGAAGACTGCTGCGCACTTCGAATCGTCTGAGTCGATATAAGCTTCGATCAACTTCGCCGCGAGCAGGTCGGACGGCAGCCCTACTTCTCCTGCCAGCGCTGCAACCCCCGGCCAAGCGCTCGTGTCGAATGCCGCACGACTTGCTTCAAGAATCTCTCTCGAAACCGAGCCAACTACGGGAACAAAGAGCCCTCCCAGAAAATGTTCACGCTCGTGGAAGGTCACCCAAAATGCACTGCGGCGCACGCGCCAATATTCGCAGGTTGCGATGATCGTCAGACGCCGTCCTCGAGCCACTTCGAGCAGCGCATCCATGAACCGTTCCAACTCCGCCTTGACGATATCCTCGAGGAAAACTCGGCCTTGTTCGACATGTTCAGCCGCGTGCTTTGAAGAACGATAAAGCTCACACGCGGGAACGAAACAACAACTGCCTTCGGGCACTCCTGAGAGCCGTTCAAGAAGGTCTTCGGTTTGGAACGTTACGAGACTGCGGCACTCAAAAAGAAGCGGGGCGATCCGCAAACTGAACTCATCCGCGTCCTGCGCACGCATCAGTCGCAGAATTTCGTTCAGGCTTTTTCGCCATAAATCGCCGCTTTCCTGCGCCGGAAGGAGCGTAAGAATGTCCGGAAAGGCGCTTTCGTGTTCCTGGCCCTTTTTTGCGAAGCGGGTGCAAAGGTATGCACTCGCCACCCATTTCGGGACCTCTGCGTGCGCGAGCCCGAGCGCGATGACCGCGCCGCCCCACGCAAAGACTTCCGTCTGCCGATGCAGTTCCGCCCAACCGGCCAATGTTCCATCGAACCAGGATGTGTCTTCGTCCTCTGGGGAGCCGTCGTTGTCCGACATTCTGCCATCGGACGCCACTCGGCGGACGAAGTGAACTCCCGAGTGAGTGGGCACGAGCGGCGGGACGATTGTAAAAGGTCGTCATTTCGGCTCTGCCCGCAGAGAATCGCCTGGTTCGCCGATGCAAACCTTTTGAGCAATGGAGCTTCCTTCCGAAGACGAAAACCACGCGCTGGTGCGGCTGAGCCAGCGGCTTGCGCCGCTGTTCCAGCACGGCTTTTATCGTCCACTGGCGCGGCCGTCTGCGCCCGTTTACGTGGATGCGATTGACCTTTTCGAGGTCCGAAGCAGTGAGGATGGCCAGCTTTCCCATGAGGAGACGCTGGCGCTGATTCGGGATGTGCTGATCGCAAATCCCGGTGCTCAACTCGACGGGGACGAGGGCGGCGACACTCAGGACCTGCGCATGAAGGCCGGCAAGTTGTTCAACCTCCTTCTTGAGGCCAAATGGCTTCATGAACGGCGCACCAGCATCGACGAGCGCTGGGTCTCGCTCACACCGCAAGTGCGGCCCTTGATCCGCAGCCTGCGTGAGATGGCCCAGGATGACGTCGCCGAACTGAAGGATTTCGCTGCAACGATCCGCTCGATCTGCGAAACCCTGCTCACGGAAGGGGCGCTCGACCCGCATCATCGGACCCCGGAAGAGCTGCGGCAGGTCATCAAGGAGATCACGGATCGCGTCTGTCATGCCGGCGACCAGATGCTCGCTCTTGAGAGTTTGGTGATCAAATACGAGGGGCAGCAGCGTGAAAGCCAGAGCGCTGGCGAGACCCTGGATCGGCTGCTCGTGGAATTCCACGAAGGCGACCACATGGTTTGCTACGACACCCTGCAAAAGGGCGGGCTCCTGCCGAAACTGAGACAGGCGCGCCTGGTCGTGCAGGATGCTCTCGGCAATCCCTTCCTTAAACAGCACCTCGCGAGCGCGATTGCCATCCACAAGGCATTGGATGAGACGGCGGCCTATGCAGAAGCGGAGAAGCTTCTGTCTCGGCTCGAACGAGAGCTTGGCGGCCTGCCGACAAAACAAAAGATTGTCGATGGCCGCGTCGCGGACTTCAGCCGTCTCTCGGCCCAGCGCTACCGCTATCAGACGGAGGTTCGCGGCCGACGCCCCGAGCAGGTCAAAGAATATCTCCAGGCGGCGGCCACTCGCTATTCCGGCAAGTCGTTTACTGATTTGTCCAGACTCCCAGGGATGAATCTCCTGAGTCCGAAGGTAGAGATTTACTACGGGCGCGACTCGTTGGCGCGACCGAGGAAAGCGAAGCTGCCGATCAACCTGACCTTGCCGGGCGCTCCGCGGATCGGAGACCCCTTTGAGGCGCAGGAACTCATCCGCAAACGGACCCGGACAACACTCACACCTCAGCGTGCGGCACGTTTGATCGAAGCGCGGCTCCCGAAGGTTGGAGACAGAAAGAGCACGGCTGATTTCCATCTCGCTTCCGAGGAAGATGACCTTCTCGATCTCCTGGCAGCGCTCGCATTTCGTCGTGCGACTAAAGACGGGCTCATCCTCCGATGGCGCATTCGCAGCAGCCGCAAAGAGCACGGCCTAACCCCGGAAAAAATCCCGCTCGATCCGCAGGCAGGACGTTTGATCGAGCGCATTACTATCGAACGCACGGCATGAACATTTGGCCAGAATTCTGGAACCACATTCCGGAAAGTGACCGTCCAGTCATCCGAGGCATCATCACCGAGTTGCTGAGCAGCGGCGTCCTCTTTGGTGACGTAGGGCGGGCTAGAGAGATGTTCCTCGTGGCTCGCGAGTATCACAAGGAGCTGGCGGATTACCTCTCCGTCGTCGGGTTGGATCTCGTCACCGACCCCGAGCAGCCAATCCTCCAAGCGCGGCCAGCGCCAGGTGACTGTGGATTGATCGCCAGGTTCTCTAAAGAGGAGACCCTGGCCGTCTTAACTCTCTGGCGGATTTACGACGAGATGCGCATGGAGCAGGCCAGCGAGGTCATCGTCATCACCGTGAACGATCTCTACGCACGACTTAAATTATATTTCGAGAAGGTGACGCTACCAACAGAGTCGCCGCTGAAGGAAACGCTGAACAAATTCAAGCAACGACGGTTCATTCGCATGGAGAAGGATGACGACAAGTTCGGCGAGTCACGCATTGAGATTCTTCCGACACTGGCGCGCGCCATCCCGTTCGACAGCCCTGCTGAATGGGCTGAGCACGCCGACCTTTTCCGAGCGGTCGAAGGAGATCAGGAGACCTCGGAGCCGTGAATCGCTTGATCTCTCTTACCCGGATCATTGCCATTAATTGGTATGGCTTCCGGCAGGTCATTGATGTGGACAATACCATCCTCTTGTCGGGCGTCACCGGCGGCGGAAAGTCCGCTTTGCTCGACTTGGTTCAGCGGGTCTTACTCGGCGAGAAATGGCGTCCTAACCGTGCCGCGGCGGGAGCGAAACAAGGGCGCACGGAAGTCAGCTATGTCCTCTGCGACACGAACGAAAAAGAGGATGCTGAGCCTCACTACACTCGACGTAATGGCGCGTGTTATATCGCCTTGGAGTTCACTTGGCCATTGGAGAAGGGAAAGACGGAGCCCAGGCGTGAGACTTGGGGCTGGCGCATCCAATATGACAGTCCTACTTCAGTCGCGAGCCGAGTCCACTTCCTCATTCCAGAGCGCGCTGACTGGACGACGTTCACCACAGACAATGAGTTGCTAAGTGAGGATGAGTTCAAGCGGCTCATTCGACTCGACTACGGCAGCGAATACCTTTTCAGCCAGCGCGAATACCTCGCTGAGATGGCGACGCCTCATCACCTTTGGTTCGACGAAGATCGAATGGGGAAGACCATGCCTAAAGCGATTGCTTTCGAGCCTGAAGACGACATCGAAGCATTCATCCGCGAATTCATCCTGGAAGCGGCCCCGATCGACGTGAAGGACGTGCGGAAGTCAGTTCTCGCCTACCGTGAAACGCAGGCGCGGCTGGCCAAGCAGGAGAACGAGGCGGATTACCTGCGGAGAATTCGAGCTTTCCACACTGCATTCGAGGCGCAGAGCCGGAGTGCGGACGTGTTCGCGCATGTTCGCCTGGAACTCGAATGTGTGCGCCTTCGGGAGGTGCTGGCGCGAGACGAGACCAAGCTGAAGTCGCTGGATGACAGACATCTCGACGACAACCTCAAATACACGGCAAAGACCGAGGAAGTGACGAGGCTGCAAACGGCCTTGAAAGAATTCGTTCTGGATGCGGCAGAAGCGGAACTGGAGGCCAAGTGCAGCGAGAAGCGTCGGAAGCTCATCGATCGAAACAGGATCGTGGAGGCACAGCAATCCGTCCGGCAGCGCCTCCGCAGCTTGGCGCAACATTGGCGGCAGTGGCTCGAGCGCGGGCGCGGACGGTGGGGATGGGGACCTGCGAGAAGTCGTAGAGCAGGTTATTGGTGAGAATCTGGATGGGCGCCATCGGCACGAACGGGAGGAAGGCGCTGGCTCCGATGACACTGAACGTGGTGCCAAAGTTCGCACTGGCGCCCATGCGGACATACTTGAGGATGTTCACGAAAACCTTGCGGCCTTCGATCACGCCGTCGTCGAGCACCATTAGGTCTTTCTCCAATAAGATGACCGCGGCAGCCGCCTTGGCTATATCAACGGCGGAGTCCACAGAAATGCCGACATCGGCGACGTGCAGCGCGGGTGAGTCATTGATGCCATCGCCCATGAAACCGACGACATGGCCTTTGTGTTGAAGCGCGCGGATGATGCGTTGCTTATGGGCAGGCGAGAGTCGGGCGAAGATGTGCGCTGTCTCGGCGGCTTCGGCGAGTTCATCATCGGTCATGGTTTCAACCTTACTGCCGAGAAGGATGTTATCGGCGTTAAGGCCGACTTCGCGGCAGACCTTGCGAGTTACTAGGTTATTGTCGCCGGTTAAGACTTTCACGGTGACGCCATGATCTTGCAGCGCCTTGATGGCCTTGGCGGCGGAGTCTTTCGGCGGATCGAGAAAGGCGATGTAGCCTTTGAGGATCAGGTCGCACTGTTCGTCCTTGTTAATGAGCGGATCGGCGTCGTCCATTTTCTTGTGAGCGACGGCGAGGACGCGGAAGCCATCGGCGCTGAGTTCCTGGTAGTGGAGGATTAAATCGGCGGCTCGCGCTGGCTCCAGCGGCAAGACCTCGCCGTCGAGTTCATAGAAGGTGCAGCGCGGAAAGACGGCCTCCGGCGCACCTTTGGTTAGCAGTTGATGATCCTTGTCAGGCTTCTCTACGACGACGGACATCATGCGCCGCACGAAATCGAATGGGATTTCGTCCACCTTGCGATAACCTGCGAGGCGCTCCTCCCGCGCGTCGGGATGTGTCAGCACCGCGCGATCGAGCACACTCTTCAAGCCCGTCTGGAAATGCTCGATGAGGAAGGCATCGAGGAAGACGCTGTCGCTTTCCTTTTTCATCACGTCGCAATGCCGCTGGAGGATGACCTGATCCATCGTCAGCGTGCCCGTCTTATCCGTGCAGAGCACATCCATCGCGCCGAAGTTCTGGATCGCGTTGAGTTGCTTCACGATGACCTTCTTGCGCGACATCGCGAGCGCGCCTTTCGACAGGCACACGGAGACAATCATCGGCAGCATCTCGGGGGTTAGACCTACGGCCACGGCGACGGAGAAAAAGAATGCCTCGCGCCAGTTGTGTTTGGTCAGCCCATTGATGAGGAAGACCAGCGGGACCATCACCATAATGAATTTAATCATTAGCCAAGTGAAGTCCTTCACCCCTTTGTCAAAGCTTGTCTCCACTAGGTCGCCGACGATGCTGCCCGCCATGCTGCCGAAGTAAGTCTTCGCGCCGGTGGCCAACACCACCACGGTCGCGGAGCCGCTTTCCACACTCGTGCCGAGGAAGCAGACATTTGCGAACTCCAGCGGGGCCACGTCCGCCCTCGTCTCAGGCGTCGCGAATTTCTCCACCGGAAGAGACTCCCCGGTCAGCGCCGCCTGCGAGATGAAGAGATCTTTTGCGGCGATCACCCGCACATCGGCGGGAATCATGTCGCCCGCGGAAAGCGTCACCACATCGCCGGGCACTAATTGCTTGAGCGAAATCTCCTCCGCCTTCCCCCCGCGCACCACCGCTGCCGTCACCGTGATCATCGCTTTCAATTTGGCTGCTGCCGCATCCGCCCGCGACTCCTGCACAAAGCGCACCGTCACGCCAAGAATCACCATCAGTGCCATCACCGTGCCAGCCCGCGCATCGCCCGTGGCGAAGGAAACGCCCGCCAAAACGACCAGCAAAATAACCAGTGGGTTGCGCGTCGCCGTCAGCAGCCGCCAGGGCCAGCCACGATGCTTTTCAGAAATGACGACATTCGGCCCGACTTCTGCCAAACGTCTCGCCGCTTCAGTATCGGTTAAGCCTTCCGCCGCCGTCTTCATTTGCGCAAATACGGCGCTCGCTTCCAACTTAGCCACGTCCGCGAGAATCGGTGAGAAGTGGATGGACTTATCCGCCGTTTTCGGCGGTGAAGTCAGTCCGGTTAGCTTTGGCAGTAGGTGCATTAAAGTAGTGAGTCCGCGAGGCGGGCTACGTTTTGCGCGACGCGTTGCGAAAATGGGCGCTGCCGCCAGGTGGCGAGGTCGAGACGGTCGCATTCCGCGAGATAGCGCTCTTGCACGGCACGGAGTTGGACGACGACCGCAGGGTCGTAAACGATGAAGCTGACTTCGGCGTTTAGCGCGAAGGAGCGGATGTCGATGTTACTCGATCCGAGGAGCGCGATGGAGTCATCCACGGTCAGGTGTTTCGCGTGGAGAAAGCGCGGGCGATAGAGATGGACGTGGACGCCGGCGGTGAGGAGGTCGTCGTAATAGGATCGCTGCGCGAGCTGGGTGAAGGGCTGATTGGCGTGGAGCGAAACGATGAGACGCACCTCGACACCGCGCCTTGCGGCGGAGCGCAGCGCGGAGAGAAAGGGTTCGTCCGGCACGAAGTAAGGCGTGGTAATAACGACGCGCCGGCGGGCCGCGTAGAGCAGCGCGATGAAAAGCTCCTCGGCATTTTCGCGCTGGTAGCCGGGGCCGCTCGGTAGCAATTGCGCGGCGGAGACGCCGGTGGCGGGCAGTTCGGGGAAGAGTGGGGCAAAGTCAAAAGTGGCTCCGGTTTCGATGAAGCGATCGGCGAGCAGCACGGCTTGAATTTGCGCGACGACCGGACCGGTGACACGCGCCACGAGTTCCTCATTCGGATGTCCGGTCACGAAGGTGGGATTGCTGATATTCTGCGAGCCCGCGTAACCGATACGACCGTCGATGACCGCGAGCTTGCGATGATTCCGCAGGTCGAAACGCGCCGCGTTGTGGCGGAAAAATCCGACCCGGAGCATCGCGATCACTTCCACCCCATCGCATCGCAACTCAGCACCCCACCGATGGAGCCCAGCCCGCGAACCGACCGCATCGGCCATCACACGGCATTGCACACCGCGCCGGGCGGCACGAGTTAGCGCGGAGCTAATGAGCTCGCCGGTGGCATCGGGCGCGAAGATGTAGGTCTGTAAATGGACGTGGTCGGTGGCCGCGTCGATGTCAGCCACGAGCCGCGCGATCGAGCCCGCGTAATCCGGGAGTAACTCGACCGCATTTCCCGCGAAGGCCCCGAAATCCCCGAGCCGCGCGGCGAGTCCGGGAATGTGCGCGAGGTAGGACGGCAGCTCGGGTGCGCAGACGAGGTGCGCCTTTTGTTGCACCTGTTCCTGCACGATCCGCTGCGAGGCGAGCATCTGCTGCTCGATCCGCGCCTTTGGAACGCGAATGCGACCAAAGAGCGCGTAGATCAACAAGCCCGGCCACGGCAGCAGAAAGATGAGCAACAGCCACGTCCGCGCCGCCGCCGCAGGGCGGTGCTGCGGCACATAAACGAGCATGATGCCGCGGATCGCCCATTCACTCGCGAGGTAGATGGTGCTCCAGTGCGGCATGTGCCGGCGAGGATGAAAGACCCGTGCGGCAGAGTCGATTCAGCTCATGTGGAGTCGTTGATCGCTGCCTGTTGCGTCTTCCGCGGGAACTTTGGCATGTGGTTCATGCGGAAAAACGGGCATCGCGGCGAGGAATTGAGCGACGATTGGCACTTTCGATTGTCTGAATTCTACAGGGTCACCTTCCGCGACAATTATCCCGTGATCGAGCATCGCCAGCCGCGTCGCCACGCGGAACGCGTTCTCCATCTCGTGCGTGATGATGATCTCCGTCACACCCGTTTCCTCGTTCAGGCGGACGATGAGGTCGTCGATAACGTGACTCGCAATGGGATCAAGGCCGGCAGTGGGCTCATCGAAGAGCAAAAGCTCCGGCTCCATCACGAGCGCCCGCGCGATGGCGATCCGCTTTTGCATCCCTCCACTCAGCTCATCGGGCATCATATCCTTCGTCTCCGGCAGTCCGACGAATTCAAGTTTTTCACCGATGATCGCCTCGATCTCTTCCGGCGCTTTCTCCGTCAACTCCTCGAGAGGCAACGCGAGATTTTCGTGAACGGTGAGCGAACTGATGAGCGCGGAGTATTGAAAGACCATTCCGATTCTCATCCGCAATTGGTTCAGGTCTTCGTGCTCCATCCGCGTGATCTCCTTCTGGAAAATCTCGACCGAGCCTTCCTCGGGCAAGAGCGTTCCGACGAGGAGCTTGAGCAGTGTACTCTTCCCCATGCCGCTTGGACCCATCACGGCCAGCCGTTCCCCTTTGGCAACGGACAAATCAAGGCGATCGAAGATCAGCTTTTCGCCGAAATGAAGAGTCACGCCGTGCAATTCGACCACAGAAGGCCACTTTAGTGATGGTACGTTACTGGAATCGACGGCGCGCATCTAGGGCTTCTCGGCCGTGGTGAGAATATTGAAGCCGGAAGGGCTGCGCGTGCTGACGCTGACTGGCGTATCGGTCAGGATGAGGACGGTGCCGGGTGTGATCAATGCACGTACGTCGGAGAGGAATTGCGGATCTACGCCGGCTCCTTTCACCAGATCCTTGATGTTCGGTGCGCGCCCTCCGGCGCGGGCGACGGAAAACCAATCTCTCCGCCCTTCCTCATCGACTTTCGCTAGTGCGGAATAGCCATAGGAACCAGCGAAGCTCCCTAGCTTGCCTATGCGAGTGCGGCCGATCTCGATGCCATTGCGAAAGACATAAGCCTCATGGCTGGAACTGCTGACGATTATCGACAACGGTCCGGTGGGCGCTTTCTCGGGGTGCCAGATGGTTCCCCCCGTTGCCGCATCTTCCTTGGTTGCCGCGTCGAACAAGAGGCCGGCGGTGGCCGTGATGCCGGCCTTGGCTTTTTGGTCAGTGACGATGACGGATGTGCCATTGCTCGTGACCTTGTAAAGCTGCTGCGCGAATTCCAGCGGCAGTCGCACGCAACCATGCGCCGCGGGATAGCCGGGTAAGTTACCCGCATGGATGGCGACGCCGCCCCATGTCAGCCGCTCCATGTAAGGCATCGACGCGCCTTTGTAGATCGTCGAGGTGTGCTTCACATTCTTCTGCAAAATGGTGAAGACGCCGGTGGGTGTCTTGTGTCCCGGCTTTCCCGAGCTGACCGACGTGCGCCCGATGCGGATGCCATTGCGATAAACGTAAAGGAGCTGCTCAGACAGATTGACGACGATCACTACCGGCCCCGCGGGTGACATTTCCGGCAGCCACACGTAATCGCCCGGCTTCAAGTCTGGAGTAAACGGCGGGGCCGGATGGCCCTTGGTCATGACCGCGGCGCTGGCCAACGGTGAAGAAAAGAGTAAGCCTAAAGCCGTGCTCGTAATGATGGTGAGGAAGTGGCGGAGTTGCATAGGTGGTATAGGAAAAACTGACGAGTGATCGCGCTCACGGCGGTGCAACGCCTGTCTCGCTTCCCACGAGCGGCTGACTCCGTGCTGAAATCGGAATCTCGCCACCTTCGTTTTCCCATCGTTCGAGCGCCCGCTGTTTCATGGGTCGGGTGTCGCCCATGCGTAGATGAGGAACCGCGTCGGACATTTGTTGTGACGATGCATTCCACAGAGCAATGACCGGCACCTCGGGATGGCTTGCTTTGTAGTCAAGAATACCGATCGAAGCTGTCCCGAAGAGGAAGTGCTCCGCTGCGATTAGTGGCAATCCGATCCAGCGCGCGGCCAGGACGCACCCGAATTGGCCATGCGAAAACAGCGCGATGTCGCCCTCCGTTCCACGAAGTCGGGCGAGGAGCCGGTCGGCACGTTCGGAGACCTGCGCCGGCATTTCACCGCCAGGGCAACCGTCCTGGAGAAGACTCCAGTTCGGCCGCAGTTTGCGCACGTTCACGGAGAGCTGTCCTTCATAGTCGCCGTAGTTCCACTCGGCTAAGTCTGGCTCAACCACGGCTGCCGAGGCTAATCCGGCTAACTCGCATGTGCGTCGCGCACGTTGCAGCGGACTGGTCAGCACATGGGCGAAGCGAACGCCTCGGAGTCGCGGCTCAAGTGTCCGGGCCTCGTCCTCGCCGTGCGCGGTCAGCGGTAGGTCCGTGCGACCGGTGTACTGGCCGGAGATCGACC
The DNA here is from genome assembly GCA_038238555.1 of Chthoniobacterales bacterium. Classification (GTDB taxonomy): domain Bacteria; phylum Verrucomicrobiota; class Verrucomicrobiia; order Chthoniobacterales; family Chthoniobacteraceae; genus JANNXQ01. Next base: position 21,877 of record JBBRXP010000008.1, on the reverse strand, counting down.
ACGCGGTTTCGCCGTGTCGAATGAGGTAAAGACGTACGCAATGAGTCGGGGCGTTCATTACTTCGTTGCGCCCCACTTCCAGTTGCGAATCTCCGGCAGATCCTCGCCGTGTTTGTCGATGTATTGCTTATGCTCGATCAGCTTGTCCTTGAGCTGCTGCTTTAGGTAGATGCCCTTGTCTCCGGTCTGCGGCAGGCGGTCGATGGTGTCCATCAAGAGGTGGAAGCGATCCAGATCATTCAGTACCGTCATATCGAACGGCGTAGTGATGGTACCCTCTTCCTTGTAGCCGCGGACGTGGAAGTTGTCGTGGTTGGTGCGGCGATAGGTCAGTCGATGGATCAGCCACGGGTAGGCATGGAAGGCGAAGATGACCGGCTTGTTCTTCGTGAACAGCTCGTCGAAATCCATATCGCTCAACCCGTGTGGATGCTCGGTTTGCGGCTCCAGCCTCATCACGTCCACGACGTTGATCACCCGGATTTTCAGCTCGGGCAGATGTTCACGCAGGATGGAGACAGCGGCGAGTGTCTCCAGCGTAGGCACATCACCGCAGCAAGCCATGACGACATCGGGCGGCCCGTCGCCATCATTGCTGGCCCAATGCCAGATGCCAATGCCTTCGATGCAGTGCTTCACAGCGGCGTCCATCGTCAGCCACTGAGGCGCAGGATGTTTGCCCGCGATCACGACGTTGACGTAGTGCCGGCTGCGCAGGCAGTGATCCATTACCGAGAGCAGGCAGTTGGCATCTGGCGGCAGATAGACACGCACGACCGATGCTTTCTTGTTTACGACGTGGTCGATGAAGCCGGGATCTTGATGCGTGAAGCCATTGTGATCCTGTCGCCAGACATGCGAGGCGAGCAGGTAATTCAGCGAAGCGATCTTCCACCGCCACGGCAGGCACGAAGTCACCTTCAGCCATTTGGCGTGTTGGTTGAACATCGAGTCGATGATGTGAATGAACGCCTCGTAGCAATTGAAAAGTCCGTGCCGACCGGTGAGCAGGTAACCTTCGAGCCAGCCCTCGCATTGGTGTTCGCTGAGCATTTCCACGACGCGCCCGGCAGGGGCGAGAAACTCATCGTTGGCCAAAGTTGCGGCGTCCCATTGCCGATTGGTCGTTTCAAAGAGCGACTCCAATCCGTTGGAGAGCGTTTCGTCGGGGCCGAAGACGCGGAAATTCCGCTTCTCATCGTTGAGCTTCGCGACATCGCGCAGGAAAGGCCCGAGCACATGCGTGTCGCCGATGCCGCGAATCCCCGGCGCCGGCACGTCCACCGAGTAGTCGCGGAAATCCGGCATCCGCAGATCGCGAAGTAGCATGCCGCCGTTCGCGTGCGGATTCGCGCCCATGCGTCGCTCACCCTTCGGCGCGAGTTCGGCCAGTTCCGGTTTGATCCGGCCCTGCGAGTCGAAAAGCTCCTCCGGTCGGTAGCTCCGCAGCCAGTCTTCCAAGAGCTTGAGATGTTCGGGATGCGTGGCCGGGTCGGAAAGCGGCACTTGGTGCGCGCGAAAGGTTCCTTCCACTTGCAAGCCATCGACCCATTTCGGCCCCGTCCAACCTTTGGTGGAGTTCAGCACGATCATCGGCCAGCGCGGTCGGGTCACACTGCCGGAAACGCGAGCCTCATTCTGGATGCGCTTGATCTCCTCCACGGCGTTATCGAGCGTCGCAGCCATCGCTTCGTGCATGAGTGCGTTGTCCTCTTCTTCGACGAAGTAAGGTTTCCAGCCATAGCCGCAGAACAACTGTTCCAACTCCTCGCGGGTGATGCGGGCGAGCACGGTCGGGTTGGAAATCTTGTAGCCATTGAGATGCAGGATCGGCAGGACCGCGCCGTCCGTCACCGGATCGAGGAACTTATTGGAATGCCACGCCGTGGCTAGTGGCCCAGTCTCCGCCTCGCCATCGCCGACGACGCAGGCGACAACCAGCTCTGGATTATCGAAGACGGCGCCGAACGAATGGCTAAGCGAATAACCTAGCTCACCGCCTTCGTGGATCGATCCGGGAGTCTCCGGCGAAGCACGGCTGGGAACGCCGCCGGGAAATGAGAACTGGAGAAACAGCTTTTGGAGCCCGGCTTCATCCTGACTGATGTTCGGATAGACTTCGCTATAGGTGCCTTCGAGATAGGTGTTACTCACTACCGCCGGCCCGCCATGACCAGGACCGGAGACGTAGATCATGTCGAGGTCATACTTCTTAATGACCCGGTTCAGATGCGCGTAGATGAAGTTCTGCCCAGGCGTGGTGCCCCAGTGTCCCAGCAGCATGTGCTTCACAGCTGCAAGCGCCAGTGGACGTTTTAGCAGAGGATTGTCGAAAAGATATATCTGGCCGACCGAGAGATAGTTCGCGGCGCGCCAGTAGGCATTGATCTTCCGGAGTAACTCAGGAGTAAGTGTGTTCGTTTTCATGATTCGACTTTTTTAAGCGTGTCGAGACCGAGGAGACGGATGACGGACCTTGCGATCATAAGTTCTTCGTCGGTGTGGATGACCCGCACGGAGACGCGACCCGCGTTCGTTGAAATGACCTCCGCAGTCTGCTCGTTCCGTGATTCATCCAACTCGATGCCGAGAAAGCCGAGCCCGTCGCAGATTCGAGCGCGGACGGGTGGTGCGTTTTCACCGATGCCTCCGGCGAAGATGAGTGTGTCCAACCCGCCGAGTGCCGCAGCAAAGCCCCCGATCCACTTTTTGATCTGGTAGCAAAACATCGCGACCGCTTCCGCCGCGCGCACATCCTGTGTTTCATGGGCGAGCAAATCCCGCATGTCGGAACTGGTCTCCGAGACGCCGAGCAGGCCGGATTGGAAATTGACCATCTCACTATAGCATTTGGCATCGAGACCCTGCGTGCGCGCCAGATACCAATGCAGTCCGGGATCGAGATCACGGGAGCGCGTGCTCATCGGCACGCCGGCTGTAGGGGTGAAGCTCATGCTGGTATCCACGGACTTTCCGTGATGCACCGCCGCGAGGCTCGCGCCATTGCCGAGGTGCGCGAGAATGATCTGACCTTGCGCCACTTCCGCTCCGGCCAAGCGCTCCAGTTCTCCCATGAGAAACGCATACGACAAGCCGTGGAACCCATACCGCCGTACGCCGAGCGCTTCGTAACGCCGCGGGATCGGTAACATCTGGGCGACCCGCGGCAGGTTATGGTGAAAGGCCGTGTCGAAGCACGCGACTTGAGGCAGGTCCGGGAAGCGTTGATGAAACGCCTCGGTCAACAGAATCTCCTCCGGCAGGTGCTCGGGGTCGAACGGACTGAGCCCGCGCAACTCTGCCACCATCTCCACCGTGACTCGCCCGGCTCGCTATACTTCGGACCGCCATGCACAACGCGATGCCCAACGGCGGCCAAAGCTTCGCGCCCGCTGCGCTCCTCGATCCCTTCCACCAAGGCGTCCACCGCGGCCGGGTGATCCGGCGCCTTTACGAGCCGCGAAAAGTTATCCGCTTCGCGCACACCTTTCATCCGCAACGTGGCTTCCGGCTGTCCAATCCGTTCGATCCCGCCCTCCAGCACCCGCCGCAGAGAGTCACCAACCTCGAAGAGCGCAAACTTGATGCTCGAGGAACCGCCATTGATCGTCAGGACGCGTAGTTTGGCTGTTTTAATGGACCGCTCCTTTCGTGGTTCGGCCACAGACTTTAGTGCCGATCGACCCTGACCGGATGTTCGGTGCCCGACCTTTCCAACGCGGCTACCTTGGCCAGTCGGCGAAGATGCCGCTCCGCGCCGCTAAATCGCGCGGCTAGAAACGTCTGCACCAATTCCCATGCGAGCGCATGACCCACCACAAGGCCGCCGAGACAGACCATGTTCAGGTCGTCGTCCTCGACGCCTTGATGGGCCGAGAAGGATTCGTGAATCAGGCAGGCGCGGATACCCGGCACCTTGTTCGCGACGACCGATGCTCCGACGCCACTGCCACAAATGGCCACTCCGCGCTCCACCTCTCCGCTCGCGACGGCGCGAGCCAGCGGCACGACAAAATCCGGGTAGTCATCGTCCGGCTTCGGCTGCCGGTCGCCAAAGTCGATGACTTCATGACCCGCCTCGCGCAGCTTCTCAAACAGATGTTGCTTCAACTCGTAGCCACCGTGGTCAGCGGCAATACCGATGAGCTTCGGCGACTCCGGCAGGATGGTTAGGGGCTCAGGCATGAAGATCGACCGTTTCAAGCTCTGCGGAATACTTGCCTTGAATGGCGGCGCTGTTGCATTGCGCGCGGTGGTGAAGCGCCTTTTGCGCAGCGACCACATTCTCCGGTGAACCCTTCCAGATACTCATCGCGGGGGCCTGAAGCGCGCGACCGAAGGAAAAGGTCAACTTCCAAGGAACATCGCCGCCACGGCAGATAGCATTCAGCCTTTGCGTAGCTGCTTCGTCGCTTTGTCCGCCTGAAAGAAAAACGACTCCCGGCACCGCCGCGGGCACCGTGCGACGCAAACACCGCAGCGTCGCTTTCGCCACCGCCTCGACCCCGGCTTGTTCCGAACATTCGTCGCCCGACAAGACCATGCCCGTCTTAAGAAGCATCTGCTCTAACACCACCCGGTGCTCGAACAGCGCGTCAAAGACTGACTTCAAAGTAAGCGTCGTCGCTTCTTCGCAGCGAGCCATGTTATGAGTGCCGTTCATTAGCACCTCCGGCTCGACAATCGGCACCAACCCAGCCTCCTGACTCAACGCCGCAAACATCGCCAGCGCCACCGCGTTCGCCTCGATGCAGGCGCGAGTGGGCAGATGCTCGTCCACTGCAATGACCGCACGCCACTTGGTGAAGCGCGCCCCGAGTTCCCGATATTCTGCGAGTCGCTCGCGGAGGCCGTCCAATCCCAAGGTCAACTTTTCGCCGACGAACGCGGCGAGGGCTTTGACTCCAAGATCCACCTTGATGCCGGGAACGATGCCTTGCTGCGAGAGAACCTCCGCCATGGGAACGCCGGCCGTAGTTCGCTGACGAAGCGTCTCATCGAATAGAATCACGCCGCTGATGAATTCGACCAAGCCCGCCGTCGTGAACAACATCTCCCGATAGGTGCGGCGGCTTTCTTCCGTGCTCTCGATGCCGAGCGCCGCAAATCTTTTGCCGATCGTCGGAAAGCTTTCATCCGCGGCGAGAATGCCTTTGCCCGGAGCCAAAAGCGTCGCGACGGTCGCGTCCAAAGCGGATGAGTTCCGAGCCATCGCTATGCGGCTAACTTGAGCACCGTGGATCCGAACACCAACTCGCCGGCCTTTAGCTCCACAGTGATGTGACTGCCGTCGGTGATCTCGCCCGCGATGAGCTTGCGCGAGAGCGGGGTCCCGATGCGGCGCTGGAGGAAACGCTTCAAAGGACGCGCGCCATACACCGGGTCATAGCCTTCGCGGGCGATGTATTCTTTCGCCGCGTCGCTGAGCGTGATCTCGATGTTCCGCTCGGCGAGACGCGAGCGCAGCAGGTCGAGCTGGAGATCGACGATGCGTTTCAGCTCGGCCAGCGTGAGCGGACGGAAGAGCACGATGTCATCCACCCGATTGAGGAACTCGGGCCGGAAATGCGCGCGCAGTTCGGCCATGACCTTCTGACGCGCGTCTTCAGCGATCTCGCCGGTCTCGCTCGCATTCTCGATCAGCAGTGGGCTCCCGATGTTGGAAGTCATGATGATCAGCGTGTTCTTGAAATTGATCGTGCGCCCCTGGCTGTCGGTGAGCCGGCCGTCGTCGAGGATTTGCAGGAGCACGTTGAAAACATCGTGATGCGCCTTCTCGATCTCATCGAAGAGCACGACGGAATACGGCTTGCGGCGCACTGCTTCGGTAAGCTGGCCACCTTCTTCGTAGCCGACGTAACCGGGAGGCGCGCCGATGAGCCGGGCGACGGCGTGCTTCTCCATGTATTCGCTCATGTCGATCCGCACCATGTTGTCCTCGCTGTCGAAGAGAGACTCGGAGAGCGCGCGGGCCAGCTCGGTTTTGCCCACGCCGGTGGGTCCGAGAAAGATGAACGAGCCGATCGGGCGCTTCGGGTCTTTGAGGCCGGAGCGCGCGCGAATGACGGCGTCGGCTACCGCTTCGACCGCCTCATCCTGCCCGATCACGCGCTCGTGTAAAATCTTGTCGAGTCGCAGCAGCTTTTCCTTTTCGCCCTCGATCAGGCGGCTGACGGGAATACCCGTCCAGCGCGCGACAACTTCGGCGATTTCCTCGGGCGTGACTTCTTCCTGAAGCAACTGCCCTTCCTTCCCCGCCGCTTTGTCTTCGAGTTCCTTGAGCTGCTTTTCCAGACCAGGAATGGTGCCGTATTGCAACTCCGCCACGCGCGGAAGCTCGCCTTGGCGTTGCGCCTGTTCCATGTGCGTCCGCGCCAGCTCGATCGTCTCCCGCATCTTCTGGATTTCGACATGCGCCCGCTTCTCACTTTCCCAGCGCGCCTTGAGGGCATCGCGCTGACTTTTGATTTCGGCCGACTCCTTTTCCAACGCCTTGAGCCGCTCCTTGCTGGCCTTATCCTTCTCCTTGCGCAGCGCCTCGCGCTCGATCTCCAGTTGCATCAAGCGTCGTTCCAATCCCTCCAACTCCTCGGGCATCGACTCCATCTCCGTGCGTAGCTTGGCCGCCGATTCGTCGATCAAGTCGATCGCTTTGTCCGGCAGGAAACGATCGGAGATATAGCGGTGGGAAAGCTGCGCGGCAGCCACGAGCGCCGCGTCCTGAATGCGCACGCCGTGGTGCAACTCATAGCGTTCCCGCAGCCCACGCAGGATGGAAATGGTATCCTCGACACTCGGTTCATTGACCATCACCGGCTGGAAGCGCCGCTCCAGCGCGGCGTCCTTTTCGATGTGCTTGCGATGCTCGTCCAAGGTAGTCGCGCCGATGCAGTGCAACTCGCCGCGAGCAAGCATGGGCTTGAGCATGTTGCCAGCATCCATCGAACCCTCGGCGGCACCCGCGCCGACCATCGTGTGGATCTCGTCGATGAAGAGAATCACCTGTCCCTCTGCCTTGACGACCTCCTGGAGAACTGCCTTCAGCCGCTCCTCAAATTCGCCGCGGAACTTCGCCCCGGCGATCAACGCGGCAAGATCCAACGAGATGAGTTTTTTGTCTTTAAGACTCTCCGGCACATCGCCCGCGACGATACGGCGCGCGAGACCCTCGACAATCGCTGTCTTGCCCACGCCGGGTTCGCCGATGAGCACCGGATTGTTCTTTGTGCGCCGCGAGAGCACCTGGATGCAACGGCGGATCTCCATGTCGCGTCCGATGACGGGATCGAGCTTGTTTTGCTGCGCCATCTTCGTGAGATCGCGTCCATATTTTTCCAACGCCTCGTAGGTGGCTTCGGGACTGGCGCTGGTCACCCGCTGGTTGCCGCGCACCTCAGTGAGCGCCTTGAGGGAATCGTCGCGGCGAACATTGAGCGCCTTGAAGACCTTGCCAATCCCGCTGCTGGACGGCTCATCGAACATCGCGAGCACGAGGTGTTCGACGCTCACATATTCGTCCTTCAACCGCTTCGCTTCGTCCTGCGCCTGGACGAGCAACTGGTTCAGCCGCTGGGTAATGTTGATGCCCCGGCCTGCAGCCGTGTCACCCGACACGCGCGGGATGCGACCCAACTCCTCCTCGACTTTGGTCTTCAGCAAGTCGGGACCGACCTTCGCCTTCTCAAAGAGGCTGCGCACCAGGCCGCCTTGCTGTTCAAGCATCGCGAGCATGAGGTGCTCGACATCCACAGCCTGATGCTGAAGCCGCGTCCCAATGTTCTGCGCCTCCGTCAATGCCTGCCGTGATTTTTCGGTAAAGTTATTTAAGTCCATAGGTGTTCCTGATTCGACTAGGTTAGCTTGACCACCATTTTGCCGACGTTGTTCCCCGCAAAGAGACCAACGAAAGCGCCGACCGCCTGATCGATGCCTTCTACCACCGTCTCTTTGTTTATGAGTTTGCCTGCTTCAAGATAGCCGCCCACTTCCTTTACAAATGCGTCTTTTCGATCCAGCCAATCGCGAACGATCAGTCCCCTTATCGTCAGCCGCTTGGTCGTTATATTAAATAGGTTGGAAGGTCCCGGCACCGGCTTTTCATTGTTGTAACCGGAGATGCCACCGCAGGCGATGATCCGGCCATGCGGCCGAAGCGCGGTTAGGGCCGCTTCGAGCGTAGTGCCCCCCACATTGTCGAAATAGACATCGATGCCATCCGGGGCCTCGACCGCCAGTTGTTCGACGACGGGGGCGACGTGGTAGTCGAAGGCGACATCGAATCCGCACTCGTCGCGCAGAAAGAAGACCTTCTCCATCGTCCCCGTCGAGCCGATGACCCGGCAACCGCGCAGTTTCGCCAGTTGACCGGCCACATTCCCCACCGCGCCAGCGGCACCCGATATATAGATGACATCGCCGGCTTTGACATCCACCAGATTCAGCCCCGCCCACGCGGTCATGCCCGTCATCCCGAGGGCTCCAAGGTAAACGGACAGCGGTTGAAACTCGCGGTTGACCGGCTGCAAATCTCGCGGCGCAGCAATGAAGTATTCCCGCCAGCCAAAATTGGAAGTAACGGCATCGCCCACCTTGAATTCATCCGCGCGCGACGCGACGACCTCCCCGACAGCGCCACCTTCGAGCGGTTTGCCCAGCTCGAACGCCGGCACATACGACTCTCCGTCATTCATGCGACCGCGCATGTAAGGGTCCACCGACATGAAGAGATTGCGCACCAACACCTGCAGTTCTTGCAGTGGCGGCAGTTCTACCTGCGCAAGCGTGAAGTTGGCGGCACTCGGAACTCCGCTGGGACGTGAAGCCAGCCGGACCTCGTGACTTATTGTTGGGGTATTTAAGTTAGTCATCAAAGTTCTTGGTGTCGTGATAAGCTGGCTGCGGCATTTGGTATTCCGCGGCCTCGCGGAGACTCTCTTTCGTTACGTCAACGAACACCTTGGATTCCTCATAGCTAATGCGCTCCACATGGGTCGGTGAAATCACGATCTCCTTGCCGGAAAACCAGTGACCTGTTTCGACAACGAGGTGCCGAATCGCCCAGCTCTGGTCGTCGATCATCAAGTCGGTGACGTGGCCAATGGTTCCTTCGTGCGTTTGGATTTGGTAGCCGCTCACCGCTTTGGCGCTGCGCAGATGCGGATCGTCGCCATTCACCGCGGGACCACCCCGGCTTTCCTCCATGAGCGGCACGAGATGCGGAGGCGGGACCATCGGAAAGCCCGTCGAGCCCCATATGCCGTCACCGTTCCAATAGGACGGCCATCCGTAGTAGCGGTAATACTCCTCCTCGTATTGGCGGGACACCGGCTTGTGCGTCTCGATCGCGGGGCTGTCTTCGATCTGTTTCCGCGTGAGACTGACGAGCAGGCTATCGCCGTCCTGGCAGAAGTTTCCGAAGGCGTGCGGAGAGATCAGAACCAGACGCCCAGGAAGCCATGATCCCGTGTCGGCGACGACGTAGCGCACGGCCCAATGCTGATCGTCGAAGTAAAAGTCCTTTACCTTGCCGACCTCGCCATCGGATGTGCCGAGTGTTTCGCCGTAGAGTTGTTTGAGGCTTCGTAACATAAGTTGAGTGGTAATACGGTCGCTGACTTCAGCGGTTCTGATAGAAGCGGACTTCGGCGCGCAGGCGTCCCACTTCTTCGGCGAGGTCAAACATGCTTTTGATCCAAGCCACTCCGATTCCGTGAGCGGCTCTCACATCTTCGATGCGCCGCACTTTGTAGATCGCCTCTTCGGTGAATACCATGACCCCATACGGCGGCTGAAAAACGGGGCGCACCAAGCCCGCGCGACAGTAGATGAGGATCATACGTCGGGACACGCGCGCGAGATGCGCGGTGACATCAAGGCTGTAGAGCACGTCGGGATGCGGCTCAAACAACTCCAGCGCACGGCGTGATGGGATTTCCGGTTCGTCTGTGTCGCTCATGCGCTTTCCCTCGGGTTGAACTTCGATCCTGCCGCCAACTGCTCCCAGAGGACCTGCTCTTCCGGGGTAAGCTGCGGCGGAATCTGGATATGAACCACGGCATGCAGATCGCCGTGCGTCCCGTCGGTTGACGGCAAGCCTTTCCCGCGCAGTCGGAATTCGCGCTCTGCCATCGTGCCCGGCGGAACCTTGAGCGATGCCTTTCCATCGAGAGTTGGGATTTGGATCGTAGCACCAAGCGCCGCTTCCCACGGCGACAGGTCGAGGTCGTGATAGAGGTTGGTGCCACGCACGCGGAACTCAGGATGCTTGGCGAAGGTCACTCGCAAATACAGATGCCCCGCCTCGCCACCGCCAATGCCCTCTTGTCCATTGCCGGGAAGGCGAATTCTTTGTCCTTCCCGCACACCAATCGGAATTTTCACCCGCAAGGTCTGCGCCGTCGATTTCCCGGTGTGTGGGTCGGTGCGCTGAAGCTGGATCGTGCGGGTCGCCCCATGCAGGATCTCGTCGAGCGTCACCAAGATGTCGCCCTCCACGTCCTGGCCGGGCTGTGCAAATGCCACACTCCCATTGCCGTGGCCAGCCGTGGGACCGAACCCACCAGCGGGGCGACTGCGACCGCCAAAGAACTGCTCGAAAAAATCGCTGAAGCCCGTGCCGTTGAAATGGAATTCAGAATCCCCACCGGGACTTCCACCGACTCCACCGTCCCGCGCCGATGTCTGCCTTGTCGGTTGGTTCCAATCCGCGCCCAGTTCGTCATACTTTCGGCGTTTGTCCGGGTCGCTCAGGACTTCATTCGCCTCGTTGAGTTCCTTGAACTTCGCTTCGGCGTTTTTCTTGTCCTTGGAGACATCGGGATGATGCTGTCGCGCAAGCTTGCGGAATGCCTTCTTGATCGCCTCGCCGCTGGCGTTCCGAGGCACGCCGAGAACGTCGTAGTAATCCTTGAAATCAACGGCCACGGCGGCCTCCTGAATCATTCACGATGACCTTCGCCGGCCGAAACATTTTGTCGCCGCGGCAGTATCCACGCTGAATGACTTTGAGGACGATATGCTCGGGTTGGTTCGGATCGTGGCCTAAAGAGACGGCCTCGTGGCGGTGAGGGTCAAACGGCTGGCCCAAGTCCTCGACAGCCTCGATGCCGTGAAGGTGGATCAACTGTGCCAACTGGTGCAGCGTCATCGCCACACCTTGATACATTTGCTCGTAGGAACCGGGTTGCTCGCCGACCAGCGCGCGTTCCAGGTTATCGAGCACGGGCAACAGCTCGCGAATGAAGGATTCCTTTTCTGCCGCAGCTTGTTGCTGAGCGTCGCGCCGGGTGCGTTTGCGGTAGTTATCGAAGTCCGCAGCGAGGCGCAGGTAGGCGTCTTTTTCAACGGCCAGCTCGTTCTGAAGGATGTCTGATCCCGATGCCTCAGAAGCGGATCGGTGCGGTGAGTCGGTCATCGTGTCTCAACTGGAGTGCGGCCCTTCGCCACGCGGCGTGAGCACGATTGGAGCACCGTCCGGCACCGGAGCGCCGGCCATGATCCACGCCCGGAGAGCCGCGGCGTCCGATCGCGAGATGGCGTGTCCCGTTGGGGGCATCGCGCCGGGTTGTTTATCCGCGAAGGTCACGACTTGGAAAAAACGGCTGCGTTCGGGATGGCCGGGAACGATCCAATTAGCCGGGCCGGTGAGCCGCGCCAAAGCTCGCGTGTCGGTGAACGCGGGCATGTTGGGCAGGTGATTTGGGCCGTGACAATGGACACAATTCGACTCCAGCACCGGACGCACGCTGGCAAACGAACCGGCCGCCCCGCGCTGACCGGGGTTCGCACATCCCGCACCGACGATGATGGCCGCGACTGCCGCGACGCTGATGATGAACCGAGTTGGCAAAGCGGCCGCCTTCATCTTTTGAAAGAATGACTTCGCGCTAACCTATCGTCATTACGCTGGCTCATCGCTTTCCTTCGGCCACCGGATTCACGAGCCGCACCACCGTTCCCACCGCATCGTCCCTCACGTTCCCGATCCCAGATTGCTGGTAAACGATTTCGCCAGAGGCATTCAAAACGGAGATGAGCAGCGAATGCGCATACTGCGTCGGCGAACCCGGTTGGTAGTTGAAGCCAACCAGTCCAGCTAACTGACGTGTGGCTTCCGCGCTTCCGCGGAGCAAAGTCCAGCGCTCGGTCGGCAATTCATGCTTGGCTCGGAAAGCACGGAGCGCCTCGGGCGTGTCGCGCTCCGGGTCGATACTCACGAGCAGGAAGTCCACCTTCTCGCGCACACCGCGGGGCAGCGCTTTCTCAATCGCTTTCATGTCTGCGACGATGAGCGGGCAGGAATGCTCGCAACTCGTAAAGAAGAGCGCGATAACCTGTGGCCGGCCACGCAGAACTTCGAGCTTCACCTCGCGACCCACGTCGGAGGTCCAAAGCGAGTTCAGGGTATATAGCGACTTCTCGCTATACTTGCCGGGCGCCAAGCCTTCCCGGCAACAGGGCGGCTGTGGCGTTGAGCTTTTGGGCTCGATCGCACCAAAAGTCCAGGGCGTGCAGACGATGGCGAGGATGATGGAGCAGGTCGTTTTCATAGTTTGGCTCAGTTGTTAGGTTGTCAGGTTGTCGAAGGCAGCTCGTGCGGAATGGTGGCGCGCACCTTTCTCACCCAGCTATGGAAAACATCTTTGGTGAACGCCTCCGCTTCGTCGGACCCAAGGTGTTCGGTGACATGCTCGGCTGGCGGAAGCCACGGCGGCGTTTGGTGCTCGCGATTGCCGGATGCCGCGACGCAACGCGCGAAGCTATCCAGCGCGACCGAGACCTTTTGGGCGGATGAATCGTATTGCGTCTCGGCAGTGGCGCAGACCTCCGTCTCGCCCTCGCCTTCTCCGAATGTTTCGATGATCTCGCTAATGGACATAAGATTAAGACTGCAAGGTGTCTGGAATGACGGCTTTCATGATTTGGACGCTTGGGTGTTTGCGTAGTATTCCCGCGCTTTCGCGAGAAGCTGGTCGTGGGTCAGGTGGCTTTCATCCACCACGAGCGCGTCGATGATCCTCGCGGCTACTTCCGGGTAATGTGTCTGCGTCCACGCCGTGAACTGCTCCATTTCGCTGCTCATGCCTGTGCCAGTGCCGAAGACGAGGATCTGTCCGTCGCCCTGCAGCGCCTTGGCGACCGGCTCGAAAAAGCTGTTCGGGTCCGGCTTTTCCTTACCTCTCGAAGAATCCTTCGAGTTACTGGCATGGCGAAAGTAGTCGTCGGGCTCGTGGGGGAGAATCTGCTGAGGAACTGTGCCGTGCATTTCAGATCGGAAAATGCGCGCCTCTCGATGATCGATCACGAGCAGCCAATGCGTTTCCGCATTAGTTGCTGCGGCTGGTATCGCCGAACGCTCAAGAAAGTGCCGCAGAGAAATGACCTCCTCTTTCTCGGAGACATCTTTTGTGTGCGGCGGGTGCAGGACCAAGGACTGGCCGTTGCGCGTGACCTTTAGATTGCCATTCGCTTCCTCGTGGAGCTCCCCTAGCTGACGAAACAGAGCGTGGACATCATGCCACCCCAAATTGCTTGAGATCGGATGTTGGAAGATCGCTTGATAAGTGCGCAGATGTGAGCCGCTGAGCGGCGGGGTCGATTGGGGTGCTTGCCTGGTTGCTGTCGTCTTCATAGTTAAGCTTTGGGTTGTTGAGTTCCGGGGGCCAAGTCCGGCGCGCCCGATACTTCACGTTTGGCCTGCTCCCAGTCGGCGTTGGAAGCGTCCTGCGCGGATCGGCCGTCAGTGACTGCGAGCTCCACGGCCCTCTCGCGTAGCTCCCTGCGAGTCACCGTCCCGACATTCAGAAACAAGCCGCTGCTCGCGCTCACCGCGTCTCCCGGAACTTCGTTCTGGGCACCCCTGACCCGCGCGGTCGAAACGCCGCGCAGATACTGCGCGCGCTCGAAGGCAGCCGGGTCCGGGCAATTCTCCTGGCTCAGGCAGCCCTTGAGTTGTTCGACCGATTCGAATTCGTGCTGATCCATCCATTCGCGCATCTCGCGCTCGACGGTGCCGATGTGCTCGATGCCGCGCGCGAGCAGAGCGGAGCACAGCATCGTCACGTCCGCGCCAGCCATGAGCATCTTTAGCGCATCCGTCGCTCGGTGAATGCCGCTGGTTGCCGCGAGGCTGGCCCGGATGCGTCCGCGCAGAATCGCGATCCAGCGCAGTGGAAGCCGCATGGCTGTCGGCGTGCTCAGGATCACGTTTGGAAAGACTTCGCGGTTCTCGAGATCGATGTCCGGCTGGTAAAAGCGATTAAAGAGCACGAGCCCATCCGCGCCGCTCTCATCGAGCCGCCGGGTAAAGTGCGAGAGGTTCGTAAAGTATGGGCTGAGCTTTACCGCGACGGGGATTCCCAACTGCCCTTTCAACGACGCGAGAATCACCGAGTATTTCGTTTCGATTTCGTCAGCGGTGACCTGCGAGTCTGTCGGCACCGAGTAAATATTCAGCTCCAGCGCGTTCGCCCCAGCTTGCTCGATCTGCTGCGCGAAGGTTGTCCAACTGCCGAAGGTCGAGCCATTGATGCTGCCAATGATCGGGATCTTTACCGCTTCCTTTGCGCGTGCGATGTGCGTGAGGTAATCCTCCAAGGTGACTTCAAATTTCGCCCGCTCGGGAAAATAGGTGAGTGCCTCCGGGTAGGGCTCGCGAGCGCGCGGCAGCCCCGCGTGTGGCTCGTAACAATCGGCGCGAATCTGCTCTTCAAAGAGCGAATGGAAGACGATCGCCGACGCTCCCGCATCCTCCATGCGCTTGATGTTGTCGAGATTTTCGGACAACGGCGAAGCCGACGGCACCAATGGCGTGCGCAGCTTCATTCCGAGGTAGGTCGTGCTGAGGTCCATGGGGTTTTTGGCGGGTTAAGAGGGTAAGACGGCTTCAGGCGGCCGGCTCGGCGAAGGCTTCCGGTTCGACGCGGCGGATGCTTTCCGCGAGGACGGTGAAGGTGCGCCCCTTCAGCCCCGCGACCGCGTTCTCCAGCATGAAGACACAAGGGCCGTCCGCAGTCTGGAGTGTGATCTCGGTCGCGTTGAGCATGTTCAGATAACTCTCTTCGCGAGAGGTGATATGAACGCTGCCATCCTCGGTGCGCACATCGATCGACGACGCTGTCGCGGTAAAAACGCGGCTACTCGGGGTGCTTAGCTCGACGGTCAGGTCGTTCATTGTTTGAAGGGACGTTTGGCGGAGATCGCTTTTCGGAAACTCACGAGCACAGCTTCGCAGGCCGCTGATTCGCCGCTACGCATCCGCCCGGAAAGACTCCGCATTTCTTGGGGTCGCATTATGGGCACCAGCTCTCGCGCAAACGTCGCCGCGCCTGCCGTGGAGAGGCTCTCCAACCCTCGCTGTAGCGGGCACCTAATGCGCTGGCGGTTTCACGCCGGAGGCTGCGCCGTGCGGTGGGGGAAAAATGCTTTGCGCGCTTCCGCTGAGCGGCTTTCGTCGCCGAAGCCCCGGGTCGCGGCGGAGCCAAGCTGCGTCGGCCCTTCCTCGGCGGAATGGCTGTGCCTGCCTTGGTTCGTCGTCGGCGGCGGGAACGGGTTTATTGCCCGTGCGAATGCAGCGCTTTTTGCTCCGCCAGCGCGTCGCGGATGATCGCCCACGCGGAGTGGAGAAAAAGGAGTGCAATGACGGCGGCGACGAGCAGGTCAGGCCACGCGCTCTTGAGCCCGGCGACGAGTGCGGCGGCGATGATCACCGCGAGGTTGGCCAGCGCGTCGTTGCGGCTGAAGAGCCAGATCGCGCGAGCGTTGGCGTCGCCACCTTCCCGGAAACGCAGGAGAGCGAGTGCAGCGCTGAGGTTCACGAGCAGTCCCGCGACGCCCAGGCCGCCCATGAGATCGGCCTCCGGCGGGATGGCATTCATCGAACGCCAGATCGCCGCGGCGATAACGCCAAGGCCCAGAGCCGCAAGGAAGCACCCCTGCGTCAAGGCCACCCGCGCCCGGATCCGCGCAACCCACGCGAGAGCGAACAGCCCGATCAGCGTGATCGAGCCGTCGCCGAGAAAGTCGAGCGCGTCCGCCTTGAGCGCCTGACTGCGCGCAAAGAATCCACCGAAGATTTCCACCACGCCGAAACCCAGATTCAGCAGGACCACGATCCAGAGCGCACGCCGGTAGGCGGGATCGCTGGCCGCGCGCTGCTCATCGGTGTGACAACCGCAGGTGCCGGCTTCTAGTGAATCGTCCATTGGTCGGAAAAGGGTGTCGCATCAGACCACGCGCAGGGAATGATGCAGGCACATCCACACCCCGATGGCCACCAGCGCCCAGCCGCTGACGGGGGCGATCCAGCGTTCGACTTTTTGCAGACGTTGGAGGCGCGCCCTGCGGCTTCGCGGGACACGGCGAGCGCGAGCGCAAAGATGAGCACCGGGGCGGCGGAGCCGATGCCGAAAAGCGCGGGCACGAGCCAGGCGGAGTGCTCACGCACGGCCAGTGGCAGCAGGCTGCCGAAGAACAAGGCGGCGGAGACCGGGCAGAAAGTCAGCGCAAACAGGAAGCCCATCAGCGCGCAACCGACGAGGCCCATCGACATGAGCTTTTCATTCCAGCCCTGGCCCCGGCTGGGGCCAAATGATGGCAGACCGGGCAACATGCCGAGCAGGGCCATACCCACGAGCACGAGCAGCGGACCAAGCAGTTGATTCATGTGCTCCTGCAGGAACTGGAAAGCGTCGGCGCGGAGAGCAGTCCCAAGGTGATGAAACCGCCGATCACGGTGTAAGCGACCGCTCGCCCCACCGCGTAAAGCAGCCCCGGCAGCCACGAGTGGCCCGACCTTCCGCTCTGGCTGAACCGGGCGACATAGCCGATGGCGGCGATGTTCGTGGCCAGCGGGCACGGACTAATGGCGGTGAGCAATCCCAGCCAGAGAGCACCGGCCAGTGCCGCGGCGAAGGTATTCATGGCGTGGCTGCGGTGGCGGAGACTTGGGTGATCTCGCGCCGCAGGTAGTGATTCATCGCGGGTGGGTCGAAGACGTGATCCCACACGGCGTCGAGCCGGCGCCAAGTGGTATCGCGCCCATGCTCGCGCCGCACCACGACGACGGTGGAACTGACCAGTCCATAGTCCTGCACGTAATGCCGGTTCGCGGGCTCGTCGTAGTTGATCACCTGCCACGTCATGCGCCCGCTTTGCAGATCGCTCGCGAAGTCTTTCTCCACCACCGAGTGCGCTTCTTTGCCGATCTCCTGGCAGCTCGCGCAGCGGGTGCCGCCGTGGAAGTTGATCACCACCACGCCGTCGGCGGGCAAGGCATGGCTGGCAGCAGTAGTGGCGACCGAGCCGCCAGCCGGGCGCCACGTCCGCACCGCCCATGTGCCGAGGCTCACTGCCACCAATGCGAGCAGTGCGTAGCGGGTGAGATTGAATGCATTCATGGCGACCGTTTCATTTCAAGAGCGTCTCCATTTCCTCCAGTGCTGGCACCCGACCGGACACCAATATCTTGCCATCCACGACCAGCGTCGGAATGGCGGTAATGGCGTAGTCGATGAACTTCATCGGGTCGGTGACCTTCACGATCTCGCACTCCAAGCCGAGCCGCGTGGCGGCCTTCCGGGCGCCTTCTTCCATCGCGCGGCACTTGCCGCAGTTGGCTCCGAGGATTTCGATGATTTTCATGAGGCGGAGGCGGATTCTTTCGGATTGTCCCGGACGCGGATTGCGCCGTCTTCCACGTCGAGGATGCGGTCGAAGACATCGAGTGTGCGGGCGTCGTGGGTGACGACGAGGACGCCGGCGTGGCGCTCGTGGGCGACTTTGGCGAAGAGTTCCATGACCTGCCGGCCAAGGGCGCCGTCGAGCGAGGCGGTGGGTTCGTCGGCGAGGATGATGCTGGGGTCGTTGGCGAGGGCGCGGGCGATGGCGACGCGCTGCTGCTCGCCGCCAGAGAGGGCGTCGGGGAGATTGTCGGCGCGCGGACGGACGCCGAGATAGTCGAGGAGTTCGAGCGCGCGTTCGCGGGCCTTGGTCGCCGGAGTGTCGTTAATCTCCAGCGCGACCTGGACATTTTCCAGCGCGGTGAGGAACGGGATGAGATTCGGCTTTTGAAAGACGAAGCCGATGTGCTGCCGGCGGAACGCGCGGGCATCGACCATGGCGCGCGGGCCGTCCATGACGGGCTGGCCGCCGATGGCGATCTGGCCGGCGGTCGGCGGATTGATGAGCGCCATCGCGGTGAGCAGCGTGGATTTGCCGGAGCCGCTCGGGCCGAACAGGCCGACGATTTCGCCCCGCCCGATTTGCAGCGTCGCATCGCGGATGGCGACGACTTCGGTATGGCCGCGGCCATAGACTTTGCGGAGGTTGGCGACCTCGATGGCGGGCTGCTGCGCGGCGGGCGAGGTCATACGGCGAGGACGGTGTTGGGCTCGACGCGCAGCGCTTTCCAAATGCCGATCAGGCTGGCGAGCGTGGAGATGACGACGACGATGAGCGCGAGGCTGGTGAGGTCCGCGGGATCAATCAGCACGCGGCGCGGGAAGTGGGGAAACACATACAGCCCCATGATCCAGGCGAGCGCGTAGCCGACTGCGCCCATGAGCAAAGCCTGCTGGAGAATGAGTCCGCCGATGACGGTGTTGCGCGCGCCGATGAGTTTGAGCAGCGCGATGTCGCGGATTTTATCGAGCGTGAGGGTGTAGATGATGAGCGCGATGACGATGGTGGAGATGATGATGAGCAGGGTGCGAAAGAGGCCGAGCTGGCGGCGCGCTTTGTCCACCATGCCGGCGAGCAGCAGGTCTTTTTGTTCCTGCGTGGAATAGACGGTGATGTCCGGCCAGGTGCGGAGGACGCTGCGGACGGCGGCTTCATCCGCGCCCGGCTGGAGAGTGACGAGGATGGCGCTGACCTGCGGTGTGGCGAGCGATGGGAGGCCGCTGGCAAGGCACGCGACGCGGTCGAGGAGCAGAGGCTGGAGGCGGCCTAGATCCATGTCTTCCGTGCGGGCGCGGCGCGCGGCGCGTTCCAGGCGCACCGCCTCGCCGGGCACGTCGAACTGGATCGCGAGAGCGTCGCTGGCGGTGAAGAAGGTGAGGCCGTCGCCGCCGGTGCCCACCAGGCCGCGCGTCTGGCCGACGACTTCATAGACATCCTTGCCGAGTTTGATTTTCTCGCCCAGGGGGAGGCCGAGCGATTGGTCGGCGATCATCTCGTAATGCGCCTGCCGCAGCGGACGGCCTGCGACGAGCGGCACCCATTCGCCCTGATCATCTGGCCACGCGAGCCCTTGCACGACCATGCGCAGCGGCCTTCCGAGATGCTCGCGCTGGATGGTGTGGGAGACAAAGCGGCGGGCGCGCGCGACGCCCGGAACGGCGAGCACGCGGTCTTCGAGATTGGCCGGAAGCCGGGAGATTTCCGCGAACGGTCCGCGCGTGCTCCCCTGCACGACCCACAGGTCCGCGCCCACGCGATCCACGAGCAGCGTCGCCTCGAAGATGAGGCCGCGATAAATTCCGCCCATGCCCATGACCAGCATGAGCAACATGCCGATGCCGACCGTGGTGAAGGCAAAACGACCTGCGTTGTGGCGGATGTCTCGGACGGCGAGGTTCATGGCAGCTTGATCCGCTGGCCGTCGGTGAGCGCGGTTTTCTGGCCGTCGGGTGGACGCACGACCTGCTCGCCGGCGGTCAGACCTTTGGTGATGGCGAGGTGCTGTGCGCTGCGCAGACAGGGCGTGACTTCCCGCCATTTCGCGCGTCCCGCTTCATCCACGAAAACACCAGCGCGTCCGGCCTTCCAGACGACAAAGGCCGGAGGCAGCAGCACCGCATCGGCCTCGCGTCCTGTCTCGATGAAGACTTCGGCGCGCTGGCCGATGGTCCAGTTCTTCGGCATCTCCGTGATGCGGACATCGACAAGAAATTCGCGCGTCTCGCGATCCGTCTCGCGCCCGAGACGCGACACGGTGCCGGGATAACTGTGCCCTGGCTCGGAGCGGAAAACGATGCGCGCCGACTGGCCGGTGGCGAGTGCGGGCATCGCGGTTTCATCGACCCAGGCGCTGACCCAGATTTCGCTGAGCGAGATGATCTGCATGAGCGACGCGCCCGGCACGAGCACGTCGCCGGGATCGCGGTCGCGGCGGATGATGAGCCCATCGTAAGGCGCGTGGATCTCGGTGAAGGCGCGCTGTTCTTTGCGGTAGAGGAGATTTTTCTCCGCCATGAGCACCTGGCCCTGCGCCTCGGCGATGGCCGCAGTGGAGCGCTTGATGTCGGCCTCGGCAACGCGGAGTCCTTCGGCGGTTTTGTCCGCGTCGGACTTTGAAACGGCCTTGGTCGCCAGCAGCCCCGCCGTCCGCTCGTGATCGAGCCGGGCCAGTGCGAGCACCGCTTCGGAGCGGGCCAGATCGGCGGTGACGCGCTCGGCCGTGCTGCGCGTCGCAGCCAGCGTGGCGTCGGCGACGGCGACCTGTTGGGTGATCTCCGCGTCATCGAGCCGGGCGAGAACCTGATCCTTTTTCACCGTGTCGCCCTGATCCGCGAGCACCTCCATCAGTTGCTCCTGAATGCGTGCGCCGATGGTCGTTTTCACCCGCGCCTCCAGCGTGCCAGTGCCCATGACTTCCCCGACGATCGCGCCTTTCGCGACCTGGTGCGCAGCCACGGCGCCGGGCGCAAATTTCACCCGGTAAACCACTGCGCCCGCAATGACGGCAACGATGAGCCACGGCAGGACGCGGCGGAGGTTCGGGATTTTCATGATGAGAGAGATGACTCGCCGCGCAGTTCCGGGGCGAAACCGCGCCGGAAGCGCAGGGCGACATGCACGAGGCCGATGAGGACGGGCACCTCGATGAGCGGGCCGACCACGGCGGCGAAGGCGACGCCGGATTTGATGCCGAAGACCGCGATGGCCACGGCGATGGCGAGTTCAAAGTTGTTGCCCGCCGAGGTGAAGGCGAGCGTGGTGGAGCGCGGGTAATCGGCGCCGAGCCGCTTCGCCATGAAGAAGCTGACGAGGAACATGATCGCGAAGTAGATCGTGAGCGGGATGGCGATCCGCACGACATCCAGCGGCAGCTCGACGATGGCGTTCCCTTTGAAGGTGAACATCACGACGATGGTGAAGAGCAGCGCGGCCAGTGTGAGCGGCGAGATGCGCGGGATGAACTTGTGCTCATACCATTCCTCGCCCTTCAGCGGGACGAGGATGATGCGGCTGAGCACACCGGCGGCGAACGGGATGCCGAGGTAGATCATCACGCTCCAAAAGATGTCCACCATTTTGATCTGCACGACCTTTCCTTCGAGCCCGAAATACGGCGGCAGCACGGTGATGAAGAGCCACGCGAAGGCGCTGTAGAAAAGGATCTGCGCGATGCTGTTGAGCGCGACGAGGCCGGCGGCGTATTCGCGGCTCCCCTTCGCGAGGTCGTTCCAGACGAGCACCATCGCGATGCAGCGCGCGATGCCGACGAGGATGAGGCCGACCATGTAATCGGGATGATCGCGCAGCAGCGTGACCGCGAGCAGGAACATGAGCACCGGACCGACGAGCCAGTTTTGCACCAGCGAAAGGGTGAGGATGCGGGTGTTGGCGAAGACCTTGGGAAGCTGGGCGTATTTCACCTTCGCGAGCGGCGGATACATCATGAGGATGAGGCCGATGGCGATGGGCAGGTTCGTCGTGCCGACGGTCATCGGCGCGAAGAACGCCTCGGGATCAGCGAGGACGAAGTGACCGAGCGCCACGCCCACACCCATCGCGGCGAAGATCCAGACCGTGAGGTAACGGTCGAGAAAGGACATTTTTCTGGCGACGGAATCAGTCATCAGAAAGGCAGGTGGCCGGAGTGATTGCCGCTGTTGTGCGAAGCCTTTCGCCTCCGGCTTCATCGGCTTGGCCT